>NZ_QKQR01000006.1:0-409216 GCF_008042305.1 Bacillus sp. AY18-3 | reverse complement strand
GGCGGTTGATTGTTATCCATGATTGGCATCATATTTGGCGGTTGATTGTTATCCATTATTGGCATCATATTTGGCATTTGATTGTTATCCATTATTGGCATCATGTTTGGCATTTGATTGTTATCCATTATTGGCATGATGTTTGGTATTTGAATATTTGGCGGTATTACTTGTGGAATAACTGCATTTTCTTTCAATACATTTGGTGACACGATATTTCCTACATTTTCTTTCTTTACTTGTGGTGACACGATATTCCCTACATTTTCTTTCTTTACTTGCGGTGACACGATATTCCCTACATTTTCTTTCTTCACTTGCGGTGACACGATATTCCCTACATTTTCTTTCTTTACTTGTGGTGACACGATATTTCCTATGTTTTCTTTCTTTACTTGCGGTGACACGATATTATCTTTTTTCGTTTGCGGAGAAATGATGTTATTAGGTTTCATTTTAGTAATTTGAGGAGCAATTAACTCACTTCCTTTTTTAATTACATCTGAAATTTTATATTCTTTTTTTGCTTTTATTGGTGGTTGCGGCGGCTGTGGTAATACATTTACCGAAAACTTTGTGTTTTCTTTTTCTGCTGGTTTTTGTTTTTCTATAACAGTTGGTTTTTGAATAACAGACGGTTTTTCAACTGGTTTTTCTATTTGAATTGGCTTTTCTTTTTGCACCTCTTTTTGTGGCTTTACCTGCACTTCTTTTTGCGGTTTCACTTGCATTTCCTTCTGTGGTTTTACCTGTACCTCTTTTTGTGGTTTCACTTGCATTTCCTTCTGTGGTTTTACTTGCACTTCTTTTTGTGTTTGTTGCATAGCAGGTTGCTGTGTAATCGGCGCTGATTGATACGTAACTTCTTCCTCATCCTCTATTCCAAGCGGAGTTGGCGTTGCTGCAAATTCTTTTTGTTGTACTTCTTTTACGTATTGTTTTGGAGGTGATGAACCTGCTCCAGCATGTTGTTTCACGTGAACGCTGTTTGATGGTACTTTAATTTTCATACCTGGCATGATTAAATCTGGATTACTAAGTTGTGTATTTGTATTTTTCAACGTATCAAAATCTACTCCGTACTTTTTCGCAATTTTCCAAAGGGTATCCCCTTTTTGCACGATATGAATTTTCAAATTTTCCCCCTCCTGTATAACTTATCTATAAGTAACAAATCTCATGAAGTAACCCTTTCTAAATAACGCTAACTTCTTTTCACTTGTATCACTTCTTCGATTTTCAATATGATTAGAAGTGGAATAAGCATAAGAAAATCACAATGATTTCTTCAAAACAATGTATGCCCATTTCGTTCTCGTTATGATTATATGCATGAAAAAAAGCAACAGAAATACCGTTGCTTTACACACGCTCTAACATACGATTTAATGCAAGAACCGCTTCTTCAGTCACTTGTTTATCTACGCTAATAACGTTAATTTCTTCTCCTCTTTCTACCGTTTCAAGCACCCATAATAAGTGCGGCAGATCAATTCGATTCATCGTTAAACACGGACACATAAATGGATTAAGTGAAACAATCTCTTTATCTGGATGTTGCTGAATAATTCGGTTCACTAAATTCATCTCTGTACCAATTGCCCATTTACTTCCAGGTGGCGCTGCTTCAATCATATCAATAATATATTTCGTTGATCCTGCGTAATCCGAAGCATCAACGACCTCATAGCAACATTCTGGATGTACAATAATATTCATATCCGGATGATTTTTCCGTACGTTCTCAATGTTTTTCACTGTAAAGTTTTGATGAACCGAACAATGCCCTTTCCATAAAATCACTTGAATTTCTTCTATATCTCCATCGTACTCTAATGAATCTGTATGTGGGTCCCATACTGCCATTTTATCTAATGGGATACCTAAATCGTAAGCTGTATTTCTTCCTAAATGTTGATCCGGTAAAAAGACAAGACGCTCTTTTTGTGTAAACGCCCAAGACACCATTTGTTTTGCATTAGAAGAAGTTACTGTTGCTCCGCCATTACGACCACAAAACGCTTTAATTGCAGCTGTAGAGTTAACATATGTTAACGGAATCATCGTATCTCCAAATAATTTTGCGAGCTCTTTCCATGCCCTTTCTGTTTGTTCAATATCTGCCATATCTGCCATCGAGCAACCTGCGCGCATATCTGGCAAAATAACGATTTGATCATCTGTCGTTAACATATCTGCTGTTTCTGCCATAAAGTGTACACCGCAAAATACAATATATTTCGCTTCTTTATTGCTCGCTGCAACTTGTGCAAGCTGAAGTGAATCTCCTGCTGCATCAGAAAATTGTACCACTTCATCTTTTTGGTAATGATGTCCTGGAATAAATAGTGTTTTCCCCATTTTTGCTTTAATTTCACGAACACGCTTTTCCATTTCTTCTGTTGTCATCGTGTAATAACGCTCTGGTAACATCGTTTCAATCGGTTGCACTTTTTCTAAAACACTCATATTCCTTTCTCCCCCTCTAAGCCACTTTCCTTACGCCTCAATATTGAAACTAATATCAAGTGCTTTCACTGAATGTGTTAACGCTCCAAGTGAAATATAATCGACCCCTGTTTTTCCATATTTCGATAAATCTTCAATTGTAATGCCTCCTGATGCTTCCGTAACGATGGCACTTGGTACAATCTTTGAAAACTCCCGGATCTCATCTGGCGTACGGTTATCAAACATAATAATATCTGCACCAGCAGCTACAGCCTCTCTCACTTGCTCCTCCGTTTCTGTTTCCACTTCTACTTTCACCATATGTCCTAATTTTTCTTTCACCGATGTAACAGCTTTCGTAATAGAACCAGCAAAAGCAATATGATTGTCTTTAATCATGACACCGTCATATAAACCGAAACGGTGATTAAATCCGCCTCCGCACACGACTGCGTACTTATCAAACATGCGTAGCCCTGGCATCGTTTTTCGCGTATCGCAAATACGTGTATGGCCGCTATCTAAAGCAAGAACAGCTTTATGTGTCATCGTAGCTATCCCGCTCATACGCTGGATAACGTTTAATATAACGCGCTCTGCCGTCAATAACGAAGCAATTGGTCCTTGCGCAGTTGCTATTATTTCGCCCTTTTCTACAAGATCTCCATCTTTTTTATGAAGCTCCACTTCAATTCTTTCATCAATTAATTTAAATCCTTCTTCAATTACTAAACGCCCCGCAAAGACACCTGTATCCTTCGCAAGAAACGTTCCTTTTGAAAGTAAATTGTCTGGAAAAATAAGCTGAGATGTTACATCTCTTTCTCCTATATCTTCTAGAAAAAATCGATTTAATGCTTCTTTCACTTTTATCGTGTTCATAGAGCCCATCTTCCCTTCATCACACAAGTTGTAGTTTTCTTTTCACTCGAACGATCTCTTTTTTTACGCTATTTCTATCTGGATAGTCACTTCGATAATGGCCACCAATACTTTCTTCTCTTTGCAAAGCTGACACGACTATAAGCTCACAGGCTGTTAACATATTAATAAGCGTTATCTCTTCATTTGTAAGAGCATCATGTTGTAATATCATATTTCGAACACCGTACTTACTAAGCCATCTCTTTGCATAAGATAAACTTTTCTCTGTTCGCACAATCCCAACATATTTCATCATGCATTCTTGTATTTCTTCTTTCGCCGGCAAATGATTCAGAACGATAAACTTCTTTTCCTTCCCAGCCACGTTGTTCCAGCTTTCTTTTGTCGCTTTCGTTAAAATATGTTGTCCTATTCTTTTTCCAAACACAAGACTTTCTAATAATGAATTACTTGCTAATCTATTTGCTCCATGAACACCATTACAAGCTACTTCACCGACCGCATATAAATTTGGAATGGACGTCTCCCCATCACAGTTCGTTTTCACGCCGCCCATATGAAAATGAGCACCGGGTACGACTGGAATGCGTTTTTCATTTATATCGACACCATTCTTTTCACACAATGATGATACAGTCGGAAAACGTCCTTCGAAATTTTGAATAGACTCGATATTCACATACACTTGTTCACCCGCCAAAAGCTGCTCATGAATCGCTCTTGCTACTACATCACGTGGTGCGAGATCGTGATCAGGGTGTATATTCATCATAAAACGCTGCCCTTTTCCATTCATAAGGACAGCTCCTTCACCACGGACAGCTTCAGAGACGAGGCCGCAGCATCGCCCGTTCGCGTATAACATTGTTGGATGAAACTGTACAAACTCTAAATCTACGAGCTCCCCGCCTGCGCGGTACACCATCGCAAGTCCATCACCCGTAATTGTCTTATCGTTAGAAGTAAAGGCGTATAAACCGCCAATCCCACCTGTTGCTAACACCGTATAATCTGCAACGTAACGCTTCAACTTCCCTTCACTAGTTCTTGTTAAAACTCCAACACATTTATCATTTTCTATAATAAAATCGAGCACCATTTCCTGTTCCACTACCGTAACGTGCGGAGCTACTTCTTGAATGAAATGCTCTAATAAATTCTTTCCTGTTGCATCGCCACCTGCATGTAAAATACGACGCTTTCGATGTGCGCCTTCTTTTCCAAGATGAGGACCCGTTTCATCTCCATCAAATTTCATTCCATTTTCAATGAGATTATTCATTTCTTTCGGTCCTTCCTCGACTAAATAACGGACCACATCTTCATTGTTATAATGACATCCTGCTACTAACGTATCTTCAAAATGATCATTTGGATTGTCATATGTTGCAACTGCTGCGGCAATTCCACCTTGCGCTAAATATGTATTATTATTACGATTTGTTTCCTTTGTGATAATAATCACATTCTTTTCGTGACAAATCTCTTTCGCAACACGAAGTGCCGCAACGCCACTTCCAATAATTAAGACATCTGCACTTGGCATAATTGTTGCCTCCTACTTTACACTTTTCAACTGTCTTGACACCTATATTTACATAGTTTTAAAATAATGACAAGAGTTTTTTTATAATTCTTATTTTCACTACCATTTAAAAAATACAAGAAATGTAACTCTTACTAGGGAGAGGAACTTACATGATGATATATCTTGACTATGCAGCTACTACACCTATGAGTGAAGAAGCATTACACACATATATGAAAGCAGCATCGCAATACTTCGGAAATGAACAAAGTTTACATGATATTGGAGGAACAGCCTCTTCTTTATTACAAGTTTGCCGAAAAACATTTGCTGAAATGATTGGTGGAAAGGAACAAGGGGCATTCTTCACAAGCGGTGGCTCAGAATCCAACTACCTTGCGATTCAATCCCTTCTCAATGCTCGAAATAAGAAACACATTATTACGACACCTATGGAACACGCATCCATTCGAAGTTATTTTCAATCCTTACAATCAGAAGGGTATACCATTACTGAAATACCTGTTGATGAAGACGGGCTAATTCATTTAGAAGATTTAGAAACAGCTATTACAGAAAATACTGTTCTAGCAAGCATACAGCATGGAAACTCTGAAATCGGAACCGTTCAAAACATCACAGAGATCGGGGCACTTTTAAAAAAATATAACGTTTTATTTCATTCAGATTGTGTACAAACATTTGGTAAACTTCCTATCAATGTTTTTGAGATGGGAATTGATAGTCTCTCTGTTTCAGCACATAAAATATACGGACCAAAGGGTGTTGGCGCTTGCTATATAAATCCCCAAGTTCGCTGGGCACAAATATTTCCAGGAACTTCTCATGAAAAAGGATTTCGCCCAGGTACAGTAAACGTTCCTGGCATCGCATCTTTTTTAACAGCTGCTGAGAATATATTAAAAAATCAACAAGAAGAGAGCTTACGTTTTAAAGAGTTACGATCCTACTTTTTAAGACATTTACAAGCGCTTCCTCTAGAAATTCAAGTAGAAGGTCATTCTACTTCTTGTTTACCACATATTGTTGGGGTTACAATAAAAGGAATAGAAGGTCAATATACAATGCTAGAATGTAATCGCCATGGTATTGCCATCTCCACTGGAAGTGCTTGCCAAGTCGGTAAACAAGAACCTTCGAAAACAATGCTTGCAATTGGAAAAACGTATGAAGAGGCAAAACAATATGTTCGCTTCTCTTTCGGACAACAAACAACGAAAGATCAAATTGATACTACTATTCATGCACTACACACAATTGGAAATCAATTTTATAGAGGTGTTAAATCATAATGAAACAAAATGAACAAAAAAAGATTTTAGGTGAAGAAAGACGACAACTTATCCTTCAGTGGCTTCTCGCTGCAAACGAACCGTTATCTGGGAATGAACTATCGAAAAAGACAAATGTAAGTAGACAAGTTATCGTGCAAGATATTTCCTTGCTTAAAGCACGAAACGAACCAATTATTGCGACTGCTCAAGGGTATTTATATTTAAAACCACAAGAGAAACAACAAGCTTTCGAACGCGTAATTGTATGCCAACATAAACCAGCGGAAGTACGTCAAGAACTTACAATGCTTGTTGACCACGGCGTTACGATTAAAGATGTAAAAGTTGAGCATCCTGTATACGGTGACTTAACAGCGTCCATCATGGTAAGTAATCGCTTTGATGTAGAGCAATATTTACAAAAAATTGAAAACACGAATGCTTCCTATCTTTCGCAACTAACAGATGGTATTCACTTACATACAATTGAGGCAGATTCGAAAGAGAAATTAGACGCTGCTTGCGAGGCACTAGATAAAGCAGGATTTCTCGTTTATTAATTCATGTAAAGCACAGAGTTTTTATCATTCTCTGTGCTTTTTTAGTGATATAATATTGTAATCAATTGTAAAGGGGATCAAACATGGGAATTGAACTCGTTCACTTTAGCATTGGCAAACCAAAACAAATGAAGTATAGCGAAGATAAAGAAATGATTACTGGTATATGTAAAGAACTTGCAGAAGAAGCTTTTCTCTCAAAAGATGGATTTCGTGGTGATGATGTAGCGGATTTAAAACACCACGGGGGACCTGACCGCGCAGTTTGTGTGTACCCACACGAACATTACGCACTATGGGAAGAAGAATTTCAAACTACGCTTCCAGCTTCCACATTTGGCGAAAACATTACCGTAACAAATATGTTAGAGCGTGATGTTTGCATCGGAGATACATATCAACTAGGTGAAGCAATCATTCAAGTGACACAAGCGAGAGTACCTTGTAGCACAATTTCAAAACGCCTTGGTATTCCTGGCATACTGCCGCGCATTGTAGCAAATGGATTTACTGGTTATCTATGTCGCGTTCTTCAAGAAGGTACTGTACGTAAAGATTCTAAAATTACATTACTAGAACGTCAACCGCGCAATGTTTCTGTTTTGTTCTCTAACGAAATTTATTTTCATAATAGAAAAGATAAAGATGGCATCGAAAAGATTCTTGCTGTTCCAGAACTAGCCGATATTTGGCGTGGGCAGTTAGAGGATCGTCTTGCGAAGTTAAAATAAATAGAATCCCACCATTTATAGGTGGGATTCTATTTATCTATCACAAAATGTATTATCCGATGAAATTATATCAGCAATTAGAAGGGAAATGTCGACAGTTCATCCACCTCTCTTACAACCAATAAGAAGAATAACTCCCGAGCACAGTAACAGAAAAACCGAGCGCTTCAAGTTCCATCGTTACGCCTGGCAATAATACATCATCGTATGCTTTATCGACATCAATTAAGAAAAAGTAATTTCCTAGTCCTGTTTTCATCGGACGCGATTCGATTTTTGATAGATTTAATTTTCTCCATGCGAAAGCTGATAGCACTTGATATAGTGCCCCTGCATAATCAGCAGGTAACGTTATCATAAGCGTCGTTTTCTCTCCGCGGTTTTCTCCGTTATTTGGAAGTATGGCTTTCTTTTTCTTATGGAGCACTAGGAAGCGTGTATGATTGTTTTTGTGCGTATGAATATCACGCCTTACAATTGTTAAACCGTATTTTTCTGCGGCCGCTTCATTTGCAATGGCAGCAATTTTTTCTTCAGGATGTTCTTTCACATATTGCGCAGCTGCACTTGTTGATGTCATATCTCGGACAGTTACCCCTTTTAACTCTTCATTTAAAAATTTATGACATTGCGCAATAGCGTGTGGATGAGAATGCACTGCATATACTTCTTCCCAAACTTCTGCATACTGCGGATGTACAAGTAGGTGCTGCTGAATGGGTACTGTAATTTCTCCTACAATGGAAAGCGGCTGCTCATGTACGAGGTAATCAACTGTTATATTCACTGAGCCTTCTATGGCATTTTCTAGTGGTACCACTGCATAATCTACATTTCCATTTGCAGCTGCATCCATACAATCCGGAATCGTTCGATACGGCACATGCTCTGCTTCCGGAAAAAAACGACTCACCGCCATATTTGTAAATGTTGCTTCTGGTCCTAAATATCCTACTCGAATCATCGTCTTTTCCCCTCTTTTTCGTTTTCTTACTGTTATACCATAATTTTTTATATTCTTCTATGTAAATTTCGAATATTAAAAAAAGACTAACTTTCGCTAGTCTAAATGTTTCTTATATTCTCTTTGAGCGAAGAAGAAATAAATGATACATGCAGCGATATAAAACAGAATGAACAAACCTACTTTTCTTAATGATCCATCCATAAAAAGCGTATTATGAAACGTATATAACGCAACTGCACTATGCATACTCCCTACTATAATTGGCGCAAAAAATAGCATACATAATTGCCAACGAGAAATTTTCCATACTTCTTCCTTCGTCATTCCAAGTTTAGAGAGTGCACCATACTGCTTTCGGTCCGATGCAATATTATGGAACCATTTAAAATACACGATACTACATGAAGTAAGAAAGAACAATATACTAATAAATGAGCCTACAAATAGAGTAATATCGCCGCCTTCTTTCATATTTACATATAACTCCATATTGCTTCGAAATGCATTATTATCTTGTTTCATATGTTTCCGTAAATCTTCATTTAATCTCTTCGTCTTTTCGATATTTGGTAATGTGTAGCCTCTATATATCATTTTTTCAGAATCAGGAACCTGATTTGCTATACTATCAAAATCTTCATCATTCATAACGAAGAACAGACCATTAATGTGCGAAGGATGATAGTTAAATTGAACCCCTTCTTTCTGGCCGTTAAATACGAATTGATATGGTTGATTCATTACTTGCAATTGAATCTCTTTTTGATTATATACATTCGAATTATTGTATTTATTATAATAAACGAGTGTAACTGTTCCTTTTTTAGGATGATACGTTTTCTGTTTTTGTTTTCTTGCCTCTTGATTGTATTCACTTTCTTTAATGAGCGGCGCTACTTCTATTTCTCCCTTATTGGACTGAAAAGATGCATACACTCCAATAAAACTCATAGATTGAAAGTCATTATATCCATATTGGTGCAATAATTGTTCAACCGTGCCTTCCGCAAAGACTTCATGAGAAGAAGTACCCTTTTCTATGTAAGAAAATGAGTGTACGCCCCCGCTCCGCCACATATCTTGCATACCAGAAAAATATAAGAACACCGTACCTGTTGCCGTAACTACAAACGTCGTTGCCATTGACATTAGAAAGAAAAAACGACCATTTTCCTTCATTCGATGTGACAATTGATTCACTATAAATAAATACGGATATGTATACATAATCTTTTTATTTCGTTTTATTATTTCTAATATTTGAGCAGTGCCGTGTGTAAAAGAAAAATACGTTCCGAAAAAGACAAGTATAGACACAGGAAAAAAATAGAATGCTATCGTTGGTATAGTCGCTTGTAACGCTAACGCATATCCTATACCTAAGCAAATAAATCCGAATATACAAAGCCGCATTGATGTTTTCTTCTCTTTTCTATCCTTGCGAAATTCTTTTAATAACCGAATGATTTTTATATTCCATATACGCAAAGCACTTATAAAAGATAAGACAACAAATACGACCATATATACAATAAACGTTCCCCCGATTGCTCTCACGTCAAATATGACAGGGAGTTCTTTCGGAAGCCCCAGTAACATACTAAACACCATGAAGAAGAGCTTTAAAAAGATCATACCAAGCCCAATACCGAAAATATTAGCAAATACCCCGATCAATATTTGCTCGGTCATAATTACTCCTATTACGTTAGATTTCGTTGCTCCCATTAACATGTATAATCCTAATTCTTTCTTACGTGCCTCTATGAAAATAGAAGTAGAGTACAAAATAAATATGACAAAAAAAGAAATAATTATAACATTACATATGATAAGTCCCCAGCGTACGTTTTGATACCACATCGTCTCTTGCATATACGGATGTACAATGACAGACATGTATGCAAAAGACGCGAATATTGCAAAGCAACTACTTAAGAAAAACACTTTATAATTACGCCAATTTCCTTTTATATTTTGTAGCGCTAGTTGCCGAATGTTCATCTATCGTCCCCCTATAACTTACTACATAGGCAAAAAGCTAGAGGTTTCTCTAGCTTTGCACGTGTTTCAAATATCCTCTTTGTGCAATCATAAAGTAAATCGCAGAAGCTACAACGTACGTCCCAATTACAATCGCTCCTGATTTCCACAAATCGATATAAAGCATTTTCCCTAACGTATGAAGAGCAAATCCACTATGAATTGCACCGATTAAAATTGGGATAAAGAAGATAACGCCCATTTGTCGAATTGCAATTTTGCGAATTTCTTTATCTGTCATACCGATTCTCTTTAACGATTTAAATTGAATACGATCTTGTTCTTTATCGTTAAACCATTTAAAGTATGTCATACTACAAGCGAAGAAAAAGAACAGCACAGCTACGAAGAAACCGATAAACATCGTAATTGCTCCTGATTCCCTTATATTTTTATAAGCGAGCACTGAGTTGTTTAGTTCCATTTGCTTATCTGGTGCAATTTCATTTTTCAAATCTAACACAAGGTCTTCCGTACTTTTCCAGTCTTCTATATAATAACCGTAATATTTCGTCTTTTCTTCATTTGGTACAAGCTTTGCGTATTTCTCAAAATCTTGATCATTCACAATGAGATATTCACTATCATTAAAAACAGAAAATGGAGTTGGCTCATTTAATTGAACAGACTGCGTTTGGCCGTTCATTTTAAATTCATACGGTTTTGAACGATCTATCTTCATCATGTCGTTCGCTATATCCATTATGACCATCGTTGCACTACCTGGTGCATTATGAACTTCTCTAACTTGCTCTCTCTTTTGTTTACGTACTTCAGCGTTATATTCTTTTTCTGAAATAATCGCCATCGGCACTTCATGTTCACCGTTAAACATCGTGATTTTTTGACTTCCAGGAAGTTTTACGTACGTTACTTCTCGCACATCTTCAAATCCGTGTTTTTTTATTAATTCTTTTGCTTTTCCTTCTTTTATGACATTATGCGTATTTATTCCCTTTTCCTCGTACGAAATAGCATGCGGGGTACTAGTTGCTGCCTTATAACTCATATCCTCAAAAAACACGTACAGTGTACCAACTGCTGAAGATACAACCGCCGTAATAATAGAAATTACAAATAGAAAACGAGCATTATCTTTCATTTTATAAATAAGATTGCTAAGTACGAACATATTTGGATATGTATAAAAAGATTTTTTTCGTTTTTGTAACGCCTTTAATACGACTGTACTACCTTGTGTAAACAGTAAATAAGTTCCGCCTATCGTCAGCCCTACAATCGGTAAAAACAGAATGATAAAATTCATAAATGTCACTTGGAAGCTAAGTACATATGCAACAATAATACATCCTATACCAAC
Source organism: Bacillus sp. AY18-3 (assembly GCF_008042305.1). Taxonomy (NCBI): domain Bacteria; kingdom Bacillati; phylum Bacillota; class Bacilli; order Caryophanales; family Bacillaceae; genus Bacillus; species Bacillus sp. AY18-3. The sequence goes on along the minus strand of NZ_QKQR01000006.1, from coordinate 397,435 downwards.
TACACATAACGATGTAAATGCAAAAGGTTCTACTTTTTGTTTTCTTGCTTCTCTTAATAAATCAATAATTTGCAAGCGTCCTACTGTCCAAACACTAAACAATGATAGGATTAAAAATAGAATAAAGTATACACCTGCTGTAATAAGAATTGCTTTACTATTCCATACGAGTGGAAGTGTTTTATCTATTTTCAATATTACGCTTAATGCTTGGAAAAATAACTTTGAACAAAGCATGCCAAGCCCAATACCTACTACAATTGCAATACTACCTAACATAAGCTGTTCTAATATAATCATTCGGCCAAGTTGAGATTTTGTTCCACCTATTAATGTTAATAGACCAAACTCTTTTTTTCTTGCTCGTAAAAATGTTGAATTTGCATATAAAATAAAGAGTGCTGAGAAGATGACTACAATATAATTCATCGATTCTAGCCCTTTTGAAATCATCTCTCTCATACTAATATTACCACTTACGACATCTGGATGATAAATAAAGGAAGCATACATGAAAAATACGACAATCGATAAACAGCTACTAATAAGGAAAGCTTTATAATTACGCCAATTTCCTTTTACGTTATTAAGCGCGAGCTGGCGAAAGTTCATGATATTCTCCTCCTAGCATCGCAAGTACGTCCAGAATTTCTTGGAAAAAGGCTTGTTTCGTTCTTCCTTTATGTATTTCTGAGAAAATTTCTCCGTCGCGAATGAAAAGAATACGTTCGCAATAACTCGCTGCTACTGGATCATGCGTTACCATTGCAATTGTCACTTTCTTTTGTTCATGTAAATCTTGCAATGCACTCATTAATGATTTTGCTGACTTCGAATCTAAGTTTCCAGTTGGCTCATCCGCTAAAATTAGCGTAGGTTCATGAATGATCGCTCTCGCTGCTGCTGCACGTTGTTGTTGTCCGCCTGACACTTCATATACTTTTTTATTTAAAATTTCTTCGATATTTAAAAATTTTGCAATCTCAAGCACTTTCGCATCGATTTCATTTACAGATTTCTTCGCCATTACAAGTGGTAAAATGATATTTTCTTTAATCGATAACGTATCAAGTAAGTTAAAATCCTGGAAAATGAATCCTAAATGTGTACGGCGAAACTCCGCTAATTTTGCAGCACGCATTTGATTAATTTCTTCACCATTTACAAGCACATGACCTGAAGTTTGCTTATCAATTGTTGCTAATAAGTTTAAAAGCGTTGTTTTCCCGCTCCCTGAAGGCCCCATAATTCCTACAAATTCGCCTTCTTCTATTTTAAAATTTATATCGTTTAAAGCAGTCGTCGCTACTGAACCTTTTGATTGGTACACTTTTGTTAATCCTTTTACTTCAAGAACACTCATTTCTAGTCCCCCTATGTGTTTTCTTCTTACACTTACTATAAGAAAAATAAGAAAAAGAAACGAGTGATTTCCCTTACAAAACGTTTTGTTATCTTACAGTTTTGTCATTTTTCTCATTAATGTATGATATTCTTCATCTTTTGCAAATTGGAACGTGAATGTTGTCTCTTCCCCTTCAGCCGATTGCACATACATTCCATGATGTAAATTATCGCAAATTTCCTTCGTAATATATAAACCCATTCCAGTCGCTTCTCTCGTTTTACGGCCATTTATTCCCGTAAAGAATGGATCAAATATACGTTTTACATCTTGCTCTGGAATACCAATTCCATTGTCCTTAATATGTAGTAACACCTTTTGATCTTTCTCTTCAATTTGAAATTGAATTTCCTTTTTCTCTGCTTCTGAAATTTTCGTATACTTAATTGCATTTACAACAATTTGCCCTATAGCAATACTGAGCCATTTTCTATCAGAGGCAACCATACAAGTATCTTCATCAAACATTACTTTCGGAAATACCGACGATTGAATGAAAGATTTTCGATTTTCATTAATAATACCCCTGATGATATCTATCACATTTACTACTTCTACTTTATAATCTTTCGCAAATTGCTCTAACCTTGCCATATGTAACGCTAAATCTAAACCATTTAGTATACGATTATTTTCTTCACGAATACTTTCAACTGTTGCTCTTGCTTCACGATGCTCTTTACCAAACTTTTGCAATAGCAATTCTATAACCGATACTGGTGTTTTCATTTGATGAATCCATTGGTTCATAAATATCATTTGCTGTTGTTCTTTCGCATGTTGTTTATGAACTTCATTCATATATTGCTGTCTTAATAGCGTAAACGATTCAACAACCATCTCTTGCTCTGACGTATAAGAAGTATCAATAAGTAAAGAGTCGTGTAATGTATTTCCGCTAGCAACATATTTTTCGATTCTTTTTAAAAATACACTTCGTTTTCGATAGTCGTAAATGAGGTATACAGTAAATACAACTGTCCCTAATAAAAGCCCATATAACCACGTACTCCAATCAATGGATCTTTTTTCTAAAAGACTTTGCAACTGCAAAACGAGCCCAAATAAACAAAGGCTAATAATATAAGAAAGAAGTAAAGAAAAACGGTCCATGAGGTAATTTTTAACCTTCATGCCCTTCGCCCCACTCTGTAAGAAGCGCATAACCATATCCGCGTTTCGTTACAATCGCATTTTGAATGCCTAGCTCCTCTAGTTTCTTCCTTACGCGTTTTACATTTACGGTTAATGTATTATCATCAACAAAAGCTACCTCGTCCCACAGGGCTTCTAACAGTTCTTCACGCGTTACATATTGATTTGCTTGTTTCATTAAGCATTCTAATAAGTAAAATTCATTTTTTGTCAGCTCCGTTTGTTGCCCCTGCCACTCAACAATGTGCTGGGACGGAAATAACAACAGTCCATTTACACCTAAACAATCACTCTCAGCAACAGAGGCATACTCACCATAGCCACGGCGAAGTGCACTTTTCACCTTAGCCATTACAATATCTAAATGGAATGGCTTCGTAATGTAATCATCTCCGCCATTCTCGATCGCCATTACTTGATCCATTTCCCCTGTTCTTGCAGAAACAAAAATAATCGGCGCATTCGATACAGTACGAATTTGACGACACCAATAAAAACCATCAAAATATGGTAAATTAATATCCAGTAATACGAGATGAGGATTTATTTTCACGAACTCATCTTTTATATGACGTAAATCACTTGCTCTAAATGATTGATAGCCATACCTTTCTAAATGCTCCTCTAATATTCCCGCTATTTTTTCATCGTCTTCTACAATTAATATTTTATACATGTTCGTTTTCTCCCCATAAAAAATTCTTCCAAAGCCACTCCTTGTTCTATTATAAATTGAAAATTTAATTAGTGGGTATTTTTTCCTATATGAATCAGACATTTACAATAAAAAAAACTGCCATATTTCGGCAGTCTTAATCGATAAATTCAAATTGATATTCAAGAATTTTTACAATATCTCCGTCTACTGCACCACGTGCACGAAGGGCTTCATCAATACCCATTCCACGCATTTGACGAGCAAATCGGCGTACAGATTCATCACGTGAGAAGTCTGTCATTTTGAATGTTTTCTCAATATCATAACCAGAAATAACAAATGTGCCATCACTTTCGCGTGTAATTTCAAAATTAGATTCAGATTCAAATTTGTACATTACACTTGCTTCAGATTCTTCTACATCATCGTACATTGGGAATTCTGGTGTTGTTTCTAATAAGTTCGCTACTTCAAATAGTAAGTCACGAACACCTTGTTTCGTTACAGCTGAGATTGGGAAAATTTTCACTTCGTCTCCCAATTTTTCTTTAAATGCTTGTAAGTTTTCTTCTGCACCTGGCATATCCATTTTGTTTGCAACAACAACTTGTGGACGCTCAGTTAAACGCATATTGTATTCTTTTAGTTCACTATTGATTGTTACATAATCTTCATATGGCTCACGACCTTCTAAACCAGACATATCGATAACGTGCACGATTACACGTGTACGCTCAATATGACGTAAGAATTGGTGTCCAAGTCCGACGCCGGCATGTGCACCTTCAATTAGTCCAGGAAGGTCAGCCATAACGAAGCTGCGGTTATCACCAGTTTCAACAACACCAAGATTCGGAACGATTGTTGTAAAGTGATACTCTGCAATTTTTGGACGCGCTGATGATACAACAGATAATAATGTAGATTTACCTACACTTGGGAATCCAACAAGTCCAACATCTGCTAGCACTTTAAGTTCTAGCGTGACATCACGTTCTTGACCTGGTTCACCGTTCTCAGCGATTTCTGGCGCTGGGTTCGTCGGTGTTGCGAAACGTGAGTTACCACGACCACCGCGGCCACCCTTTGCGATTACAGCTGTTTGTCCATGCGTTACTAAATCGGCAAGAATTTCACCTGTTTTTTCATCTTTTACTATTGTTCCCGGTGGAACCTTTACGATTAAATCTTCAGATTTACGACCATGCTGACCTTTACTCATTCCATGCTGACCACGATCAGCTTTGAAATGACGTTGGTAGCGGAAGTCCATTAATGTACGTAAGCCTTCCTCAACAACAAAAACAACATCTGCACCTTTACCACCGTCGCCACCTGCTGGGCCACCTTTAGGTACATACTTCTCACGACGATACGCAACCATTCCGTTACCACCGTCGCCGCCTTTTACATATATCTTGACCTGATCTACAAACATTATTTCACCACACTTTTTTCGATTGGTTGTAATATAACTGAGACTTCTTCGTCTCGTACTGTATAAGAAATGGAATACCATTTATTGTTTTGGTTCGCAAGCCAATTCTGTAGTTTTTCTACACTCGTTAGCTTACCACGAAAATCAAAAAAGAAACGAGCATTCTCCGCGTCACATTCAATTGTGATACAAACATAATTTTCAACATATACGTCTAAACTATGCTGAAGTATTGAGAAAAATTGATTCGTCCATATACATACAGTCTCATCTAAGTGAGATAAGTTATGTAATTTCCCTAATACTTCGTACTCCAATAAGCACGGCTGCTGTTTCCAATTATATGTTAAAATCCACTCTGAAAATAAAGGCATTGATAGCCCTATCAGATTGGATTCTTGTCTCGCTTCTTGGACAAAACGATCGATGAGACTATGAATCTCTTCCACTTTTCCAAGGGAAAGGTTTCCTTTCACCATCTGCATACGATTGAGCCAATCATGTCTTGAATGACGCAATGCATCTATAATTGTCCATTTTTCATTCATTTAGATACCCCTTAATATAGAAAAACTCTAACCTGCACTCAGGTTAGAGTTTTCCGTGAGTTCTTATGCTTCTTGAGCAACAGGATATACGCTCACTTGTTTGCGGTCACGGCCAAGACGCTCAAAGCGTACTACGCCGTCAACTTTCGCGTATAAAGTGTCATCGCCACCACGACCAACGTTAACACCTGGATAAATTTTTGTACCGCGTTGACGGTAAAGAATTGAACCACCTGAAACCGTTTGACCATCTGCGCGTTTAGCACCAAGACGTTTTGACTGAGAGTCACGACCGTTCTTTGTACTACCTACACCTTTCTTAGATGCGAAAAACTGAAGATCTAATCTTAACATACGTTACACCTCCTGCACTTTTTCTATTAAACGGATATACTTTCCGTAATCAAGTTCGATCGTCTTAAGCGAAACAACCAATCCTTCTAAAAGCGTTTGTGCTTTTTCTGCTGTATGAACGTCTAAATCATTAGGCAATTCATACGTTAAGAATCCGCCATCACTTCCGAGTTCAATAGTTGCCTGCACATTACAAAGTTCTTCCACTGCATTTATAGAACCAAACACAACCGCTGTAGTTCCAGCACAGACAAGATCTTGTCCATGTGGCGCATAATCGGCATGTCCAGTCATTTTAAATGATTGGATACTTCCTAATTTCGTGCGACTTATCGTAATTTTAATCATGTTAACCTGGATTAAGCGTTGATAGCTTCAACAACTAGCTTAGTGTAAGGTTGACGATGACCTTGTTTCTTACGATTGTTCTTTTTCGCTTTGTATTTGAAAACGATAATTTTCTTAGCGCGACCTTGTTTTTCAACTTTCGCAGTAACTGTTGCACCTTCTACAACTGGGCTACCAACTTTAACGTTTTCGCCACCAACGAAAAGAACTTTGTCAAAAGTAACAGTTTCACCAGCTTCAACATCTAATTTTTCAATGTAGATTGCTTGACCAGCTTCAACTTTAATTTGTTTTCCACCTGTTTCGATAATTGCGTACATACTTGCACCTCCTCTTAATTACTAAGACTCGCCAAAAACGAGGTAGACATAAATGTCTTTAGGGAACCTGTCTTGTGCGGTTGTAGCATATAGCCGTTTAGGTGCTATAAACTATAACATAAAGATGTTATCATGAATCATAGACGGTTGTCAATAAATGTTCTGCTAACTATTTTTTCCGTTCTACAATTTCTGTTTTACTTCCAAAACGAATAATTGCGTACTTTTCGATCATATCATCTTTGAAATAAATTTCAAATGGAATATTTTTTTGTAATTCTTTTTGCAAAAATTGTTTTTGCAAATTTTTAGGTGCAGCGATTAATACTGCCTCATCCTCTATATTTCCATATGTGATTAGCTCTCTCTCTAACTCATACGCAATTGTTTCATATGACATTACATACCCCGTCGCTTTGCAAGGTACACACTCTTCTAGTAATACGTCGCGTAAAGAATGTTTCTTACGTTTACGTGTCATCTCCAAAATCCCTAACTCTGTAAAACCGAGCACTCTTGTATATGTGCGATCATTTTGCATAGCAGCCATCAGACATTCTCTTACCTTTTCTTTATCTTCTCTTCTTTTCATATTAATAAAATCAATTAATATCATACCACCGATATCACGCAGTCTTAATTGACGTGCAATCTCTTCAGCTGCCACTTCATTTGTACGAAGGACTGTATCTTGTAAATTCTGTTTTCCAGTAAACTTGCCCGTATTCACATCAATTACAGTCATCGTCTCCATTTGTTCCACAATTAAATAAGCACCATTCGGGAGCCACACAATTTTTTGAAGTGCTTTCTCGATCTCACGCTCTATTCCAAAATGGTTAAACATTGAAGATTTTTCATTATAAAAAGATACTTTTTCTTTTCCGACCTTTTCTTCTAATTCTTTTACTATACTTCTTGTATCTACAACTACTTTTTCAATCGTTTCAATCGGATTCTCTTGGAATACACGATCTAAAAAGGTCGCCGGTCGATGAAGTAGTAACGGTGCCTTTCCTTGGCCCTCTTTTCTTTTTAGCTCTTCATATAACTGCTGTAACCTTTGCATTTCAGCTTGTATTTCTTCAATTTCTCCTTTTTCAGAAGCAGAGCGGAAAATATAACCTCCTGTCCCTTCTACCTCAATTTGGAGTAGCTGTTGCCTTCTTTTATTATTTTTTATTTTTCGAGAAACCGCACGCATTTCATCATATGGCATATAAACGACATATTTCCCGGTAAATTCTATGTTTGCTGTCAATTTCGGCCCTTTCGTATCAATTGCCTCTTTCACAACTTGCACGAGTACCGCTTGCCCTTCATGTATACGATAAGAAGATGGTACATCATCGTATGAAAGGTACGCATGTTTTTCTAAACCGATGTTTACAAAAGCTGCGTTCATTCCAGCAATCGTTCTTACGATACGTCCAACATAAATATGCCCAACAATCTCTTGTTCTTCATTTCGTTTCCATAAAAACTCAACAATTTTTTTCTTCTCTTCAATTGCAACGCGTTTTTCCGATCCTGCATAGTTCATATATAACGTTTTCAAAATTCTTTCCTCACTTTATAATCTTCTTTGCTTTTACAATAATAAAAGGTTAGTGCTATCGTCAACACTAACCGATTAATTCTTCAACAGATGAAGTTGTTCGTTTTTCAGTAAAATACGCATAGAGTAATTCATTTTCATCCAATGTGTAATGTTCTTTATATTTTCCATGGACGATAATAGAGTGCTTATACCCTCTACGAAATTTTGTGAATATCTTATATAAATGATCTTCTGATTGCACTTCAATAGGTGCAATCTTTTCAATTCCTCTTTTGTTCCCATAATAACGTTCCAATAAAAAACGCATAAAGGAATACTGTCTTTGTTTCCACTCTTGATATAACGACACCGCTAAAAATATGAGTAGTACCCACATCATAATATTGTTACTATTCCAAAGTAACTGCCACACTAGTATTACACTAAAAAAAACACATGATAATTTCATCATCTTTTCATGTGCTTGTAAATAAGGAAAACGATATGATAATACGTTAAACAATACTTTTCCACCGTCAAGCGGCCAAATAGGTAGTAAATTAAATGCTAAAATAATTATATTATTCCATATAAAGAAATAATATAAATCCGCACCCAGCCAACCAGCTTCAAACACTATATAACCTACCACCATCATCCAAATATGTTGTATAGGCCCTGCAATTACAACAACAAGTTCCTCTTTCAATGACTTATTCCCGTGTTCCTCAAGCTCAGCCACACCACCAAACGGTAAAAGTTGAATCTTTTTAATACGCCAATTGTAGTGTGCCGCCGCAAAGGCATGCCCAAGTTCATGGATAAGAACGATACAAAATAACAGTATTAACTCTTTAAAACGTGCCGTAAAAATACCAATAACAATAATAACCCAAAACAACGGATGCACTGAAATCTTCGTTAAAACTTCTCTATATTTAATCAAATGAAATCACCTGAATCGGGTCAATAAATTTTTCATTCTTTTTTATCGCGAAATAAAACTTACCATTTTTATTATTTGCATCATTATTCACCGTTCCAATTTTTTGTTTCTTTGAAACGTAATCATATAATTTCACTGTCATGTCATTTAAATTCGCATACCACGATTCTGTTCCATCTGCATGCTGAATTTGAACCGTATTACCAAGTTCCTCTTTCTTACCAGCAAAAACAACTAGCCCTTCATTCACTGACTCAACAGTTGCATTTGTAGCTGTTTGGACAAATACACCTTGGCCATTTTTTTGAAACCCTTGCATTACCTTTCCTGAAGCAGGAATTGCATAATCTTTTTGCTGAATCGTTCCTTCTTTTTTCACATTAGGCGAATAAAATACAAGAGGTTTTCCAAACTGCTTTTCGTACCATTTCGCTACAGTAGCAAACTGAAATTCTTCTTTCATCACTTTTTCTGTAACTGCTTTCGCACCGTCGAAAGAAGAGGGTGCATTCTTATATAAAATAGCGACAGAAAGAACTAATATTGCTGATAACAAAACTTTGAAGAAAAATACTTCTTTTCGAAATAAAGGATGAATTTCCTTTTCTCCATCTTCAATAAATACTGTTTCACTATCAAAATTCCCTCCAGCAAAATACTGCTCTTCCTCCATCCTTTCTTGCTCTGCCTTCCTTTTCGCAATCCGTTTTTTAATTTCTTCTACACGTCTATTCTTCATACTGTCTCCTTTCTTTCGTTCAGCTAATTTACATAGAAACAGTTGTATACAGTTTGTACATATGTATGAGCAAAGAAAGGAAGATATTCGTGTGAAGAAAAAAGAAAGCACTTCGCATATGCGCGAAGTGCCTTTAACGGATTCCAAAGAAGTTTTTCATCTTTGTAAATACCGATACCTTTTCTTGTCCAAATGCTTGCAATGGTACATTCTCACCCAACAAGCGTCTTGCAATATTACGATAAGCTAACGCTGCTTTTCCGCTCGGTTGCAACGCTACAGGTTCACCTGTATTTGTAGCACGAATAACTTCATCATCATCTTCGACAACACCAAGAAGCTCGATTGACAATGTACGTACGATTTCATCAACATCTAACATATCCTGTTCATGAAGCATATGACTACGCACACGGTTAATAACAAGTTTCGGTGGTTCAATATCCTCTTTTTCTAAAAGCCCGATAATACGATCCGCATCGCGCATTGAGGATACTTCTGGCGTCGTAACAACGATTGCTTTATCCGCACCAGCTACCGCGTTTTTAAATCCCTGCTCAATCCCCGCAGGACAATCAATTAATATGTAATCATAATCTTGACGTAATACTTGTATTAATTCATCCATTTGTTCAGGTGTTACCGCTGATTTATCACTCGTTTGTGCTGCAGGTAATAAATAAAGATCATCAAAACGTTTATCTTTAATAAGAGCCTGAGGTAAACGGCAACGCCCTTCAACGACATCAACAAGATCAAATACAATACGATTTTCCAGCCCCATTACTACGTCTAAGTTTCGAAGACCGATATCTGTGTCAATTAAGCACACTTTCTTTCCAGATAACGCTAGGGCTGTACCAATGTTCGCAGACGTTGTAGTTTTACCTACACCGCCTTTTCCAGATGTAATTACTATTGCCTCTCCCACAGCTATACAATTCCCCTTTCTAACTTTGTTAAATTAGGTCTAAGATGAGTGAGAAGTTGCAGTCGATCGACAACAATGTGATTGTTCTCATTAATATACGCACATTCTGCCGCCTCCGCTCCGTCTTCTTTCTCTTCCGGAGCCCGCATTGCCACATCACTAATTCGAAGTTGCATTGGGTTCATAATAGATGCAGCGATTACAGCATCCGAATCCCCATAGTAACCCGCATGCGCAATTCCTCTTAATGATCCCACGACAAAAATATTCCCCCCAGCGATAACCGTTCCGCCTGGATTAACATCTCCAATTAACAATAAATTTCCTTTTACATGTAAAACTTGTCCAGAGCGAACAATTTTGGAAATAGGGACAATTTCTGTTTCTTCTTTCCAAGCTATTGCTTCTGCTTTAGTTATAACATCACTTTCAATTGAATCCACAACAAGATTCTTTTTATTACGAATTAACGTACGAATCTCTTCTTGTTGGACTTCTGTTAAATAACGATTTCCCACTTTCACATGCACTTCAATTAACGAGCGCCCATCACCATCATAGTAATGTGTAGAAAGCTTTTCATCCAATTCCTCCAGTAATTCAGAGAATGAACAGCAATCATCTAAATGAAGCGTTATTCCGTCTTTTGTCCCTTTTATTGTTACATTTTGTTGCTTTTTTTCTTCCACTAAAGTTCACCCCACCGATTCAATTCGACATAAAATTAGAAAATCCTTTTTTCTTTTTCTTCCATCGCTTTTGAAAGACGCACTAAATATCGTCTCAGTGGGAAACAAACTATCAATAAGAAAATTGCATTTAGCAATACAGTAGACAGGAGACGATCTGTGAAAAAGACATACGCTGACATATGAGTACGTCCTAACAAAGTTAAAAATCCATACACATAATACTCTAGTGCTACAATGCTAGCTAGTACAATAGAAGCAACAATAAATAAATTCAATTGTAGTATCTTCATCACACTATAAACTAAATAAGCTAAAATCGGATACGCAAAAATATATATACCGACAAGTTCTGTGTATACGGTATCAAATAAGAACCCAAATAATAGTCCGTAGTAAATCCCTTGGACCGGACTATAGTACACAGTAATAAAACATAATACAATTATAAAGAAATGAGGTGCTGCTATACTGTTTTTCCAAAAAACCTCCGTTGGAACAATAGTAGCAAACATATTTTCAAATAGAAAAACAAAAAGGAGCAAAAGAGGAAGAGCTGCTCTTTTTAAAATCTTCATCATCTCTTCTCCCCCTCCTATTCTAATGGCGCTGAAGGCTTTGCACGTTTCGCAACCATAACATGCTCTACGTCATTTAAATCAGCGGCAGGTTTTACATAAGCTGTTTTTGTTAAACCGTATGGATCTGGCTGAACATCAACGATTGTACCAATTACAAGACCTTTCGGGAAAATATCACCAAGTCCAGATGTTACAACTAGTTGATTGGTTTCTACTTTTGCATCAGAGCCGATCTTTGTGAAAAGAAGTAAGTGCTTTTCTTTGTCGTAACCTTCAATCAATCCAAAGATTTTCTCATCACCTTGCACGATAGCAGAAACACGATTTGTTCGGCTCATAGAACTTAGCAATTCTACTGATGATGTAAACTGAGATACACTTTTCACTCGTCCAACTAAACCTTGTGAAGTTACTACGGCCATATCTTTTTTAATTCCTTGCTGTGCCCCTTTATCAATTCCAACTAAATCGTACCATTTATCCGGGTTACGAGAAACGACAGTAGCTGGAATTTCAGTATAATCACTAGGCAACTCTTTTTTACCAGTTAACTCTTGTAACTTCTTTTTATCATCTTCTAATTGCTTTACGTCACCTGATAACTTTGCATAGTTATCTAATTTTGCTTTTAATTCTTTATTCTCTTCATACGTGCGCTTTACATCCTCTACATTTTCGAAGAATCCAGCTACGTATTTCGCTGGCTTTTGGAATACACGTTCTACAACACCGACAGTGTCTTTAACAAACTGCTCTGGCCATGTTAAACTGTTCCGTTCTTTCAATGAGATTCCAATCAATGCCACGAGAAGAATAATACTAACTAACAAAACAATTAATCTTTTGTTTAAGAAAAACTGTGGCACGTTCACACCCTCTTAATTTCATTGATTTTTATTTTGCAATATTATCGAGCAGCAGTTTTGAAAAGATCGATATTGTCTAATGCTTTACCTGTTCCAATTGCTACGCAATCTAATGGATCTTCTGCAACAAGGACTGGCATATTTGTTTCTTCACTAATCACTTTATCTAAGTTACGTAGTAATGCTCCGCCACCTGTTAATACGATACCACGGTCCATGATGTCTGCCGCTAATTCAGGTGGAGTTTTCTCTAACGTATTTTTAACAGATTCTACAATTGCATCTACTGTATCTTTTAATGCATCTGCAATTTCTTCTGGTTGAATTAGTACTGTTTTTGGTAAACCACTTACTAAATCACGACCACGAATTTCCATAGGCTCAATACCTTCTGGCTCGCCTGCAGAACCGATTTCTAATTTCAATGCTTCAGCTGTTCTTTCACCAATCATTAAGTTGTAGCTTTTCTTAATGTACTGAATGATTGAATCGTCCATATCATCACCAGCAACACGAACTGATTGACTTGTTACAATACCACCTAAAGAAATAATTGCAACTTCTGTTGTACCGCCACCGATATCAACAACCATGCTACCAGTTGGTTCCCAAACAGGTAAGTTTGCACCAATTGCTGCTGCAAATGGTTCTTCAATTGGATAAGCGTCACGAGCACCAGCTTGACGAGTCGCGTCAATTACTGCACGTCTTTCGACAGCTGTAATACCAGATGGTACACATACCATTACGTATGGTTTACGTGAGAAAAATCCATTTGATTTTTGAGCTTGTTGAATGTAATATTTCATCATTGTTGCTGTCGTTTCGTAATCAGCAATTACACCGTCTTTCATCGGGCGAAGTGCCACAACGTTTCCTGGTGTACGACCAATCATTTGTTTTGCATCGCTACCTACAGCAACGATTTGTTTCGTATCAGTTTGTAACGCTACTACTGAAGGTTCACGTAAGACTACACCTTTTCCTTTTACATATACAAGCGTGTTCGCAGTTCCTAAATCTATTCCAAGATCGCGAGTAAATCCACCAAATCCAAACATATTATTTATCTTCCTTTCTTGTTTTCACGGACTCATTTTTTCTTAATTTATATTATAAAAACAGTACGTTTTTTATATCTTTATCCTTTTTGTAGATAAATTTCTACAAAAAACTCATAAATCACATTATAAAACAAAATAAGTAAAAAGCATAGTCTTAAATATGACCTTTTTCCTTTAAACTCACGAATTTATGGTCGCCTATTATAATATGGTCAAGCACTTCAATTCCGATAATTCGGCCGCATTCTACTAAGCGTTTTGTTACTTCAATATCTTCTCGGCTCGGCGTGGGGTCTCCTGAGGGATGGTTATGAAGACATATGATAGAGGCTGCTGCGCGGCGGAACGCTTCTTTAAAAACTTCTCTTGGATGTACAATTGATGTGTTTAAACTTCCAATGAAAACCGTTTGCCTATGTATAACTTGATTTTTTGTATTTAAATATAAACATACAAAATGCTCCTGCTGCAGGAAGCGCATTTCTTCCATCATATATCTCGCACAATCTTCTGGGCTTCGAATGCTGTATCTATTTTGATATTCTAAACGTACCATTCTTCTACCAAGTTCAAAAGCAGCTATAAGCTGGGCTGCCTTTGCAATCCCAACACCATGTATACTGACAAGCTCTTCTAACGTTGCATCTTTCAACATACGTAAACCATCAAAGTGATGTAAAATTTTATCTGATAACTTTAAAACTGTTTCTTCTTTAGAACCTGTTCTAAGTAACACAGCAAGAAGCTCCCGATTCGATAAACTTCCAGCTCCTTCTAACAATAAACGCTCCCGTGGCTGTTCTTCTTTGACAACATCACGAATACCGTTCATTTCTCCACCCCTTTTATTTGTTCTCTCAAAGAAAATCCCATGCAATTTTACGCATGGGTTACATCAATATTAAATTGTTTTAATTCCCGAACAAGACGTGAAATTGGTAACCCGACTACACTATAGTAGTCCCCTTGAATATGTTGAACAAAAATAGACCCTTTACCTTGAATCCCATAACTTCCTGCTTTATCAAGAGGCTCTTTCGATGCAACATATGCGTCAATTTCTTCTTCTGTTAATTCCCAAAACGTAACTTCTGTACGCTCGTAAAAAGTGACTGTTTTGTCTTTCGCTATAATTGCAACACCCGTATACACCTCATGTGTTTTCCCTGATAATAATTGCAACATTTCTTTCGCCTCAGCCTCATTAGAAGGCTTTCCAAGTATACGCGACTCATATGTAACAATTGTGTCTGCACCTAACACAATGTGATCACTATTCGTTTCTGCTACCGCAGATGCTTTTTGCAAAGCAAGTGACATAACAATATCAGAAGGTGAGGAATACGCACCAATCTTTTCTTCTACTTCACTTACAATAATTTCAAATGGCACACCAGCTAACTCAAGTAATTCCTTCCTGCGAGGTGACCCTGAAGCTAAAATAATTTTTTTCATATTTTCTCCTTCCTTTCTCACATGAAGCAGAATCATTTACAACAATCGTATCAAAGGAATAGTTTGTCCACAAATGAAAGAAATATTATCTTCTCTATATAAAATAATACCTCTTTACTAACATACAATTATATTTCTGCCATAGAGAAAGCACTTTACTATAAATTCAAAAGAAAAGAAAGAAGTACCTACACTTCTTCCTTCGTCATTTCATTATCCTATTATTTCGCCTTTTGTGAAACAATTTTTTCATACGAAAGCATACCATCAATAATAACTTGATTTAGTTTCGCCAAAGATTCCTTATCATCTTTTCCGTCCTTCACTGTTTGCACAGCTACTGACGTATACATATACAATTTCTTCGCTTCTTCTTGCTTCATACTTTTCCCTTCTTTTTCAATCGCTTTCCACTCTTTTTCAATCGCCCCTATATCTTTCGCATTACTTTTTCCACTAGCTTGTACGCTGGAAGCATATTTTGCTAAATGAGTATATAATGGCTGTACTTTTGTGAAAAATGCCCCAACTTCTTTATCATCTTTAAGTAACGCTTTATCTGTTATATCCCAGTTCTTTTTCAATACGGAGACATTATCATTTTTATACTGCGTCATTAATTGATTTATGCCTTGTTCATCGCTAGCAATACCAACAACTAATGCATACTTATCACCGCTCGGTTTTAAAGCTGCAACGCCTCCATTACCTTTCCACTCTTCAAGAGCGGCCTGTCCCTTTTCTTCGGAAGAATAAATCCCTCCTTGCACAAAAAATAATTTCATTGGATCTAATGACGTTCCTGTCTGTGCTTTTTGTTTTTCCTCTTTTGGTGCCGGTGTTTGTTCTGCCGTTCCGCCCACCTTTGATTCTTCATTTCGCATCTGCTTCGAAGCTGTTACTTCGCTTCCCCCTGTCGCACCTTGTCCTTTAAGTAACTGTAGCATTCCCATCCCAAAAGCCGTACCAATAACAATCGCAGTGGCAACGATTGCAATTAACGTATTGCTCCACTTCTTTCGTTTTTTTTCCTTAGACACCAATTTCGCTTTTTGAAACGGAACAACGTTTTTCGGTCTTTCACTTTCTACTACCATCCATTCAAATTCATCTTTCTTCTTCTCCTCATACTTCGCTTCTGTTCCATTCACTTTCACTGAGATCGTTCGTGATTGCTTGTCCATACACTCACACCTCACCTCTTATCATTGTCCGCATCATATCATATTGATTTCACAAAAAAACGAGATATTTGTCAGAGGAATTCGCCAAATAACCCTATATATTTATCTTATATGTATGCATTTGACTTCATTTGTAGAACAAAAAAACTAGATAGCAAAGACTATCTAGTTTTTCTCGCGAATATATTTTCGAACTTCCGAAATGAAATAAAGAGAACCTGTTATGATAAAAACATCATTTTCTCCAATCATTTCAACCTTCGTATCAATTGCCTCTTTCCAATTTTCAAAAACTAGTTTTGACTCTTTCTTTGCATACGATGCAAGCTCGTCAGCAGAAATAGCACGATCAAAGGCGAATGTTGTAAAAATAATTTCATCGGCAATGGTTTCTAATTGATCTACCATATTATGCAATTGTTTATCACCTAGGGCAGTAAATAAAACTATTACATTTTTATCTTTGTAATGTGATTCTACTGTTTTCACAAGACTTTCGATACCTTCTGGGTTATGGGCACCATCTATAATAATATCTGGATTGCTTTGCAGTTTTTCAAATCGACCAATCCAATACGCTTCCTGTAATCCAGTTCTTATTTCTACTTCCTCAATTAAAAATGATAAGTATGTTTTGACATACATGACTGCCATAAGTGCAAGTGCTGCGTTTCCTACTTGGTGAACACCTTTCATTGAGATTCGCACATCTTCAAAAGTGGCGAAAGGACAAGTGAAATCGAACCGTTCTCCATCTTCGCCAGACTGTTTATGTAACGCTGTAAAATGCTTGCCCATCTCGTATAAGTTTGCATGATTTTCCTTTGCAACTTTTTGAATGACTTGCAATGCTTCCTCATCTTGTACACCAGTAATAACCGGAACACCAGACTTAATAATCCCCGCCTTTTCATATGCAATTTCTCCTAGTGTATTCCCTAAAATATGCATATGATCGTGGCCGATATTTGTAATAATCGTGAGAACAGGATGAATAACATTCGTAGAATCAAAGCGCCCTCCAAGCCCTGTTTCAAATAAAACAACATCACAGAAATTAACTTTACCGAAATAACAAATTGCCATAACAGTAATAATTTCAAACTCAGTCGCTTCCCCTAAATCCGTCCCATCTAGTTTTTCAACGACTGGCTTTACCATCTTTACAAGTTCAGTAATCTCTTCATCTGCAATTGGTGTCCCGTTCACACTAATACGTTCGTTAAATGTTTCAATATATGGAGAGGTAAATGTTCCTACCTTATATTTTGCATCTTCTAACATGTAGCGCATATATGTTAACGTTGAACCTTTTCCATTTGTACCAGCAAGATGAACACATTTTATGTGACGCTCTGGATTTCCGAGCTCTTCTAGCATCCATTTCATTCTTTCTAATCCCGGTTTAATACCAAACTTCAATCGGCTATGAATCCACCCTATCGCTTCTTCGTATGTATGTATCACGTATGCTTCCCCTTTCAAAAGACAACCTTCATACTCCTATTATACGCAAAGAAAAGAGACTCACCAATATAGTGAGCCTCTAAAAAATATTTTACTTTTCAAGATCTGCTAGACGTTGGCGAACTGCTTCACGTTTTTCTAGGTAGTCTTGCTCTTTCGCACGCTCTCCGTCAATAACTGCTGCAGGAGCTTTCGCTACGAAACCTTGGTTTGAAAGTTTCTTCTGTACACGTTCTACTTCTTTGTCGAACTTCTCAAATTCTTTCTCAAGACGTGCTCTCTCTTCATCAAGATTGATAAGATCAGCTAACGGTAAGAATAACTCTGCACCTGATACGATTGCAGTCATTGCTTTTTCTGGTGCTTGTAAATCCGTTTGAATTATTAATTCGCTTGGGTTACAGAAACGCTCAATGTAAGAGCTGTTTTTCGTAAGTTGAGCAAGTACAGCCTCATCTTTTGCTTTAATTTGCATTTGAACTTTTTTGCTCATTGGCGTATTAACTTCTGCACGGATGTTACGAACAGAGCGAATGATATCAACTAGAAGGTGCATTTCTGCCGCAGCTTCTGTATCTTGTAAATCTTCACGAACTGTTGGCCATGCTGCTACTGTAATAGATTCGCCTTCATGCGGTAAATGTTGCCAAATCTTCTCTGTTACGAATGGCATGAATGGGTGTAATAGACGCATTGTTTGGTCTAATACGTAAGCTAAAATAGAACGAGTTGTTTTCTTAGCTGCTTCATCTTCACCGTATAGTGGAAGTTTCGCCATTTCAATGTACCAGTCACAGAAATCGTCCCAAATGAAGTTGTATAATGAACGACCAGCTTCACCGAACTCATATTTATCCATGTTACGCGTTACGCTTTCGATTGTTTCGTTTAAGCGAGTTAAAATCCACTTATCCGCAACTGATTTTTCACCAGTTAAATCGATTTCTTCATACTTCATATCATCCATGTTCATTAATACGAAACGTGATGCGTTCCAAATTTTATTAATGAAGTTCCAAGTAGACTCTACTTTTTCCATACTGAAACGTAAATCTTGACCTGGTGCGCTTCCTGTTGATAAGAAATAGCGCATTGCATCTGCACCGTACTTCTCGATAACATCCATTGGATCAATACCGTTACCAAGAGATTTACTCATTTTACGTCCTTGCTCATCACGAACTAAACCGTGAATTAATACATCTTTAAATGGACGCTCGCCTGTAAACTCTAAACCTTGGAAAATCATACGAGATACCCAGAAGAAGATGATGTCATAACCCGTTACTAATGCATCTGTTGAATAGTAACGTTTAAAGTCTGCTGCATCTTCATTAGGCCAACCAAGTGTTGAGAATGGCCATAACGCTGAACTGAACCATGTATCAAGTACATCGTTATCTTGATTCCAGTTTTCAATATCTGCTGGTGCATCTGTACCTACGTATACTTCACCAGTTTCTTTATGATACCAAGCTGGAATACGGTGTCCCCACCATAATTGACGAGAAATACACCAGTCGTGAATGTTTTCCATCCAGCGTAAGTATGTGTTTTCAAAACGTTCTGGTACGAACGTTACTTTCTCTTCTTCTTTTTGTTGAAGCTCTACTGCCTTCTCAGCAAGTGGAGCCATTTTTACGAACCATTGTGTTGATAAGTAAGGCTCAACAACTGCACCACTACGCTCACTATGACCTACTGAATGCATATGAGGCTCGATTTCTACTAATACGCCCGCTTCTTGTAAGTCCTTCACTAACGCTTTACGGCATTCGAAACGATCCATACCGTTATACTTACCAGCTTTTTCGTTCATTGATCCATCTTCGTTCATTACTAAGATACGTGGTAAGTCATGACGGTTACCTACTTCAAAGTCATTCGGGTCATGAGCTGGTGTAATTTTTACAACGCCTGTTCCGAAATCTTTTTCTACGTACTCATCAGCAATAATCGGAATCTCACGGCCTACGATTGGAAGTGTAACTGTTTTCCCGATTAAATGTTTGTAACGATCGTCTTCTGGATGAACTGCTACTGCTGTATCACCAAGCATCGTTTCTGGACGAGTAGTAGCAAGACGAATATGACCAGAACCATCTGTTAACGGATAGTTCATATGGTAGAATGCACCTTGAACTTCTTTATGAATTACTTCAATATCAGAAAGAGCTGTGCGTGTTGCTGGGTCCCAGTTGATAATATATTCACCGCGGTAAATTAAGCCTTTTTCGTATAATTGAACGAATACTTTATTAACCGCATCAGATAAACCTTCGTCTAATGTGAAACGTTCACGAGAATAGTCTAATCCTAAACCAACTTTCCCCCATTGTTGACGAATGTGAGACGCGTATTCCTCTTTCCATTCCCAAGCTTTTTCAAGGAATTTCTCACGGCCAAGATCGTAACGTGAAATACCTTCTTCACGAAGTTTCCCTTCTACTTTCGCTTGTGTTGCGATACCCGCATGGTCCATTCCTGGAAGCCATAATACATCGTAACCTTGCATACGCTTCGTACGAGTTAAAATATCTTGAAGAGTTGTATCCCAAGCATGACCTAAGTGTAACTTACCAGTTACGTTCGGAGGTGGAATTACAATTGTGTATGGTTGTTTCTTCTCATCTCCTGTTGCTTCGAAATATTTGCCTTCAAGCCACCATTGATAAAGGCCTTCTTCAACGGACATATGATCATATTTAGTTGGTAAATTCTTTTCCGTGTTTGACATTATTTTCCCTCCTTAAAATAAAAAATGCCCCTCATCCAAAAAGGACGAGGGACATCGCGGTACCACCTTTATTTACAAACAAATTCAGGAATTTGCTTATACTCTTAATTTGATAACGGACAAATCCGTCTTTTCCTAATGAGAACTATTCCGTTCAGAAAAGATGCTCCAGGGCTACCTTCTAACATAACTATCTAGAGAATCTCCCAGCTAATGATTCTCCTCTCTGAAGACGTTTCTTGTTATACTCTTCCCCTTCAAGGCATTTATATGATTGTTAATTATTATATACAATAGTGTAAAAAACGAAACCCTATTCGTCAAGATAAATTTAATACTACGGATTTTTGGGCAAAAAAAGAAGATAAGTAGCATCCTCTACTTATCTTCTTTCTCCCGCTATTTGCGGGCAGTAAGACCCCATCACTTTATCCGCTCCCTTGCTGAGCAGCTTGTAATTGCGAAAGGAAATATTCTATATTGCTAACGAGCCAATGCGATTGTTGTAAGCTCTTTACTCCGAGCAGTTCATTTTCCTCATTGCGACTCTCTCTTCTTTTCTTATAAGACTGGATTTGCCGAATAAATTGCGATGGATACGTCATATATGCAAACATGAGTAGTTGCTCTTCTTTCGTAAAAGGGAAATTTTTTTGGTACATTTGATACCATTCAAACCGATCACTTCGCGCAATTGGATACGTATTTAAAGACCGAGAATAAAACCCTACTATATCTTGCACCGGTGTGGCAAACTTAGATTTTTCTAAACTAATAAAATAGCCATTCCGTTCATAATCAAATAAGAAATGATTAAGCGATACGTTACCATGTACAAAAGTAATACGTGTTTTTTCTTTTTCTTTCATCGCATCGTTCCACTCAGTTAATTGCTTCATTGCAAACTCACGCGCCCTCATTACATGATGATAGTACGTACAATATTGCAATTCAAACGGAGACATATACCACTTCGCTTCAGATTCTACGAGAAACTCTTCTAACATCTCACCATCATTCTCCCAGCGATCAGATATATTTGTATAATGTTTTTCTAAATCTTCTTCTGTATACGTTTCTTCTTTCACCGTTTTTTGATGTAACGTCCCGAGAGTTTGAAACATTTTATGGTATTGATCATTATCCTCGCCGTTGCCTTCCGCACGTTCTAACCAAGGCATTAAATAATAATTATACGTCCCGTCACTTAAAATATAATTTCCATCCGTCGCATGGTATATAGGTACATAATTTGAAAAACCGTTCTCCTTCAAATATTGAATATGGTGCAAAAAGTTATTCCTCTCTAACTTCCCGTCTTCTATTTTCTTGAGCGCATACGGACCTTGATTCGTGTAAATTTTCGTTACACTTCCGTGCTCTTCCATATGCTGTGTATCCAATCTATATTGCCTTACAATGGGTTCATAGCGATTTCGTAATTCAATATCCATACGAATAACCCTTTCTATTCAAAACATTGCCTTTAGGAAAATAAGTGAGTGAAAACACTCACTTATTTCGCTTTTGCCCTTGAAACAGGAATATAAATAATTTGTCCCGCAGTTAAATATATATCTTCTGTTTGATTGACACGATATAAGTTTTGTACAGACGTTTCATAACGGTCTGCAACAGATTCGATTGTATCCCCTTCTTGCACGAAATACATTCTTAACTTTGTAAATTCTTCTTCCGGTTCTTTCGTAAATATTTTCGTTAAATAAAGTGCATTTTCATCTCGCTGTGAATACGTTTCTTCTTCTTGCTCTTCTTGTTTTTTCGCTTTTTCTTTCTTGAAATCTTTTCTTCCGAACAATTCAAATTGTGGCGTTGATTCTTTCTCCTCTTCACGCTCCACAAATTCATGTTCTTCTATTTCCTCTTCCTCTACTTCCTGCTCTTTTCTTTCCTCTAGTTGAAACGGTTCAAATGCGTAATCTTCCCACTCATCTGATTCCTTATAGACTGGTTCTTCTACGTGCATGGCGGGTCTATTTTCATCTTCTTGTGCGGAATCAGCCTCTAACTCAGCATACGCTGTTTCTTCCTCTTCATCCTCGATTCTTTCTTCATCACATAAACCAGTGATAGATATATCCGCTAATAATTGTAAGCAACCATTTTCCTTTAATTCATAATCAAATTCCTCAATAGATACATATAGTTCTTCAATTACTTTCACACGGTTTCTCGGAATTGATATTTCAAGCGGAAAGGAATGAACAAGTTCATTAACCCCATCTTCCCTTGTTTCTACATAATCAATCGACTTCGCTGGCGATAAATCTCTTAATGAATAAGCCGAATCATCTTGCCGTGCAACATACTCTCCCGTTAAATCTAATTGCCCTCTCACGATAACTTCATGATCAAGCTCTTCTATCTCAACGTCTGGATCTAACGAAATTGACAAAAGTTCTTCGACTTCCTGTCCTTTTTGGAACCAAACAGATTCTTTTAATGAAAAACGTAATGAATGATCTGTTCCCACTTCTTTTCCCCCTCCCAAACTATATGTCATTACAGATTTATGTATGGAAAGCTGACTTTATGAATAAAAAAAATCGCTCCCCTTATGGAGAGCGATTTTCTTTCAACAATTAAGCTTTTAATTTTGACATTGCAATTTCAGCTGCTGCAATCGTCGCTTCAATATCTGCATCACTATGTGCTGTCGATAAGAATAGACCTTCGAATTGAGATGGTGGCAAGAATACACCTTGTTCTACCATTTCACGATAGTAAGCCGCAAAGAATTCTAAGTTTGAAGATTTTGCTGCATCGTAATTAATAACTTGTTCATCTGTAAAGAAGATACCAATCATAGAACCCGCACGGTTAATATGATGCGGAATGCCATGTTTTTCAGCCGCTTTACGTAAGCCAGCTTCTAACATTTCAGCTTTACGCTCAAATTCTACATATGATTCTGGCGTTAACTGTACTAACGTTTCATAACCTGCTGCCATTGCAAGTGGGTTACCTGATAAAGTACCTGCTTGGTAAATCGGTCCGCTCGGTGCAACTTGGCGCATAATTTCTGCTTTACCACCGTATGCTCCTACTGGTAAGCCACCACCGATTACTTTACCTAAACAAGTTAAATCAGGTGTTACACCGTAATAACCTTGTCCGCAATTATAAGCAACTCGGAATCCTGTCATGACTTCATCAAAAATAAGCAATGCACCATTTTGCTCTGTTACTTCACGAAGACCTTCTAAAAATCCTGGTTGCGGAGGAACAACACCCATATTTCCTGCTACTGGTTCTACAATTATACAAGCAATATCATCACCAAATTGTTCGAAAGCGTATTTCACACTTTCTAAATCGTTATACGCTACGGTAATCGTATTTTTCGCTACACCTTCTGGTACACCTGGGCTATCTGGTAAACCTAGCGTCGCCACACCAGAACCCGCTTTAATTAATAACGAATCACCATGACCGTGGTAACAACCGATGAATTTCAAAATTTTATTACGTCCTGTATAACCACGAGCTAAACGTAGCGCACTCATTGTCGCTTCTGTTCCAGAGTTAACCATACGTACAATCTCAATTGATGGCACGCGCTCAATAACAAGTTTCGCTAATTTATTCTCAATTTCCGTTGGGGCACCGAAGCTTGTTCCTCTTTCAGCAACAGATTTTAAAGCTTCAACAACACGATCATTCGCATGACCATGAATTAAAGGACCCCATGATAATACATAATCGATGTATTCATTTCCATCGATATCATATACTTTAGAGCCTTTTCCGCGCTCCATAAACAACGGATTCATACCAACAGACTTAAAAGCACGAACGGGGCTATTTACGCCACCAGGCATTAAATCTTGCGCCTCTTCAAACGCCGTAATAGACTTATCAAACTTTTTCATTATTTAGCGCCTCCTTCTTGTAACCATCTTGCTGCATCTTTTGCATGATACGTAATAATTAAATCTGCTCCTGCACGTTTCATGCTAATTAATTTTTCAAGTACAACTTCTTTTTCATTAATCCAACCATTTTGCGCTGCTGCTTTAATCATCGAATATTCACCACTTACGTTATAAGCAACGACTGGTAAATTAAAGTTATTTTTCACATCACGAACGATATCTAAGTAAGAAAGAGCTGGCTTTACAATTAAGAAATCTGCCCCTTCCATTACATCTGATTCTGCTTCACGGAATGCTTCCATACGGTTCGCTGGATCCATTTGATATGTTTTACGATCACCAAATTGCGGGGCACCGTGCGCCGCATCACGGAATGGTCCGTAAAATGCTGATGAATATTTCACAGCGTACGACATTACTGGTACGTGTCCAAAACCATTTTCATCTAATGCATGGCGAATTGCTGTTACGAATCCGTCCATCATGTTTGATGGCGCAATAATGTCCGCTCCTGCTTTCGCTTGGCTTACAGCTGTTTTCGCAAGAACTGCAAGAGACTCGTCATTTAAAATAATACCGTCTTCAATTACACCGCAATGACCATGGCTTGTGAATTGACATAAACATGTATCTGCAACTACTACTAGCTCAGGGAATTCACCTTTAATTTGCTTAATTGCACGTTGCACAATTCCATGATCACAATATGCTGATGATCCAACTTCATCTTTTTCAGCAGGTAAACCAAATACAATAACAGAACGAATACCTAAATCAACAACCTCTTGCATTTCAGCTTGCAATAAATCTAAAGACATTTGATATACGCCTGGCATAGAAGGCACTTCATTACGAACATTTTCTCCTTCTAATACAAAAATAGGGTAAATAAAATCTTCCGTATGTAAAAACGTTTCACGCACAAGCGCACGCATATTACCGCTTTGTCTTAAGCGACGATGACGATTAAATTGTAAAGAGTTCATAGATTTCTATCCCCATTCTTTTATTTTATAGATTCACAAATGCATTGTAGTAATGCTTCTACAGTGTACTCTTTCGGCATAATAACATGTGGAAAATAAAGGATCGCCTCTTTTTCCGTAATAGGCCCTATACAAGCAATTGTACAGTTTTTTGTCCATTCTCTCCAGTTTGTACCCTCAAGTAAACGAACAAAACTAGTAACAGTTGAAGGGCTTGTAAATGTAATAATGTCTACTTTCCCTACTTCTAACGCTACTATAAGCTCTTGCCTTTTCTCTACATTCTCTTTCGTACCATATACGATTAGCTCATCTAGAGAAACACCAATTTCGCGAAGCGCAACTGGAATTACATCTCTTGCTAAATTCCCTTTCGGAAATAAAATGCACTCGCTTCCACTTAGTCTTTTTACAAACTCTTCTGCAAATACTTCTGCAACAAATGCAGTTGGAACGAAGTCCACTTGATAGCCCCGCTTTTCTAACTCTAACCTTGTTTTCACGCCTACTGCAGCAATTTTAGTCTTTGCGGGTAGCTTCTTTCTCAAACTATCTAGAAAAAAAGCTACCCCATTTTTACTCGTAAAAATAACCCAGTCATACGAATGCAGGTGCCCTGCTATATGTTGAATTTGCCTATGAGACATACCTTCCATACGCAAAAGCGGAATTTCCAATGGAATTCCGCTCTTTTCTTTCACCGCTACACTCATTTGTTTCGCCTGATGCTGGGCACGTGTAATTAATACCGTTTTGCCAGCGAGAGCGTTCATATTTATTGTTGCCCCTTATTTGCAGCAAGAATGAGTTCTTTGGCGCCTTGTTTAATTAAACGGTCCGCAGCCTCTAATCCTACTTCCTCTGGATTAGTTCCTACTACTATCTCTTTCAATAAAATAGAACCGTCCATAGAACCGACAAGAGCTGTTAATTCGATTGCATCATTTTCTGTAAGAGTTGCATATCCAGCGATCGGAACTTGGCAGCCACCTTCAAGTTTATGAAGAAATACTCGTTCTGCCGCCACTGTTCTTTCTGTTACTGCATCATTCATATGCGCTAACAACTGTAGTAAATCCTTATCATCCTCACGGCATTCAATCGCTAATGCACCTTGTCCTACAGCAGGTACACATAACGTCTCATCTAAATGTTCTGTAATAACTTCATTATCCCAGCCCATTCTTTGTAATCCAGCTGTTGCTAAAATGATTGCATCGTAATCTTCTTCTTGTAATTTACGTAAACGTGTATCGATATTTCCTCGAATCCACTTCACTTGTAAATCTGGTCTCGCAGCTAATAATTGTGCACTGCGTCTTAAACTACTCGTACCTAAAATAGCGCCTTCTGCTAACTCTTTAAACGCTGCTCCGCTTTTTGAGATAAAAGCATCACGAGGGTCAACACGCTTCGGTGTACAACCAATCATTAATCCTTCTGGAAGTACGGCCGGCATATCTTTCATACTATGTACAGCCATATCAATTTCTTTCGTAAGTAACGCATGTTCAATCTCTTTAACAAACAAGCCTTTTCCGCCTACTTTTGAAAGAGTAACATCTAAAATAACATCACCTTTTGTGACGATTTCTTTCACTTCAAATTCATATGGTAAACCTAGTGCTTTTAACTGATCAATAAACCAGTTTGTTTGCGTTAATGCTAATTTACTCTTTCGTGACCCTACAATAATTTTGCGCATAATTCTCTCTCCTCATTATAAATACCAAAAGTGGAAATTGGATAAACTGCTTAATAGAAAAATATTGATTAGCATTACGAGAAATGCTCCGATGTTCCACTGCACGATTTTCTTCCCTTGCAACACATCTGCCACTCGTAAATACAGGCCAGCACAATATACAAATAGAACGACAAAAGACCCGATCACTTTCGTATCATACCAATGGAAATTGTCCAATTTCGTATATCCCCATATGCATCCTAATAAAATAGCTAATAAGAAAAATGGAACAGAAAATAAATTTAATCCGTAAGACATCGATTCTAGCTTCGGTAAATTCCCTAACCTTCTTAATCTCGCATTCCATTTTTTCTTTTTTAATAGGCGATATTGCAATAAATACATAATAGAAAAAATGAACGATACAGTGAAAGTTGCATAAGAAATAATAGCCATACCGACATGTACATATACAAGTTCTGAAACTAATTGCTCTGCCAGTACCGGCGACATCTTTCCGAGCGGTGTAAAAATAGAAAAAGCGCTTACGCCAAATGCGACAACATTTGTAAAAAAGACTAGAAAGTCAATTCTCATAAATCGATTAATGACTAACGACATCGTAATCAATAGCCAAACATAAAAATAAATCCCTGATAATAAAGTTAATATAGGGTTCGTTGCTGAATCTGTAGCCCTAAGTAACATAAAGATAGACTGCAGAACCCATACAATCGAAAGTAACCAAAAAGCAAATCGGTTCGCCTTTCGGTTACTTTGGAAATAATCTATAAAATATAAACTAATGCTACAAGCATATAAAATAATTGCAATATGATAAATAATACTGTTATTTAAAAAACTCATCCGATCATCCTTCCAAATTATAAAGATGGAACGGATGGTGTCCACGCTCTTTTATGTTCTACTTCTTCCGCACAACTCTCTACATCTTCCATTTCTAAGTCAAAAATCTTTGCAAATAACGCTAATTTTTCGTCTGCTCCCTCTTCAGCAGCTATTTCTTTCGCTACTAAAATTGGGTCTTTTAATAATTGATTAATAATACTTTTCGTATGCTTACTAATTACTTTTCTCTCACGATCACTAAGATTCGGTATTTTTCGTTCCAAGCTTTCCATCGTTTCACTTTGGATAGCAAGTGCCTTATCACGAAGAGCTGCTATTAACGGAACAACACCAAGTGTACTTAACCACGTTTTAAATAAAACAATTTCCTCTTCAATCATAAATTGAATTTTCTCTGCTTCTTTCAAACGCTCAGCACGATTTGCTTCCACTACTCCTTGCAAATCATCAATGTCATATAAGAAAGAACCTTCTAGTTCATCAATCGCTGGATCAATATCACGTGGCACTGCAATATCCACCATAAATAACGGACGACCAGAGCGCATTTTCTCTACCTTTGTCATCATCTCTTTCGTAATGACATATTCAGATGCACCAGTTGAACTAATTAAAATATCTGCTTCTAATAATGCACATTGCAATTCACTTAAAGGCTTTGCATGTCCCATATATTTCTCAGCCATTACTTCCGCTTTCGTAAACGTCCTATTCATGACGGTTACTTTTCGAGCACCGCTTCCATATAAGTTTTGCAGTGCCAGCTCACCCATCTTACCAGCACCAAGAATAAGCACATGACAATCTGTTAACTCACCAAATATTTTCTTTCCGAGCTCAACAGCAGCATAGCTAACAGACATCGCACTTTCACCAATCGTCGTTTCTGAGTGCGCACGTTTCGCTAACGTAACCACCTGCTTAAACAACTCATTAAAAATTGTGCCTGTCGCTTTTACTTGTTGCGCTTCTAAAAAGCTATCTTTTATTTGGCCTAAAATCTGTGTTTCTCCAACTACCATAGAATCTAAACCGCACGTCACGCGGAATAAATGATCTATTGCACCGTCTTGTTCAAAAATAGTTAAATATGGTGCGACTTCTTCTATTTCAAGCTGAAACCAATCAGCTAAAAACTTCTTAATATAATACCGTCCCGTGTGTAATTGATCGACAACAGCGTAAATCTCAGTGCGATTACAAGTTGATACAATGACATTCTCTAACACGCTCTTTTGATTTTGTAATGTAGTCATTGCTTGCTCTAGCTCTGCTGCCTGAAATGTGAGTTTCTCACGAAATTCTACAGGGGCTGTTCGATAATTTACACTAACAACAAGAATATGCACGCAGCATGTCCCCCTTCACCCGTTTTATCACTTTATCTACTATCATAATACAACTTTCCTCTTATGAATCTGACAATCGTGTGAACAACCGATTATTTTTTATTTATTCTCCGTATGTAATAAAGGAGATTCAGTAAAACTAATAAAGACTTTCTACTTTATAATGATTATAAATTAATAACTCTATTTGTACGTTACCAAAAAAAGTCCTCATAATCAAGTGATGGAAACTATTCCATATGAATTATAACATCATCTTTCCTATCTTCTTTCATCATGAAGAAAAATATGTATGATTGTTCCAAATTGTAGCACAAACTTTCTCAATACAATGTATTTGACATTGTATTTCTTTTTCGTTATATTGATTTTATAAAATTAAATTGTGCGCAACTTAATTAGAAAGGAGTTATGTATGACAGAGAATTCTTTACATCTAGATAACCAACTTTGTTTTTCTATTTACGCCTGTTCTAAAGAAGTTACCCGCTTTTATCGACCATATTTAGAAGATATGGGTATTACGTATCCCCAGTACATTACTTTACTCGTACTATGGGAGCAAGATGGACTAACAGTAAAAGAAATTGGAGAACGTCTATTTTTAGATTCCGGTACGTTAACACCTATGTTAAAACGAATGGAATCATTAAAACTTGTAAAACGCGTTCGTTCCAAAGAAGATGAGCGCAAAGTTTGTATTAAATTAACAGAACAAGGTAAAGACTTAAAAGAAAAGGCTTGTTCATTGCCGAAAACAATGGCAACAAATTTAGGAATTACAGAACAAGAATATCGTTCTTTATTAATTCAATTAAATAAACTAATTGAAACAATGAAAACAATTAATGATAGAAAAGGGGAATAAACATGGATAAATTATATACTGCTTCAGTAACTGCTACAGGTGGAAGAAATGGAAAAGTAATTTCAGATGATGGCATATTAAATCTTGATGTAAAAATGCCGAAAGCACTAGGTGGTGCAGGCGGAGAGGCAACGAATCCAGAACAACTATTTGCTGCTGGTTATGCCGCTTGTTTTGATAGTGCATTACAACTTGTCATTCGTACAAAACGTGTGAAAGTAGAAAGTACAGAAGTAACTGCTCACGTTTCTATCGGAAAAGATACAGATGGTGGTTTCGGCCTATCTGCTGTACTTGATGTACATGTTGCTGGCGTCTCTCATGACGAAGCACAAGAACTTGTAGAAGCCGCTCACGGTGTATGTCCTTATTCGAAAGCAACAAGAGGTAATATTGAGGTTACATTAAACGTACGATAAAAAAATTTAGTAAATAAAAAAAACGCGCGACATTCGTCACGCGTTTTTTGTTTTTGTCATTCTATGAATTGCCTTCCACGCTTCTTCTTTTCCAAGTCCTGTTTCAGAAGAGAATAGAACGATTTCATCGCCAATTTCAACAGCAAGCGTTTCTTTTACAACTTTTAAATGCTTTTGCCATTTCCCTTTCGGAATTTTATCAGCTTTCGTCGCAATAATAATTGTTGGGATTTCATAATGCTTTAAGAAATCATACATCATCACGTCATCATTTGTTGGTTGGTGACGTAAATCAACTACTAATACAGCTGCGTCTAATTGCTCACGTGTTGTAAAGTAAGTCTCAATCATTTTGCCCCATGCTGCGCGCTCTGTTTTAGATACTTTCGCATATCCATAACCTGGAACGTCAACAAAATGCATCATCTCATTGATCAAGAAAAAGTTCAACGTTTGCGTTTTCCCTGGTTTAGAAGAAATACGTACTAACTTTTTACGATTTAAAATTTTATTAATAAAGGAAGACTTCCCGACATTTGAACGACCTGCTAATGCAATTTCTGGTAAATCACTGTCTGGATATTGTTCTGGTTTAACAGCACTAATTACAATATCTGCTTTTGTTACTTTCATTGTTTCACTCCTACTAATGCGTGCTCCAATACTTCATCTAAATGAGATGCAAGCACAAACGTAAGGTTTTCTTTTACGCTTTCTGGAATATCATCTAAATCTTTCTCGTTTTCTGCTGGCAAAATAATTTTTGTTAAGCCTGCGCGGTGAGCACTTAATGTTTTTTCTTTTAAACCACCAATTGGTAATACACGACCACGAAGTGTAATTTCACCTGTCATCCCCACTTCTTTACTTACAGGAATACCTGTTAGTGCAGAAATAAGTGCCGTTGCCATCGTAATACCTGCTGACGGTCCATCTTTTGGAACTGCTCCTTCTGGAACATGAATATGAATATCATTTTTCTCATGGAAATTCGGATCAATCTGAAGCTCTTCTGCACGAGAACGAATATAGCTAAACGCCGCTTGTGCGGATTCTTTCATAACATCCCCAAGTTTCCCTGTTAAAATTAATTTCCCTTTACCTGGCGCTACAGACACTTCAATCGCAAGTGTATCACCGCCTGCTGCTGTATACGCTAACCCTGTTGCCATACCAACTTGGTCTGTTTTTTCAGCTTGCCCATAACGGAATATGTGCTTACCAAGTAAATCAACAATGTTTTTCTCTGTTACTACAATACGCTTACGTTCTGCTGTAACGATAATTTTTGCTGCTTTACGACAAACTTTTGCAATTTGACGCTCTAGCGTACGAACACCGGCCTCACGTGTATAATAACGAATAATTTCAAGAAGCGCTTCATCACGTACTTGTAAATTACCTTTTCGTAAGCCATGCTCTTTTAATTGTTTCGGCAATAAATGTTCACGGGCAATGTGAACTTTTTCAAGTTCTGTATAGCCAGCAATTGAAATAATTTCCATACGGTCAAGCAACGGACCTGGAACACTTGAAAGTGTATTCGCAGTTGCTACAAACATAACTTTCGATAGATCATACGGTTCTTCAATGTAATGATCACTGAAGTTATGGTTTTGTTCTGGGTCTAACACTTCAAGTAATGCCGCTGATGGATCTCCACGGAAGTCGTTAGACATTTTATCAATCTCATCTAATAAAAAGACTGGATTAACTGTTTTCGCCTTTTTCATACCTTGAATAATGCGTCCTGGCATCGCTCCAACATACGTACGACGGTGACCACGGATTTCAGATTCATCACGTACACCACCAAGGGATACACGGACAAAATTACGATTTAATGATGTTGCAATCGAACGCGCTAACGATGTTTTCCCGACCCCAGGAGGTCCTACTAAGCAAAGGATAGGTCCTTTTAATGAATTCGTTAACTTCTGCACAGCTAAATATTCAAGTACGCGCTCTTTTACTTTCTCAAGCCCGTAATGATCTTTGTTCAAAATCTCTTCAGAATGAGCAAGATCAATCATATCTTCTGTCGCTTCTGTCCACGGAAGTGCTAATAACCAATCCATATAATTACGAATAACACCGCTCTCCGCAGAACTTGCTGGTAACTTTTCATAACGGTCTAATTCTTTCAGTGCAGCCTTCATTGTTTCTTCAGGCATTCCTGATTGTTCAATTTTCTCACGAAGTTCTTCAACTTCCCCGCCCTTACCTTCTTTATCACCAAGTTCAGTTTGAATCGCCTTCATTTGCTCACGTAAGAAATATTCTTTTTGCGTGCGCTCCATTGAACGTTTCACTTTTTGTCCAATTTTCTTTTCTAAACTAAGTAACTCTTGTTCATCTTGAATAATTGAAATAAGTGTATGTAATCGTTCCTTCACAGATACAATCTCTAAGATTTCTTGTTTCTGCTTCGTTTTAATCGGCAAGTGAGAAGCAATTAAATCAGCTAATCTTCCTGGCTCTTCCACATCAGCTACCGTTGCAAATGTTTCATTTGAAACTTTTTTCGAAACTTTAATATATTGTTCGAAATGCTCCAGTAATGTACGCATAAGAGCTTTCTCTTCTAGATCATCTTCCACTTCTTCAGTTACCGTTTTGATAGAAACCTGCACTACATTCTCTTCTTCGATAAACTCTACTACTTCAGCTCTATGTAAACCCTCTACAAGGACACGAAGCGTACCGTTCGGCAATTTTAACATTTGCTTCACTTTCGCCACTGTACCTACACTATATATGTCATCTTCTTTCGGATCATCGATATTCATTTCTTTTTGCATCGCTAAAAAGATGATATTTTCATCCATTGCCGCCTGCTCTAGTGCTTGTATCGATTTATCACGTCCTACATCAAGATGCAGAACCATCGTTGGATATACGAGAACGCCTCTTAATGGTAGGAGGGGTACGATTCTTTCATTCGTATTCATACTAGACATAGCACCTCCATAATAAATTAAACTCCTGTTCAACTATTTTATATTACAATACATCTAGATGCAATTGCAGAGATTTTTCGCAATTGTAAATCCCTCGTTTTTTCTACCTTTTAAAAAGGAAAAAAGACTCCGCTTAAGCATACAAACTTAAACGAAGTCTGGCAAATTTTATTATCGTTCATTCTCACATTGATTGTGCATCTGTTTCGTCTACAGTAGTATGTATATCAAGGTCTCGATGCATATTTTCCTGCATAAATGTTAGCTCAAATACTTCTTTTAACTTACGAACAGGAATGATTTCAATTCCTTTTATTGTATACAAAAACGGTTGCATGTTTTCAGCAGGAATTATGACTTTCTTAGCACCTGCTTTTTTCGCAGCTTTTATTTTTGCGTACACACCACCAATAGGTTTCACTTCCCCGTGTATACTTATCTCACCGGTCATCGCTACTTCATTACTCACATACGTACGATGCACTGCTGAATATACACCTGTTGCCATAGCAATACCTGCCGAAGGCCCATCAATTGGGATACCACCTGGAAAATTAATATGTATATCGTACCCTTCTGGCAACACATCTAGAGAACGAAGTACTGTTAATACATTATCTACAGAACCTTTCGCCATACTTTTACGGCGAATGGATTTCGTTTGACTACCAATACTTTCCTCTTCCACAATCCCGGTAACATTTACCGACCCTTTATCTTTCGCCTTGATTGCTGTTACTTCAATTTCTAATAACGCGCCTGTATTTGGTCCGTATACAGCAAGTCCATTTACAAGACCGATTCTCGGAATAGGATAAATACGTTTTTCATATTTCGGTGTAAGTTGACTAGAGTGAACAACCCACTCTATATCTTCATCTTTAATGAAAGAACGTTCTTCATTTATTGCCATACCAGCAGAAATTTGTACAAGGTTAATTGCTTCTCGTCCATTTCTTGCATACATCCCGATCATTTCAACACCATTTTTACCTATTTGCATTTCCACTTTATCAGCTGCATTCTTCGCTACTTTTTGAATCTCTTCTGTATCTAACTCACGGAAAAACACTTCTAAACAGCGTGACCGAATAGCAGGAGGAATCTCCTCTGGCGAACGTGTCGTCGCCCCAACTAAGCGAAAATCGGCTGGCAAACCTTTTTGAAAAATATCATGTATATACGTTGGAATCATCGAATTTTCTTCACTATAGTACGCACTTTCCAAAAATACTTTCCGATCTTCTAACACCTTTAACATTTTGTTCATTTGAATTGGATGTAATTCACCAATCTCATCAATGAACAAAATACCACCATGCGCATCTGTTACAGCCCCTTTTTTCGGCTGTGGGATACCCGCTTGCCCCATTGCACCTGCCCCTTGATAAATCGGATCATGGACTGAACCAATTAATGGGTCTGCAATACCACGTTCATCAAATCTTGCTGTCGTCGCATCAAGTTCGATAAATGTTGCATTCGTACGAAATGGAGATTTCGGATTGCGTTTCGCTTCTTCCAATACAAGGCGTGCTGCCGCTGTCTTCCCGACACCTGGCGGACCATATATAATTACATGTTGCGGATTCGGACCACAAAGAGCCGCTTTCAACGACTTAATCCCGTCCTCTTGCCCTACAATATCTAAAAAGGATGTAGGACGTACCTTCTCCGCAAGCGGCTCTGTTAAAGAAATCTCACGCATTTTACGAAGCTGTTCTAATTCTTTTTTCGATTCTCGATCAATTGAAACTTTTTGTGTTCGCTGATTTCGAAGTAAATGCCAAAAATACAATCCGACAATTACACCAAAAACAAGTTGAACAAGTAAAAATATATTTGTCCAGCTCATAATTTATTTCCTCCCGCAATGTTTTATCATTTAGTATTTCCGCGGAGGAACATAGCTAAACATAAAGAAAAACAGCAATTATAAAAATTGCTGTTTCTTCTTCGCACTATGCAGATGTTTTTGTATCAAGTACAGTACCGTCTTGTAACACCAATTTCGGCGGTTCATTATCAGCTACTGTTTCTTTCGTCAGAATACACTTCTCGATATCTTTGCGAGATGGAAGTTCGAACATTACATCAAGCATTAAGCCTTCAATAATAGAACGAAGTCCACGAGCACCTGTTTTACGTTCAATTGCTTTTTTCGCAATCTCAACTAGTGCACCTTCTTCAAACTCTAACTCAACATCGTCAAGCTCCAATAATTTTTGGAATTGCTTAACAAGTGCATTTTTCGGTTTCGTTAAAATATCTACAAGAGCATCTTCATCAAGCGGCTCTAGGTTCGCAATAACTGGAAGACGACCGATAAACTCCGGAATTAAACCGAATCTTAAAAGATCCTCTGGTAAAACGTGAGATAAAACATGCTTCTCATTTACATCAGCATTTTTCTTCTCAGCACCAAATCCAATTACTTTCTCACCAAGGCGACGTTTAATAATTGGCTCAATGCCATCAAACGCTCCACCACAAATGAATAGGATGTTCGTTGTATCAATTTGAATGAACTCTTGATGCGGATGCTTACGACCACCTTGAGGTGGAACGCTCGCTACAGTACCTTCTAAAATTTTCAGAAGTGCCTGCTGTACACCTTCACCAGATACATCACGTGTAATTGATGGATTTTCGGACTTACGTGCCACTTTATCAATCTCATCAATATAAATGATTCCTTTTTCCGCTTTCTCTACATCATAATCAGCTGCTTGGATTAATTTTAGTAAGATGTTTTCTACATCTTCCCCTACATATCCAGCTTCTGTTAAAGATGTTGCGTCCGCGATTGCAAATGGAACATTTAAAATACGCGCTAATGTTTGTGCCAATAATGTTTTACCACTACCAGTTGGCCCAATAAGTGAAATATTACTCTTCGCTAATTCTACATCATCAATTTTACTGTTAGAATTAATGCGTTTGTAATGGTTATATACCGCTACCGCTAGTGCTTTTTTCGCGTTATCTTGTCCGATGACATACTCATCTAAGATTTCACGAATTTCTACCGGTTTCGGTACATCTTTGAATTCTACTTCTTCGTCCTTCGCAAGCTCCTCTTGTACAATTTCAGTACAAAGTTCGATACACTCGTCACAAATGTAAACACCTGGACCTGCAACTAACTTTCGAACTTGCGTTTGTGTTTTACCACAGAAAGAACATTTTAATTGACCTTTTTCATCATTAAATTTAAACATATTTTCACACCCCTTACAAAGTGCTAACCTCTTGCCTTCGTATGTACACGATAAATGTATCGTATGTAAATACATATTATGTCACTACGTGGCGAGAAATACAAATAATATGACTAGTTATGTACAAATAAAAAAATTTTAAAACTTTTGAAATATGTATATTCGACTTGTAAAGGAAGTTTTCCTTCTTCATCGAAAAGTTTTATAAATATATTTCTATATTTATAAAACAAGGCACGATTAAAATCGCGCCTTGTTATTTTATTATGCAGCGTTGTCTACTAAGAAGTCTACAGCTTTACGCACTTTAAGGTCTTCAGATAAAGCGTCTACGCTTCCAAGAGCTTGCTTGATAGCGTCTACTGGCATACCGTACATTTCAGCCATTTTTTCAACTTCTGCAGTTACTTCTTCTTCAGTAACTTCGATGTTTTCAGCTTCAATGATAGCTTCAAGAACAAGATTGATTCTTACGCGTTTTTGAGCGTCTTCTTTCATTTGCTCTTTTAACTTGTCAGCGTCAGTACCTGTGAATTGGTAGTAAAGCTCAAGGTTCATACCTTGTTGGCTTAAACGTTGCTCGAATTCACGAACCATACGATCTAACTCAGTGTCGATCATAGCTTCTGGAATCTCGATTTCAGCGTTAGCAGCAGCTAATTCTACTACTTCGTCACGTACTTTGTGCTCAGCTTCGTGCTTTTTGCCTTCTTCTAAGTTTGTACGAAGTTTTGTTTTTAATTCATCAAGAGTTGCAACTTCTTCGTCAGCTTCTTTAGCGAACTCGTCGTTTAACTCAGGAAGTTCTTTTGTTTTGATTTCGTGAATTGTTACTTTGAATGTAGCTGGTTTACCAGCTAATTCAGCAGCGTGGTACTCTTCTGGGAATGATACTTCAACTTCTTTAGAATCACCAGATTTAAGACCAATTACTTGCTCTTCGAAACCAGGGATGAAAGTACCAGAACCGATTGCAAGAGAATAGTTTTCGCCTTTTCCGCCTTCAAATGCTTCGCCATCAACGAAACCTTCGAAGTCGATTACAGCTGTATCACCGTTTTCAACAGTTCCTTCTTCTTTAACAACTAGTTCAGCTTGACGCTCTTGTAAAGATTTTAATTCGTTCTCTACATCTTCGTCAGTTACAGTTGTTTCAACTTTTTCTACTGCTAAACCTTTGTACTCGCCTAATTTAACTTCAGGCTTCACTGTAACTTTTGCAGTGAAGATAAGGTTAGCATTTTTTTCGAACTTCTCGATGTTGATTTCAGGATGATCAACTGGGAAGATACCAGCTTCATCGATCGCTTCACCGTATGCTTTTGGTAAGATGATATCTAAAGCATCTTGGTATAAAGATTCGATACCAAAGCGTTGTTCGAATAACGGACGAGGCATTTTCCCTTTACGGAAACCTGGTACGTTAATTGTTTGTACTACTTTTTTGAACGCAGCGTCGATAGAGTTGTTTACTTCTTTAGCATCAACTTCGATTGTTAAAACGCCTACGTTACCTTCTAATTTTTCCCATTTTGCAGCCATTTATTCTTTCCCTCCAACTATAATAATGTATGCACATACCTCTATAGATTAAAATCTTCATTATCTCTTTTTTGAAATAACAAAAGTACAAATAATCCTCTAGCAAAAGCTTTCAGATATAATGTTCCAATCTACTAATTGTCTAAAAGACAACTACGGTATATTTTGTTCGAGAATAATATGAAACATATTAAGTAAGAGATTTACACTTCTCTTCTCTTACAAACAGGCAGATTTCTGCCTTTTGCAACCCTTACATTATAACATAGAATATGCTCGTTTCAAGAACCGAACGATTCTTTTTCATAATTATACGGGCAAATATCCTTCTCTTTCAACACGTAATAACCATTGATAGGCAATATGAAACTCTTCTAATTCAATATTATACGCTGTCATAAGCTCTTCTTCATCAATAGTCAATCCGAAACGCTTTCTTCCAATTCTCTCTAAAACAGCAGCCCAAATCTCCACTTTATCCATTAATAGAGCGAATGGGAAAACGCTAATTCGCAATTCTTTCCAATATGTAACCATCGCATCAAATATATCGGGATAATTTTGCTCTAATCGGCTTGATAATGTATGTATAATGTTATCGGATTGCTCCTCATTATGACCTGTAAATGCTGGAATCACCTTAATCGTATTCCCAAACTTTTCTACCTCTATCTCTTCTTCTATTTGATTTTCTATCATTTTATATAAAATAGAAGTTTTCAAATAAGGGTGCTGTTTTTCGTCTATTAAAAATTTCTTTAAAATAGGTAATGCAAGATCCAAGTCTTTTAACGAAAGTTGCTGAATCGCTCTTAGCTTTTGTCCAAAGTTTTCTCCAAACATTTCATTAGTAAACTCATCCAATTCAAAATTCGAATCGACTAGTGACGTATCTACTTCACTTAACATACCTTCTGCAAATAAAGCGAGCTGTGCTAATTTTTCCTTTTGCTCAGGCATTACATCTTTCGTTTGCAAAACCTTTTCAACGATTTCAATGACACCTTCATAATCATTTGTTTGAACTAAAATCGTCACATATGTTTCAAGAATATCACCAAATAATACAGCTCCTGTTTCAAGTAACTGTTCACATTTGTCTTTCGCTTCTTCCATATGTTTTAATTCTAACAAACAAATAACAGAAGCGAGTTCCGTTTGTTCCGTTTCTGCATTATACTGACGTAATATTTCAAAGCAGCGCAATGCATCTTCGAATTTCCGCTCTTTCAGTGCTAAAAAACCTTCATCAATATATCGCTCTGATAGTTGTGGAAACAATACGACCGTATTTTCTTTTTTATCCATACGTCCGCCTCTTTTTCTAGATTTTAATTATCTTTAAAGTAAATATATCAAATGAGTAATAAGAACACAACATCCCAAAACCCTTTGTTTGAAATATGGAAATATTTAATTTTTATATTTCGATATAAACAAATCCTTACTAAAAATTAAAAATGTACAAATAAAAATCCTCAGCAATTAAAGCAGAGGATTCATCATTAATGGAAAGCTTTTATAATAGTGGGGTATATAACAAGGGTAATAATTTGGAGAACAATAATTGCCATAACAATCATGCTAAAATAGAAGATTGGTTTACTTCGCTTCATTAAAAACATAATAATAAGCATCGTACAAGCAAACAAACTTAAGAAGAACAAACTCGTTGTCGAACTAAGTATACCACTCGGGACAAAGAACAATAACACTACACTACAAGTACCTATAATTCCAAATAACCATTCCATTCATTCACTCATTCCCTTTCCCTCTCATGGCAGTTTTTTTACTAAGCGATTAAATGTTTTACAACATCAACTACATACGTTAATTTCTCATACGCTACAAATCCAAAAGCAACTGTTAAACCCGTTACAATTAATCCTTTCATCATTTCTTCCTCCTCGTTTTATCGTTGTTACCTTTATTATAGAGGATTAGCAATTTGTTACCATCGAACTTCCTTACAGTTACCTTACAGAATTGTAAGATTTCAAAATGAATAGAAAAAAACCTCATATTACTTGAGAGGTTTTCACGGAATTTCTCTATAATTACTTGCAAAATTAACTTTTTCTCCTGGTTATTTTTCGGAGAATCCACTCTTAAACTGATAGATTTCCTAAATAACTTAGGGTTGAAATAATTATTTGTTACTTTTCTTAACTTACCTTCAAATGTTTTTAATTATAAGAAAACACTTTATTGAAATCGTGTTAATATATTTTTATACAATTAAGAATTTAATTTAAAAGGGGGATTATGTATGTTTAAAAAAATGGCTGCAGATGTATTAGGGCTAAGCGATGTAGGTTCTGTCATTACACCGAAAGATTACGATAAAGTTGATGCTGATGATTACGTGATGCATGAAGATGGGGAGAAAATTTATTTTTTAATCAAATCAAAATCAGATGAATATTGTTTCACAAACAAAGGATTAATCCACCTAGATGGTACAAGTGCAACAAGTAAAAAACGTACACTACGCCGCTTTAGTTATAGTAAGTATCAAATTAAAAACGTAGCACTTGAAACTGCAGGAACGATTGATTTAGACGTAGAAATTAAGTTCCAGATGGGGGATGAGCATTATTCAATTGATGTTCATAAAAAACATATTGAAGAATTAAAAGATTTATATAAGGCTTTACTTAAAATAGAAGAAATTTCATACGACAACGATATTACATTACAGTATGCATATAAAAGTCTAGATATGGCATCTAACGCTTTCAGCCGTATTTCAAACGCACAAGTAAATTTAGCAGAACAATTTAAAGAAATGAACGAGATCGCCTTTAACTGGCTCGTTGATACGAAGAAACAATATAACGTGAAAGATTATGGTTTTGTATTTGAGAAGTTTATTAATAACTAAACAAGAAACCCTTGTTATCAAAAGATAACAAGGGTTTCTTAGCGTCCCAGGAGAGATTTGAACTCCCACTCCGCATTCCCGTACTATTTTATATATTTTGATCGCAGTCTTAATATATCTTCTCCTTCACGAATGCCTGCCGATCCCTTCCTCACATTTTTTACGACAGTCCAATCTGGGTTAGTTTCATCACCGATGTTCTGTACTGTAAAGTTGCCATCACCATATTTCCGGTGACCTTCTGCCAATTTCTCTGTTAAATCATTCTCATTTGATCTAGCCATCTTTGCGCCATCTCCCTTTTTTATACAACCTTCTTAAACTGTCCAACCAATCACACGTCCAGTCAATTGGAGATTCTCGTTTTCCGC
Organism: Bacillus sp. AY18-3; assembly: GCF_008042305.1. Taxonomy (NCBI): domain Bacteria; kingdom Bacillati; phylum Bacillota; class Bacilli; order Caryophanales; family Bacillaceae; genus Bacillus; species Bacillus sp. AY18-3. The sequence goes on along the minus strand of NZ_QKQR01000006.1, from coordinate 355,954 downwards.
TTCTATTAATTGTAACACACTGTCGGGGATAAGTTCCGATAACGGCTGCTTAATCGTACTAGAATGGTAAAAAGTTTTATAACATTCTAAGTGAACAATTGGGATAATATAGATATGGATTTAAGTTTCATCATAAGCCTATTGATTCTTTAAATTAAACAAGAGAAATAGGGCGCATAAATAGCGCTCTTTTCTTAATGCACTTTAATCTATTGTATATAATAATTATCATATGTTACTTTATATTTTTTTACACCTCTTGCACATACATCAATTTTTAAACAAACAAAAAACCTTGTTATCAAAAGATAACAAGGTTTTTTTAGCGTCCCAGGAGAGATTCGAACTCCCGACCGTACGCTTAGAAGGCGTATGCTCTATCCGGCTGAGCTACTGGGACATGGAGCGGGTGAAGAGAATCGAACTCTCGACCAGAGCTTGGAAGGCTCTTGTTTTACCACTAAACTACACCCGCATATGTTATTTTATTTTTCTTCGTTAGCGCTGTTGCCCTATCGACAATATTTATTATATGTATAACCATACATAAAGTCAACACCTTTTTTAAAAGAGGATAATTTTTCTTATCCTCTTTTAAAAACTGCTTGTTCAACTAGTTGTCCGTCTAATGTTTCAAAACGAACTTCCATTTGATTTTCATCCATTTCTAATAAAGCAAATGTCTTTTCTACACGCTGACGTGGCAATAAAATACTGCCTGGATTAATAAATAAAACGCCATCGATTAATTCTGCACCTAATACGTGAGAGTGTCCGAAGCATGCAACTTGCGCCCCTACCTCTTCCGCATGGTACGCTAATGTTTGTAATGTCATTTTCACGTTATGACGATGTCCGTGCACAACTACGAAACGAATGCCATCTACATCAGTTACAATTTCATCTTGAAAGTTAGCATAATCACAGTTCCCTTTTACAACATGGAAACCTTGCAGCTCTTCATGAGCAGGCGTTAGCTCTGAATCACCGCAATGAATCATGACATCTACTTTTCCTTCATAGTTCTCTTTCAACTGCTGTAATTCCTTCACGGAGCTATGACTATCGCTTACGATTAAAGCTTTCATCAATCTCTCTCCCTTATTCTCCTAAAAACCATTCAGGGATTTTTTCTTCTAGCTTACGAAGAGCACGTCCACGGTGGCTAATGGCATTTTTCTCATCTGAACTTAGTTCCGCCATCGCTCTTTTATATTCTTCCACATAAAAAATCGGATCATATCCAAAGCCATTTTCCCCGCGGCGCTGCTCTAAAATATACCCTTCGCACGTCCCGTTTACAATGACAGGCTTTTTATCCCCTTCAGGGAAAGCCACTGCTAATGCACAGTAGAAACGAGCTTTACGCTTTTCAAACGCTATTTCATTTAATTCTTGTAACACTTTATCAATATTCGCTTGATCATCTTTCGGCTCTCCAGCAAAACGAGCTGAATACACGCCTGGTTTTCCATTTAAAGCATCTACAATAAGACCTGAATCATCCGCGATTACGATCGCATTCAGCTGTCTACTCAGACTATCCGCTTTTAAGATCGCATTTTCTTCAAATGTTTCACCAGTTTCTTCGACTTCTTCAATATGAGGAAAATCGTGCAATGATTTTACTTCTAAATCAAATCGCTCAAATAACTCAGCAAATTCACGTACTTTCCCCATATTTTTTGTCGCTACAACAACTTGTTTCATACTTTCCACCTCTACTCTATATGAGATACGATGTCACCTAACGCTTCTTTTTGCATGTCGATTAGTTGGAAGATACCTTGTTCCGCAGCATCAAGTAATTCATTTAACTGCGCTCTGCTAAACGTCGCCTCTTCTCCAGTTCCTTGCACTTCAACAAACTGACCTTTTCCAGTCATAATTACGTTCATATCAACGTCTGCTTTAGAATCTTCTGCGTAGTTTAAATCTAAAACAACACCTTGCTCTTCAACAATTCCTACTGACGTTGCTGCTAAATAATCTTTTACTGGAATTTTAGATACTTTTTCTGCTTGTAATAACTTCTCAAACGCTAATACCATTGCTACATATGCACCTGTAATAGAAGCAGTTCTCGTTCCACCATCCGCTTGAATAACATCACAATCAATCCAAACCGTTCTCTCACCAAGTGCTTCTAAGTCAACTACCGCACGTAATGCTCGTCCAATTAAGCGCTGGATTTCCATTGTACGTCCTGTTACTTTCCCTTTACTTGATTCCCTAATTGTACGTTGTTCTGTTGCACGTGGAATCATCGCATATTCAGCTGTTACCCAGCCCTTTCCTTCTCCACGCATAAACGGTGGGACACGCTCTTCAATTGTCGCTGAGCAAATTACCTTTGTATCCCCAACCTCAATTAATACTGATCCCTCTGGATGTTTTAAATAATTCGTATGAATATGTATATGGCGTAATTCTGTTTTCTCTCTACCATCTACTCGCATAAAAATAACCTCCTCATAACTACTTGTTAGTATAGCCAAATTTAAATGTATGATATGTATACAATAAAAGAAGAGGAACCCAAAAAGCAATTCCCCTTTCTTACTTAAGTATATCAAATTATTGAAGATTAAAAACTACCTGTATTCACGTTTTCTGGACGATCGACAGGTTTTATTAACTTTCCACCCTTTTCATCTATAAGATTCGCTTTACCATTTACTTCAATAGAAACACTTTTCACGCCTTTCTTTTCTGTTAAAGATAAAACTAACGACTTCAATACGTAATTTGAAATCATATTTTTATCTGGGTTTATAAATATATTTTCATTAAAGTTTAATGTAAGATTTCCGTCTTGTAACTTCGGATTCGTAATCAACTTAACTCCTGGATTAAAATCATTCAGAAGCGATTGATGAATCGGTCCTTTTACAAGTTCATCTATAATTGCTGCATAATCATTTTCTTTTCCTTCTACAACGCGGCGTGTTACTGGTACGTAGTATTGCTGCTTATCATTATTTTGTGCCATAAAATAAAGTGTAACCGGTTTTGTATTTGTTACATCCGCTACTTGTTCATCATCGAAGTTGATACCATTAGCACGGCTCACCCCTTCACCAATCGGTGTACCACCAACAGGCATCTTTGCCAATTTTTCACCATTTATTTGGAACTGCACTTGTTTTATTTCTTTAAATTGCGTCAACGTCCAGGCTATTGACTCAACCATCTGACGCTCTTCCTCTTTTGCATAGTTTTTCATTTCTTTAGAGAAATCAATTACTGCCGTCCCATCTTTTTTCAAATCTAGTGTCATCGATGTATTCGCTGGAATGACTGCACGGAACCCATTCGGTAATAAATTCGTTACCGGTCCATCTTTCACAAGGTACTCTAACGTTTGCTGAATGACCTCATTCGCTTTCGGAGTAGGTATAGCTAACGTTTGCGGTACAACATAACCATTTTTATCAACAAGGTATAGTTCTCTATTCACCGTTTGTCCTTGCTTATCTTTCTTAGCTACTTCTTTCTTTCCACCCTCTGTATACGTAACTTGTTTTGGCGGATCAATTTGTTCCGTTGCTTTCTCCTGATTTATAAAGCCACACCCTGTTAGTAAAACAGCGCTCACAGTAGCACCAACAACCCATTTAAAAGTGGATTTAGGCATGCCATTCCCCCCTAAAATCTAAGTTTGTACTATTATGTATACGAGCTGTTTCACTTTTTAGAACAAGCTGTGCTTCCTATAAACAAAAAAACTCCTGATTTCTCAGGAGCTCACTTATATGGATTCTACTATTATTCTTTTTCTAAATGAATATGTTTCACATTTTCAATCGGTTGACCGAACCATTTTGATGCAATTTCTTTAAATAGGCCTATTTTTCCTGTCGTTAAGAAGAGATGATCACTTTGTTCCTCTCCCTCATTCAACATTTTACTATGGTATAAAATTGTACTTACTTCGCGCGCTGTTTCATCACCTGAACTAATGAGTTGTACTTTATCTCCCATTACTTTTTTAATAACAGGACCTAAAATTGGATAATGTGTACAACCTAAAATAAGTGTATCAATATCAGTATTTTTCAGCGGTTGCAACGTTTCTCGTACAACTTCATACGCCATTTCACTTTCAAAATTCCCACTCTCTACAAGCTCAACGAAAGGCGGACACGCTAAACTTTCTACCATAACACGGTTATTAATAGACTTTAGCGCTTCTTCGTATGCACCACTTTTCACCGTTCCAATCGTTCCAATAATCCCAACATGATACGTGTTTGTCACTTTTAAAGCTGTACGTGATCCTGGATGAATAACTCCTACCACTGGAATTGGTAATTGTTTCTGCATCTCTTCTAATACAACCGCAGTTGCTGTATTACACGCAATAACTAACATTTTGATATTTAAATCTAGTAAATGCTCCGTCATTTCCCACGTAAATTGACGCACTTCTTCTCGAGAACGTGGACCATAAGGGCAACGTGCCGTATCCCCTAAATATATAATACGCTCTTTCGGCAACTGACGAATTAATTCCTTCGCTACTGTTAAACCGCCAACTCCTGAATCGATAACACCGATTGCTCTATTCAACTTCATCACCCGTTTTCTCATTCATCATCTTATTTTATCATTATATTTTACACACTTTAAGTTCGCTAACTTAAACTGCTTCTGTATGAAAATTTTCATTTGTACCTGTATAGACTAGGACCTTTTTTATTTTGCTCCTTTTTTTCATAATTTGCAAGACAGAAAAATAACCGACCTTCTATATGAAAGTCGGTTTCTTCTATATAAAATACGTATTTATCGCTCCATCTTTTTTTGGAAAGAAGACATTCCTATTAATAAGAAGAAATGAGCAGAAATGAAAGCGAGCACTTTTTCTATAATTTATTGACAGCTCTTCTTATAGCTTTCCCTATTTCCATACTAGACTGCGGGTTTTGCCCTGTAATTAAACGCCCATCTACTACTACATGCGGTGTGAAATTTGGAGCAACATAAAACAAAGCTCCTTCTTCTTTCAATTTACTTTCTAATAAAAACGGCACTCGCTTTTCTAAATGCACAGCTTTTTCCTCATCGTTTGTATAACCTGTTATACGCTTACCGGCAACAAAAAACGAGCCATCTTTATTTTTCACACCGACTAAAGAACTTACTCCGTGACAAACAGCCGCTACAATCCGGTTATTGTTGTACATATTCTCAATCAAATTTGCAACATATGGATTACCTGGAAAATCTACAATTGCCCCGTGCCCACCACCAAATAAAACCGCATCATAATCCGAAAAATGAACATTTGAGATCGGCTTCGTATTTTGCAATAAAGAAGCGACATACTTAAATTCACGAGGTATCCCGTTCGGAATAGACACTCTATCAATAGGTACTTTACCGCCCTTTATCGACACAATATCAACATCGAACTTAGCTTTTTTAAATACATTATAAGGAGCTGCGAGCTCTTCCAGCCACAAACCAGTCGGGTGTCCATTCATATCATGAGCGCTTGTTGAAACTAACAATATCCTTTTCAACATATCCCCTCCTTACTACCTATTTATGTATGGAGTGTTCTTATCATTCTTATAGCAAGCGGAAAAAACGATAACAACAAGCTGACCTTTTGTATAAAAGTCAACTTGTTGTTATCGTTTGAATTCTTTCGTACGAAGATTTTCACAACCTTATAACTTTTATCTCCAACGCCACGCAATCGTGTTATCCTCCATATGAATAGCAGGTATATCAATCCCTAAATACCGCTGATTATCCTCATCAAAAACAGACCAATTTCCTTCATATAAAAATTCAGGATCTATGCTTTCAAAATCAAATCCACTATCTTCGTCTACCATCTCACGAAAATATTTTTGGAACGGTTTACTATTTTCATATAGACGAATTGTTCCATACATCCATGGCATGTCTCCAAAAACATCTTTAATTTCACCTATCTCCATATCCTTAAAATACAACTTCATATTTGCACCTTCTTATTTGTGAATGACAAAGATACCTACCCTGAATGCCTCATCATGTTCTAAAGTAGTTATTTTTAACGTTTCTTTCTTAAACATATCTTCCTTCTCAAAGTCTGAAATACCTTTTTAAGTTCAAAATATAAACAGAAAAATAGCCGACTCTTCATATAAAAGTCGGCTTTCTTTTTATAGTTCGAGCTCTCCCATGCGAAGAAGCTCAACAACTGCTTGTGAACGTCCTTTAACTCCTAGCTTTTGCATTGCGTTTGAGATGTGGTTGCGTACTGTTTTTTCACTGATAAAAAGTTCACCTGCAATTTCCTTCGTTGTTTTATCTTGAACCAGTAATTCAAATACTTCTCTCTCTCTCTTTGTGAGTAACGGTTTAGATTGATACGCTTTTTCCTTCAACTGGTATAAACCTCCTTGCTTAAGCCAGAGCCGTGTATGTGTAAGTTGGGTGTTTATTTAGTCAAGATATTGTATGAACGAAATGTGCGGGTGGTGAATGAAAATAGGCTTTATTTCACATGTTATTTTAGACTTTTATACAGTGCAGACACTCTTTGTATCCACTCACTTTTCATTACGCCATATTTGTTCTAGTAATATGCTGACAACTGTACCTACGAACAAACCATTTCCGAATATATATTGCATAACAGACGGCAGTGATTGGAGTGCTCCAGACGGTAAAAACATAACACCGCTTCCAAATAATACAGAAACTCCTAAAACCGTTACATTCCTTTCGCTCATTGGCACTTGTTTTATATTATGAAACCCAATTCCAATTAACTGTACGAACGAAGCCATTAAAACCGCAGATGCGACAGCGGGTGGTAACGATGCTAAGTAACGAATAATATTTGGAAACAACGACATTACGACTAGTAACAAACATGCTAGTAAGAACGATCGTATATATTTTTGTTTCGTTAAACGTATAAATCCTGCCGTTGCTGGTAACGGCACGACACCTACAGTTGAAAATACAGAAGAAATGATATGCGAAATCCCTCCAACCCACGTACCACCCTTCAACTGTTTTTGTTCAATAGTCCCCTTTTGAATGGTAGCTTGATTAATTGCTATAATAGCTGCCACTGTATTTGAAACTAAAATACATACCATAACGAAACTGGATACAGCCATACCTGTATTCCACTTTGGAAGTCCCCAAGCAAATATTTGCGGAAGTTGCACAAAATGAGTTACTTGAGATGGAATCGTCATTTTTCCTGCAATGAGAAAAAGAATCCACCCACTAATTAATCCTATTAAAACCGCATAACTTTTGACAAAACCTTTTCCGAAGTTAGATAGTATAATAACGAAAAGAAATATGCTAAACGCAATTATCGCTGTAAATCCATCGATTTGAGAAACAGTAGCAGTAATTCCTAGCATTCCTTTTAGAAATACACCGCTTAATTGTAAACATAATAAAAGTAAAAACGTCCCTGTCACAAGCGGCGTGAATAAAAATAAAATACGTCCGATAAAACCAGTGACTCCTAATCCTATTAAAATAACACCGGAAATTATCATTCCTAATTCTAAAATTTGCAACGTACTATGTAATTGATCTTGCCCGGCCGTTGCATAAGCAAGTACGGTAAATACTCCAACCCACGATCCAGCTGGTCCATCCGCAATTGGTAGTCTATGTCCAAGCCACCCTTGTAAAAAAGAAGATATACCAACTACAAAAAACGTACGCTGCATTAAATAAAATATTTCTTCCGTTGTAAGATGAAATAATCCGCCAACGACAATTGGTAGTGCGATTGAATTCGCTAATAAAAATATAAACCATTGCAAAGTTCCCATAATATGATTTTGGTTATGTTGATTGTCCAAATTTTTCATCCTTTCTAGCTTCCCTGTAAGAAATATATTGCAAGCATAACAAAGAAGGGTTCTACACTCACAATTAGAACCCTCCTCAAAACATTTACACGATTCTTTTACACAAGATTATTTAATTCCACCTCATTTAAACTTCCAACAACAATATTCCCTTTATGCACGACTAAACGTTTCTCTGTTTGACGCGCTACCGCTTCAGCAGTACATGTTGCATTCGTCAAAACAAAACTTGCTTCATCTCCTACATTCGGCCATGCTCGCTTCCCTTCATTGTTTAACGTTTCTTTTCCTCCCGTAATAAAGCGAAGGGCTTTTCTTAAAGACCTTTCGTCACTCCAGCCAAAACGTTCCGCTAATCGATTTGCCTTTTGCAGCATATCACCTGTGCCAAACGGTGACCAATGATCAGTAATACTATCATTTCCTAATGAAACTTTCACACCTTTTTTATCTAATAACGGAATTGGGATTACTTGTTTCCCAATTGGCACCGTTGAAGTAATATCAATATTTAAAGCAGCTAGTCTTTCCGCCACTTCTTCAACTTCTTTATCCGTAACACCACCAAGTCCAAGTGCATGACTAATTGTTACGCGACCTTGCCATCCCGCTTCTTCTGTTAAACTTGCCAATCGCTTCATCGTAAACGTCCCAAGATTATTCGCATCATGCAGATGAATATCAACATCCGCATTAAATTCTACTGCGATATCCATAATGGTATGTAATGATTTTTCAATATCATTATCCACTGTAGCTGGATCCACTCCACCGACTAGATGCGCACCCATACGCATCGCATCTTTCACAAGTTGTACAGAATTACTACGCAATAATCCATGTTGTGGAAAAGCAACAATTCTACCAGAAACCTGATTTTTATATGTTTCCAACGCCGCTAACGTCGCCTCCAAATTACCAAGTCCAATAATCGGATCAACATTACAATGCGTTCTTATATTCGTTGCACCATTTCGAAGCAATAACGCTAACATATTTTCCGCCCTATCTTGAGCAGTTGCTAATTGCTTCGGCAGAATTTTTTCTTCTTCATTAAAACGCGTAAAAATATTCTCTGCTGGCATACAAGCTTTCCAAGGACCACTATAATATGTCTTATCAATATGAATATGCATCTCTTCGAAAGCTGGCAAAATCAATAAACGATTAGCATCAAGTATTAATACTCCTTCCTCTTGAACAGCCCCTGCTATCATTTTTTTAATTCGTCCATCTTCAATGAGTAAACTACATAACTCTGTTTCTGTTTGGGAAATTCTCCCCTCTTCATATGTATACCCCGATTCAAGCATTACATTAGTCAGCCAATATACTGTCATCTCTATTTCCCCCACCCTTTATTAAAAGTTACCTCTTACTATAATTTTAATATCAACTGAAAATTAAGACAATTAATACGACTGTTCCCTAAAAAAAATGTAATACAACCGCATAGTCTTCTCATAAATTTCCATATAGAATAGAAGTATATAGCTTGCTATAAAGTGAAACTTTGATCAGTGGGGGGGTTTGTTCATCCCCCCACTGATCATTAGTTAAACCAATCGGGCTTTTACGGGCAGTTAATCCCCACCTAACTTCTTTGCTTTCGCTGAATTTTTAGGTGGAGTTCTTACTGCTCGTTAAAGCGGGATAAAAAGGAGTGGATTGGAAGATGTCAAAAAGGTTATGTAAATCCGAAACTGATAAAATGCTATTTGGTATATGTGGCGGTTTAGGCGAATATTTTGATATTAGCTCTACCCTCATTCGCATACTTTGGGTCATTGCTGTTTTATGTTTTGGGACTGGTTTTTTAGTTTATTTCATTTGTTTATTACTTATGCCACGTTCGTACTAGTGGCATCCTGCATATACTTAATCGAAATATAAAAAATCACCTATAGAATTCTATAGGTGATTTTTTTATGAAGAATATTTCATCGTTAAATGTAATACTGCTACTTCATCTTCTTCATTTCTATAACTATGTTTTTTATTCGCTTCAAATTGAATAGAGTCAAACTCATTTAATTCGTATACATCGCTTTCTACTTGAATCGATACTTTCCCTTTCATTACTGTTACAAGCTCAATAGCACCTTCATGATGAGCTTCTGGTTCATATATACTATTCGATCTTAAACAAGCACGGTGCATTTCCATCCCCGTTTCTTTCGTATAGCGGAACATCGTTTCTAAATGCCATGCTTGTCCTACATCTACTGCAAATCCTTCTCCGCAGCGCGCCACAGCTACAGGTTCTCCAACAACCATCAATCTCGATAAAGGAATCGATAACCCTTTCGTTATTTTCCAAATGACAGCTAACGTCGGATTCGTTTCGCCTCTTTCAATCTTTCCTAATGTTAATTTACTAACCCCTGTTTTTTGGGCTAATTCTTCTAAACTTAATTTTTGTTCATTTCGAATTTGTCTTAATAGCTGACCTACTTGCTGAATGACTTCTTTCGTTTGCATATCTTCATGTTCTTTCATCTATAAAACCACCTTAAAGTATAAAATAGTTTACTTTTATCACTTTCAAGTATATTATACTATACATAATTATCAAATTTCGAAAGGAGTGCTATACTTCATGCGCGCAATTTTATTAGGCCTTTTATCATCAGCCTTTTTTTCCGCAACCTTTATTATTAATCGAGCGATGAATGTATCTGGAACGAGCTGGGCCTGGACAGCTTCCTTCCGTTTTTTATTTGCTCTCCCTATTTTATTCCTTATCGTTTTATTTCGCAAAAACTTAAGGGGTTTATGGGAAGAATTAAAGAAACATCCATTAGCGTGGATCGGATGGGGTTCCGTTGCTGGTATTGGTTTCTATTCTTTATTAAGTTTCGCAGCTGTCTTTTCTCCAGCTTGGCTCGTTGCTGGAACTTGGCAAGTTACTATATTAGCAGGTTTACTTTTATCACCATTATTCTTCGTTAAATTAGAAACGAAATCAGGCACAAAACTTGTACGCGGAAAAATTCCACTTCGTAGTTTATATGTCGCATTATTTATTTTACTTGGTGTAATTTGTATGCAAGCGACTGCAGCAGGTCATATTACAATGACTCAGTTCATTTCAGGTTTTTTACCTGTCGTAGTAGCAGCCTTCTTATATCCATTCGGCAACCGAAAAATGATGGAACTTGTTGGCGGACGTCTTGATACGTTCCAACGTGTATTAGGAATGGCAATAGGAAGTCTACCTATAACAATTTTACTTGGTATATATGGATTTTCTACTACCGGTATTCCAACATCCAGCCAAATGTTGCAAGGATTTTTGTTAGCCTTATGTTCTGGCGTGATTGCGACGATGACATTTTTCTTTGCTACTGACTTAGCCAAAGATAACCTCTCTCTACTTGGAGCTGTTGAAGCAACGCAAGCTGGAACGATGGTCTTTACCGTGCTTGGCGAAATTGTTTTCTTGAATGGTTCATTTCCTGGTGGTCTTTCCCTACTAGGAATGATTATTATTATGTTAGGAATGGTTGCAAATAGCGTTTTAAACCGTTCTGCTCCAGTCGTTAGGCAGAAAAAAACTGCATAAAAAAGAGTATAGTTCTCTAACAAAGAACTATACTCTTTTTTTATTGTCCCCCTATTTCGTCTTATCAGAATAGTATTTCATTAGCTATTTATACTAAAACCTATGTTATAATACGTTTCATGCGCAATATTAGGAGGTAAATTATGTTAAAAAAAGCAATCGCTGAATTTATTGGTACATTTGTACTTGTATTATTCGGAACTGGAGTAGCTGTCATTGGCGGCGGAATTGAAGGAATTGGAACATTAGGAATCGCTATGGCTTTCGGTCTATCTATTGTGGCTATGGCATATAGCATCGGAACAATTTCTGGATGTCACATTAACCCAGCAGTATCAGTAGCTATGTTCATCAACAAAAGAATGAATGCTATGGAACTTTGTTATTATGTATTAGCTCAAATTTTAGGTGGTTTATTAGGAACTGCAACGTTAGTAACGATTTTACGCTCTGCTAAAACACCTTTAGATAATTTAGGACAAAATGGTTTTGGAACTCTTGGTTTATCTGGAGCATTTCTAGTTGAATTTATTTTAACTTTCGTATTCATTTTAGTTATCGTTGCTGTAACAGGTAAAAAAGGAAGTTCTTCTCTAGCAGGATTAGTAATTGGTTTCACATTAGTTTTAGTTCACTTATTAGGAATTCCGTTAACTGGAACTTCTGTTAACCCAGCTCGTAGTATCGCACCAGCTCTATTCGCTGGCGGAGAAGCACTTTCTCAACTATGGGTATTCATCGTAGCACCAATTCTTGGTGGTATCGTAGCAGCTATTGTTGGTAAATTCATTTTAAATACTGAAAAATAGAATTTTCAATATTTCTGAATAAAAAAAGGCGAGCCCTCATTATGAGGTTGCTCGCTTTTTTTACTCTTTCATTTTAGACTTTAAGTTTGTAACTAATTGATCTACCGTTACATTTGCAAGTACGTTTTCCATCGCTTCTTGCGCTTGCATTAAAATAATTTCTAATACTGATTGAATATTAGCTCCTACTGGACATTCAATGTTGGGATTTTCATGGAAGGAAAATAGTTGTCCTTCTTCTACAACTTCCACTGCTTTATATACATCAAGTAATGTAATTTCTTCTAAATCACGAGCAAGTGTCGTACCACCTTTACCAGCTTGTACATCAACAAGTCCTGCTCTCTTCAACATTCCTGTAATGCGACGAATCACAACTGGATTTGTATTCACACTACCAGCAATCCATTCAGAGGTACAGCGAGAGTTTCGATCTATCGCAAGTAACGTTAACATATGAACACCTACTGTAAAACGACTACTAATCCCCATCTGCACACCCTCCTTTGTATTCATTCTATTAAAAGACGACTCTTATTATTATATACTATTTTTAATTTATACATAAAGAAAAAGCATGATTCCAATAGGAAATCATACTTTTCTCTCATTATTGACGCTTTATAAACTTCGCTAAATCTTTAAATTTCACTTTATCTGAGTAATTCATTACGCCATTTACGTAAATGCGGCTTGTAACAGCACTTAAAATACCGATTGTCGCTAAAAGCCCCGCCAATGTTATCATAATTTCTAACATACCAGTTTCACCAGCTACAAAGCGTGAGAATGTAACCATCGGGGTAAAGAACGGAACATAAGAGCTTATAACAACGATAGTACTATTTGGGTCACCTAACGATTTAAGACTTATAAAGAATGCTGCAATTATTAAAATTGAAATCGGTAGCATTACACCTTGCAAATCCTCCGTCTTAGAAACAACCGCACCAGCAGCTGCATACATCATCGCATACAGGAAATATCCTGTAACAAAATAAATTAGGAACATACCGATTATTTTTGCATCTAACTTTGTAACATCAATTACGCCAAATAATGAACCATTTTCTAAATCTACCCACCCTAGTAAATAAGGAACTAAATAACCACATGCCAATATGACAAGTTGTAATAACGCCGTTGAAACAACCGCTAAAATTTTTGCATACATCATCGTAAGAGGTTTTACTTTCGGAATCATAACTTCCATAACGCGAGAAGCTTTTTCAGAAGCAATATTCATCGCAATTGTGCTTCCGAACGCAACAATAAACATATATAAAGCGAATATGAAGAAATATGCAATTCCGGCAGAGGCAGAACGATCTTTTATTGCTTCTTGTTTCACAGAAATTTCGGTTTGCAATTGTTGTGCAATTTCTGGTGAAACATTATGTTTAGCAACTGTTACCGCCATATATTTTCCCTTTAAATAACTAGCTATAATTGTAGAATTTGTTTCACTAGCGAACCCATTAAACATATACGTGACTTCTGGAACTCCATTCTTTTCAGCTACACGAAACAAACCGTCTAACTCGCCTTCTTCTACTTGTTTATGCAGTTTATTGAAATCTTCTTTTGAACCAATTGTTAATTTAGCTGATGGTAATAACTTAGTTAACTCTTCTTTTTGTATTTTATATGTAGAACTCTCTGTCACAACTGCAATTTTATCTTTATCCTTATTTTTATCATTACTTGAAGTAAAATGATTGAACGCAAAAATCCCAAAAACAATTAAAAATAAAATCGCGCTCATGATTAATGATTTTTTAGATAAAAATGCTTCCCTGAAATAAAATGAAAATACGTGAGAAAATTTACGCATCGTTATTTCGCCCTCTCTACAAAGATTTCGTTTAACGTCGGCTCTAACATTTTAAATTGTCGTAAGGTAACACCTTGTTCTTGCAACTGTTGTAAAATCTTTAGAGCTTCTGCATCATCTTGTACTTGCACATAAAGAAGGCCTTGTTGTTTTTCATACGATACATGAATAGCTTCTAATCCCTTCGCATTCTCTTCTGTATCTTCAATCGTTAAATTACGGAAACCGTACTCTTTTTTAATATCACTTAACTGGCCTTTTACGACTGCTTCGCCTTTTTTCAAAATACATACATGTTGGCAAAAAGCCTCTACTTGTTCCATACGATGACTAGATAAAATAATTGTCTTTCCGCTCTGTACTTGTTCTTCAATAATGCTAGCTAACATTCCAGCATTAACTGGATCCAGTCCACTAAATGGTTCATCTAAAATGAGAAGTTCAGGATTATGAAGAAGAGCAGCAATTAATTGGATTTTTTGCTGATTTCCTTTTGAAAGCTCTCCTGCCGTTTTAAATTTATATTCCGGTATTGCTAATCGCTCTAACCAGTGATCAATAGCAAGATCTACTTCTTTTTTCGACATTCCTTCTAATCTACCAAAATATCGCAACTGGTCTATTACTCTACTTTTTGTATATAAACCTCTTTCTTCTGGTAAATACCCAATCGTTACCCCACTAGTCCCAAATGATTTTCCATCCCATGTAATAGATCCTTCATTAGGCGTTAATAATCCGAGAAGCATTTTGATTGTCGTTGTTTTTCCTGCACCATTTCGTCCAAGTAATCCTAGCACTTCACCTTTTGGTAACGAAATTTGCAAACCGTTCACTGCTTTTGATTCCCCAAATAGTTTCGTTAAGTTCTGAATTTGTAAACTCAAAGTATAAAGCCTCCCCTTTAATATCATTCATACTCTCTCTCAAAGACTATGTTTATTCAGGATAAAATATAGCACTACACTTCATCCTCTTAGTATGTAACATCTCCTTAATCCATCATTTGTTCTATTTAGTTAAAATTGTAAATAATATCGTGTCATTTGTCAATTATAATTGTCATTTAGACAATAAAAGTTGTCAAAATGATTTCCATTATTTTTCTCATCTTTCTAATATAGGACATACTACTATATATACAAAAGACAATATGCAAATGTTCATAAAAAAAATTTTATATTTTAATATATAATATAAGATGATTTTCTAACATCAAGGAGGATACATATGAAGATGAAGAGGGGTATTACCACTTTATTATCTGTAGCGGTTCTATCTACATCGCTTGTAGCATGTTCAGGAACACCAGAGAAAACAGTGGCAAAAGAAGAAAAAGTAAAATTAACAGAACAGCAATTAATGGCTGATTTATGGTATCAAACAGCCGGTGAAACGAAAGCACTTTACTACCAAGGATACAATATTGGTCAATTGAAGCTTGATTCAGCTCTTGCAAAAGGGACAGAGAAAAAGCCTGCTATCGTACTTGATTTAGATGAAACGGTTTTAGACAACAGCCCTCATCAAGCAATGAGCGTAAAAACAGGAAAAGGCTATCCTTACAAATGGGATGATTGGATTAATAAGGCTGAAGCTGAAGCACTTCCAGGCGCAATTGATTTCTTAAAATATACGGAGTCTAAAGGTGTAGATATTTATTACATCTCAAATCGTAAAACGAACCAACTAGATGCAACAATTAAAAATCTTGAGCGTGTAGGTGCTCCTCAAGCAACGAAAGAACATATATTACTACAAGATCCGAAAGAAAAAGGAAAAGAAAAACGCCGTGAAATCGTTTCGCAAACACATGATATCGTCTTATTCTTCGGTGATAACTTATCTGATTTCACTGGTTTTGATGGGAAATCTGTAAAAGATCGCAATCAAACAGTTGCAGATTCAAAAGAACAATTTGGTGAGAAATTTATTATTTTCCCGAATCCGATGTATGGCGATTGGGAAGGCGCTTTATATGATTATGATTTCAAAAAATCAGATGCTGAAAAAGATAAAATCCGTCGCGACAACTTAAAATCATTTGATGCAAAATAAAGAGGATGGCATTCGCCATCCTCTTTATTTTCCCTTCTCTGTTAAAGGCAAGATAAACACTTCCACACGCCTATTCTTTGCCTTTCCTTCTTGTGTATCGTTTGGAGCAATTGAACGGTATTCTCCGTAACCAATCGCACTAAATTTTTCTGGTTGTAATTCTTTATTTTGGAGTAATACTTGCATAAAATTAACTGCACGCTGCGTACTTAATTCCCAGTTCGATGCAAACTGCGCATTGGCAATAGGGACATTATCCGTATGACCAGATACTGTAATCTCACGAGGTGACGCTGAAACAAGTAAGCTAGACATCTCTTTTGCAATCCCTAGTGATTCTAACTTCACATCTGCTTTCCCCGAATCAAACAGCACATTCTCTAATATTGTCACCATTAATCCCTTTTCAGTTAATTTAGTTTGAAAAGAAGAGGATAATTGTTTCTCATTAATATATTGATCAATCTTTTTTTGTAATGCTTTCAATTCATCCATTTCTTTTTTTTCTTTTTCTCTAGCTTCTTCTTGTTTTTTTGCTTGTTCTGCCTCAAGGCTACTTGCTGATAATTCCTTTTCATCATTTGGCTTCTGATCACTTAAAAACTCTTTATTTCCTGTTCCACCTGCTAATTCGCTTCGAAATGCTACTGCCATCTGTTTGAACTTCGCAGCATCTATACTACTCATCGCAAATAAAACGATGAACAATGCAAATAACAACGTTAACATATCAGAATAAGGGATTAACCAAGTTTCATCGATATGTTCTTCGTGTTTTTTCTTTTTACCTCTTCTATTTTTTTTACTCCGCATTTTTTTCTGCTCCTTTTTCTAGCTTTTTACGTTCAGTTGCAGAAAGTGCACCTAAAATGCGGTTCTTCATAATAAACGGATATGTACCCTCTTGTAACATTAATAAACAATCAATAATTAAACGTTTTTTCTCTAATTCAGCGGCAGATTTTTGCTTTAGTTTATTTGCAAATGGATGCCATAATACATAGCCTGAAAAAATACCAAAAATCGTTGCAATAAAAGCACCCGAAATAGCGTGACCTAACTTTTCAATATCAGTTAAATTGCCAAGTGCAGCTACAAGACCAATAACAGCACCTAAAACCCCTAATGTCGGTGCATATGTACCAGCTTGAGAAAAAATTGCCGCTCCTTTTGCATGCCTTTCTTCAATTGCTTCTAATTCAGCTTCTAAAATCTGTTCTAGATCTTCTGCGGATACGCCATCAATCACAAATTTCATACCACGCAAAAGAAATTCATCTTGAATTTTGTCCAATTGTTGCTCTAAAGACAAAATACCGTATTTTCTACTTTCTGATGTCCAATGAACAAATAATTCTAGCAACTGTTCATAACTTAAATCCTTTTTATTTGAACCAAAAAGAACTTTAAATAATTTTGGAACCCTTTTTAGTTGATTCATCGGAAATGCTATACATACTGCAGCAAATGTACCGATAAAAATAATTAATGCTGCGGCAGGATTCAATAAGGCATTTATGTCAGCGCCCTTGACGACCATCCCTACTACTACCGCTACAAATCCTAAAATAAGTCCAATAATTGTTGCAAAATCCATTCCCATTCACTCCTAGTCTATACAAGAAGTTCTTTATTCTCGATAATCGCTACATCTTCTTATGTATATATATTACATAAAAAATTCATTTCATGAAAGATAAGAAATGAATTAAATGAAAAAATACTACAATTTCACACATTTTCTGACATTTTCTTTGCATTTCTATTACGTTACGACTCTTATATTTCTTTTTCAGTAAACTAGACTTATAATAAAAAACGATACATATTTTATTAAGAAAGGACTGTGATTACAAGGTATCATGAAAAAGATAATCATTATTTCTGCCACTACTATTGTAATCGGTATCACTTCTTTCGCTTACTTTAGTTCTAAATCACCACTACAAAATGAGGCGAAAGCTGTCGAAAGTCAACAGCATAGTAATCACCCAAAAGAAGAGATTCCTGCTTTTCCAAAAGCTGATCATACTACAAAGAAGCTAGAAAATGATTTTTCCGTTGTAACAAATCCAGAGTCTAATCTTGTCTTAGTTAATAAACATCGAAAACTACCAGACGGATACATACCTGAAGACTTAACAAGACCAAACGTACCATTTACTAGTCCAAAAGATAAAGAAAAAACATTGCTGCGTAAAGATGCTGCAGATGCGCTTGAAAATATGTTTGAAGCGGCAAAGAAAGAAGGACTTGAACTTACAGCTGTATCTGGTTATCGTTCATACAAACGCCAAAAATCATTACATGATACATACGTTAGACGTCAAGGAAAAGCTGAAGCTGATTCAGTAAGTGCCATTCCTGGTACGAGTGAACATCAAACTGGTTTAGCAATGGATATTAGTTCAAAATCTGCTAAATTCCAATTAGAACCTATTTTTGGAGAGACAGCCGAAGGAAAATGGGTTGCAAAACATGCCCATGAATTTGGCTTTGTAATTCGTTATTTAGAAGATAAAACAGAAACAACAGAATATTCATATGAACCGTGGCATTTGCGCTACGTTGGTAATCCATACGCTACATACATATATAAACATCATTTAACATTAGAAGAAGCAATGAAAGACAAAAAATAAGAGAGCAAATTGCTCTCTTATTTTTTGTCTTTCATTGTAGTAATTTTTTCTTCCATTCTTCAGGCCACGGTTCGCCTTTTCCCGTTTTTTTCGATGCTTGAACCATCATTCCACGGCCGACTAAACATGCTTCTCCTTCTGCATTCTTCACCATGTAATGCAAATCTAAAGAAGAATTCCCAACCGATCCCGCTTTTACATACACCTTCAACTGTTCATCAAAATATATTTGCTTAATAAAATTACATTGTAAATCTGCAACAACGATCATCGTTTCTGAAGATTCATGCGTCCATTCTTGCATAAATCCAAGTTCTTTAAACAATGCGATACGTGCTTCTTCAAAATAGGTAAAGGCAACGACATTATTTACATGCCCAAACATATCTACTTCACCAAAACGAACTTTTACAGGATTGTAAAATGAAAAACCACTTTCCCATCGCTCAAAGTCTTCAATATAAGAAATCCTCTTCATTGTTTCCTCTCCTTTTCGCCTTCAAAATAAACAGAATAAACAGAAAAATAAAGTTATAAATATTGCCTCTTCAACATGAAGAGGCAATATTTATTAATAGTTATTGTCGCTACCAAAGAAATCTTTAAACGATTGAATTGTTGTATCACGGTTTAATGCCGCAATTGAAGTTGTTAATGGAATACCCTTCGGACATGATTGCACACAGTTTTGAGAGTTACCACAGTTTGCAAGTCCTCCATCTCCCATAATTGCACGTAAGCGATCTGCTTTATGCATTTCACCCGTTGGATGTGAGTTGAATAAACGAGCTTGTGATAACGGTGCTGGTCCAATAAAGTCAGATTTACTATTTACGTTTGGACATGATTCTAAGCAAACACCACATGTCATACATTTTGAAAGCTCATAAGCCCATTGACGTTTCTTCTCAGGCATTCTTGGTCCTGGTCCTAAGTCATACGTACCATCAATTGGAATCCAAGCTTTAACGCGTTTTAGAGCGTTAAACATGCGACTACGGTCAACTTGTAAGTCACGTACAACTGGGAATGTCTTCATCGGCTTTAAGCGAATTGGTTGTTCTAACTGATCAATAAGAGCTGTACATGATTGACGTGGTTTTCCGTTAATCACCATCGAACATGCGCCACATACTTCCTCTAAACAGTTCATATCCCATGCAATCGGAGTCGTTTGGTTTCCTTTTGAATCAACAGGATTACGACGAATTTCCATCAGTGCCGAAATAATGTTCATATTTGGACGATATGGAATTTCAAACTCTTGGTCAAACGCTTGAGCGTCTGGTCCATCTTGTCTCGTAATGATGAGGCGGATTGTTTTCTCAGACATGTTGCTTATCCCCCTTCTCTTCACCCTTAGCAGCTACATCATGTTTTGAGGAATAGTCACGTTTACGTGGTTTAATTAATGAAACATCCACTTCTTCGTAATGGAATGCTGGTGCATTTCCTTCTCCTTCAAATTTCGCCATCGTAGTTTTTAAGAAGTTTGCATCATCACGATTTGGGAATTCAGGTTTGTAATGCGCCCCGCGGCTCTCATTACGGTTATATGCGCCAATTGTAATAACACGTGCTAACTCAAACATATTTGCAAGTTGGCGTGTAAATGAAGCACCTTGGTTACTCCATCTCGCTGTATCGTTAATGTTAATGCGTTTGTAACGCGCCATTAACTCTTCAATTTTCGCATCAGTTTCTAGTAGCTTTTTATTTTCACGAACTACTGTAACGTTATCTGTCATCCATTCTCCAAGCTCTTTATGAAGAACATATGCATTTTCGTTACCATCAAGCGTTAAAATATTGTTAAATTTCTCTGTTTCGATTAATTCATTTTGCTCATATACAGTAGATGAAACAGCATCAGACGATTTAGAAAGACCTTTCATATACTCAATCGCGTTCGGTCCTGCTACCATACCACCGTAAATTGCTGATAATAGTGAGTTCGCACCTAGACGGTTACCACCGTGCATAGAATAATCACACTCACCTGCTGCAAATAAACCTGGAATACTTGTCATCTGCTTATAATCAACCCATAGTCCGCCCATTGAATAGTGAACTGCTGGGAAGATTTTCATTGGTAGTTTACGAGGATCATCACCTGTAAACTTCTCATAGATTTCAATAATTCCACCAAGTTTAATATCTAGTTCTTTCGGATCTTTATGAGAAAGATCTAAGTACACCATGTTTTCACCGTTAATACCTAGTTTTTGCTCTACGCAAACGTCAAAGATTTCACGCGTTGCAATATCACGAGGTACAAGGTTTCCGTAAGCCGGATATTTTTCTTCTAGGAAGTACCATGGTTTACCATCTTTATATGTCCAAACTCGGCCACCTTCACCACGTGCAGATTCACTCATAAGACGTAATTTATCGTCTCCAGGAATTGCCGTTGGATGAATTTGAATGAACTCGCCGTTTGCATAATATGCACCTTGTTGATATACAGCAGAAGCTGCTGTACCTGTATTAATAATAGAGTTAGTTGATTTTCCAAAGATGATACCAGGGCCCCCTGTTGCCATAATCACGGCATCAGCTTGGAAACTTTTAATCTCCATTGTTTGTAAGTCTTGTGCAACGATTCCTCGGCACACACCTTCGTCATCAACAACAGCTCGTAAGAAATCCCAACCTTCATATTTCGTTACAAGTCCTGCTACTTCGTGACGACGTACTTGCTCATCTAATGCGTATAGTAATTGCTGTCCAGTTGTTGCACCAGCAAATGCTGTACGGTGATGTTGTGTTCCACCAAAACGACGGAAATCAAGAAGCCCTTCTTCCGTACGGTTGAACATAACACCCATACGGTCCATTAAATGAATGATACCAGGTGCTGCTTCACACATTGCTTTAACTGGTGGTTGGTTCGCTAAGAAGTCCCCACCATAAATTGTATCGTCAAAGTGGATCCATGGAGAATCCCCTTCACCTTTCGTATTTACGGCACCGTTAATTCCACCTTGGGCACATACAGAATGCGAACGTTTTACTGGTACTAAAGAAAACAGTTCAACATTTACTCCTGCTTCCGCCGCTTTAATCGTTGCCATTAAGCCAGCCAAGCCACCGCCGACTACTATAAGTTTCCCTTTCATGCTCTCCCACTCCTTACTGGTTTGCTAGCTGTGGATCGATGAACGCTAATAATGCACTCACACCTACATAAGATAGACCTAAGAATATAGCTAATGTTACATAAGTAGAGATTCTTTGTGAACGTGGAGATACTGTAATTCCCCAGCTGATGCAGAATGTCCATAGTCCATTTGCAAAGTGGAAAATTGTTGAAACAACACCAACTAAGTAGAATGCAAACATAGCTGGATTGTTTAAAATATCTGCCATCATATCATAGTTTACCTCTTTACCTAGCATTGCTTGAATACGAGTTTCCCAGACGTGCCAAGAAATGAAAATCAGTGTAACGATACCTGAAATTCTTTGGAAGACGAACATCCAGTTACGGAAATAACCGTAAGAAACCGCATTGTTCTTAGCTGTAAATGCAATATATAAGCCATATATAGCATGGTACAGTATCGGTAAAAAGATGATGAAAATCTCTAGCGCATACCGGAATGGAAGGAGCTCCATAAAGCCTGCAGCTTTGTTAAAAGCCTCTGCTCCTCGTGTTGCAAAGTTGTTTACAATTAAATGTTGCGTCAAAAAGACACCAACCGGGATGACCCCCATTAATGAGTGCCACTTACGAAACGTATACTCGCGGCCTTTCATGTCCCCATTACCCCCCTTGAATGTTTGACTGCTGTTTTCAGATTAGTTTACAACAATAATGTTTTTTCACTATTGGCATAAGAAAAACTGAAAAAATTATTCGAAATATTTCAGCATAATTTGATACCAAGTTCATTTTACTCCTATTTTTGTCGAAGCGTCAAGAAAACGTATACATAATTTGCATATAATTTGCCAATTCTTTTTCCCTTCTTATATATTCAGATTTTCCCAAAGAAAAATCTGTTTTTATAAATGAGAAATGTTATATAATAATCCCTATAGAAAGAGGGGAATATTGTGAGTAAAAATACAATCGATACAACATCTTTAGAAGATGTTTCATTGAACGCCTTCGCTTATGAATTGTTACGTGAAGAATTACTACCTGATTTAATCGGTAACGATTTAGATGGTATTTTATACTGGTCTGGTAGAAACCTTGCAAGAAAATATCCACTAGAAACAATTGAAGAAGTCATTCAGTTCTTTGAAAAAGCTGGCTGGGGCACTTTAAGCATTATTGAACATAAGCGTCGTGAAATGCAGTTCCAACTTAAAGGCACACTCATCGCTGAACGTCAAAAACAAAACAGACATTCTTCTTATCAATTAGAAGCTGGATTCATCGCTGAACAAATTCAAAAGCAACGAAACGTCGTTGCAGAGTCCTATGAAGAAAAGAAAAAACGTTCAGACTCTATTACATTTCTTGTGAAATGGGATATAAAAGATCTCATTGAAGTGTAGCATTACCTACAGTCAACTAGACATATAAGTTTAGTTGACTTTTTTGCGTTTTCATTCAGTTGGGTTTATTTTAAATCTTCAGAAATTATATCAGGAAATAGAAGACGTTGTAAACTACAACGTCTTCTTATCCGCTAAATAAGTATAAATCGTCTCTGCGACATTTTTCGGCATACCCGCTTCGACAAATTCCGTTACAGAAGCTTCTTTCATCTTTTTTAGCGACCCAAAATGTTTCAACAATATCTTTTTTCGCTTATCTCCAATTCCAGGAATATCATCCAGTGCTGATTGAATGACAGATTTCCCGTGTAATTGACGATGGAATGTAATTGCAAATCGATGCACTTCATCTTGAATGCGCTGCAATAAATAAAATTCTTGGCTATTTCGCTCAAGCATCACAGGTTCAGGTGGATCTCCAATAATTAAATGGGAGGTTTTATGTTTGTCATCTTTTACAAGCCCTGCCATCGGAATATATAAACCGAGTTCGTTTTCTAGAACATCACTTACAGCTGCCAGATGCCCTTTTCCACCATCAATAATGATTAAATCTGGTAAAGGCAAACTCTCTTTCAGTGCCCTTGTATAACGGCGTCTCACAACTTCTCTCATAGACTCATAATCATCTGGTCCTTGAACCGTTTTAATTTTATATTTCCTATATTCTTTTTTAGCTGGTTTCCCATCGATAAAAGCAATCATTGCAGAAACAGGATTTGTCCCTTGAATATTTGAGTTATCAAACGCCTCAATACGATAAGGTGTTTCAATCCCGAGCTGCTTCCCTAAATGATCTACCGCCTTAATCGTTCGCTCTTCATCACGTTCAATTAAGTAGAATTTCTCTTCAAGAGCAATCTTCGCATTTTTATTTGCTAATTCTACAAGATCTTTTTTCTTACCACGTTTCGGCTGTGTCGCTTCAACTTCTAAAAAGCGCTCTACTAACTCTGAGTCTATACTTCCTGGAACGACAATTTCCTTCGGCTTAAAATGACTGCTGTTCTCATAAAATTGACCGATAAACGTTAAAAATCCCTCTTCTGGTTCATCGTAGATTGGAAACATAGAAACATCACGTTCAATTAGCTTTCCTTTTCGAACGAAGAAAACTTGAACACACATCCATCCTTTATCAACTGCATACCCAAACACATCACGATCCACTAAGTCACTCATAATCATCTTTTGTTTTTCCATAATCGCATCAATATGCGCAATTTGATCCCGCAACTCTTTTGCGCGTTCAAATTCTAGTTTCTCTGAAGCTTCATACATCTTTGTTTCTAATTCTGAACGAACTTCTTTATGCCCACCATTTAGAAACTTAATAATTTCATCTACAATTTCTTTGTTTTGTTCTTCCGTCACTTCTTTCACACAAGGTGCTAAACATTGACCCATATGATAATATAAACAAACTTTATCTGGCATATTTGAGCACTTACGAAGCGGATACATACGATCTAGCAGTTTTTTCGTTTCATGAGCTGATTGTGCATTCGGATAAGGACCAAAATACTTTCCCTTATCCTTTTTTACATTTCGCGTAATAAGTAATCGCGGCTGTTTCTCAGCTGTAATTTTAATAAAAGGATATGTTTTATCATCTTTTAATTGAATATTATATTTTGGATCATGTTTTTTTATTAAATTTAACTCTAAAATGAGAGCCTCTAGATTTGAGGAGGTTACAATATATTCAAAATCTACAATTTCTCCTACAAGCCGCAGTGTTTTTCCATCATGCGAACCAGTAAAGTACGAGCGCACACGATTTTTAAGCACTTTTGCCTTTCCGACATATATAACCGTTCCTTGCTTATCTTTCATTAAATAACAACCAGGTTGATCTGGTAAAATAGCCAATTTTTCTTTTAAATGTTCGTGCACTCGTTACCCTCCATTTCTACATGCTTAGCATCTTTATTTTCACATGAAAACATACTATGCCAAAACACCCAACATACGTTCTTTTATTGTAACGGAAAGGTGTAAAAAAGGAAAATAAAAAAGGCTACCAAATGGTAGCCCTTTATTTTAGAAGTGTTTAGAAACTAATTCTACTAACGCTTCTTTCGGTTTGTAACCTAACGCTTGATCAACTACTTTACCGTCTTTTAATACGAAAAGAGCTGGAATGCTCATTACTTCGAATTGACGAGCAGTTTCTTGGTTTTCATCCACGTCTACTTTTACTACTTTTACTTTTTCGCCTAATTCTGCATCAATTTCCTCTAATACAGGAGCGATCATTTTACAAGGTCCACACCAAGGTGCCCAGAAATCTAATAATACAACACCTTCGCTAGTTTCAGCTGCGAAGCTTTGGTCATTTGCATTTACAATTGCCATTTTATTTCCTCCTTCAAGTATATTCTACCAAGAGTATATCATTAACTTATATACGTGGCGAATAATATGTATCGTAACAAAAAAGTGTTCCTTTATACTATATAAAAATACGGATTAAATACTAAAAAGATGAGAGACAGGGGATCTCTCACCTTTTCTATATATAGGGGTACTTCACTTGGAACTCAAGGGTACTCAAATCATGAATGTACTTTTAACTTTTTAAACTCTTCTGTTAAAAGAGGTAAGACTTCAAATAGATCGCCAACAATACCATAGTCAGCTACTTTGAAGATACTTGCTTCTGGGTCTTTATTAATCGCAACGATTATTTTTGAGTTAGACATACCAGCTAAATGCTGAATCGCACCAGAAATACCGCATGCAATGTATAAGTCTGGCGTAACAACTTTACCAGTTTGACCAATTTGTAATGAGTAATCGCAATACTCAGCGTCACAAGCACCACGAGATGCTCCAACAGCGCCGCCTAATACGTCCGCTAACTCTTTTAATGGCTTGAATCCTTCTTCACTCTTCACACCGCGTCCACCAGCGATAATAACTTTCGCTTCAGAAAGGTCAACACCTTCTGCCGTCTTACGGACGACATCTTGAATAATTGTACGTAAATCTTTCACATCTACTGTAATAGAAGACACGTCACCACTGCGAGACTCATCTTTTTCAAGCGTCGCAATGTTATTTGGACGCACTGTCGCAAATAAGATACCGTCTGTTACAATCTTCTTCTCAAACGCTTTACCAGAGTAAATTGGACGAGTAAAGATAACATTTCCACCTTCAACATCTAAAGCAGTTACGTCAGAAACTAGACCAGCTTCAAGCTTCGCTGCTAATTTTGGTGATAAATCTTTACCCAGTGCTGTATGTCCAAATACAATACCTTCTGGCTTTTCTTCAGCATATACAGCTGAAAATGCTTGTGCATAACCATCAGATGTATATGATTTTAATTTATCATTTTCAACTGTCACAACGCGATCTGCACCGTAATGAATCAATTCATTTGCAAAAGAGGCAACGCTGTCTCCAACTAGAAGACCTACTACTTCACCGCCTTCTGCAATTGTTTTTGCTGCTGCTACCGCTTCAAACGAAACGTTACGTAGCGATCCATCACGAACCTCACCCATTACTAATACTTTACGAGCCATAGATTTTCCCTCCTGCATATATAATTTCGTATTTTATTAGATTACTTTCGCTTCTGTATGGAGCAACGATACAAGTTCTTTTACTTGATCTTGCAGCTCGCCTTGTAACACTTTTCCTGCATCTTTCTTAGGAGGCAAATAGATTTCAATTGTTTTTGTCTTTGCTTCCACCTCATCTTCTTCTAAATCTAAATCATCTAATTCTACTTCTTCTAGTGGCTTTTTCTTCGCTTTCATAATACCTGGAAGCGATGGATAACGAGGTTCATTTAAACCTTGTTGTGCTGTTACTAAAACTGGTAATGAAGTTTCAATCACTTCCGTATCACCTTCAACATCACGCTCAATCTTCACGTTTGTACCGTCAATTTCAAGTTTTGTAATTGTCGTTACGTACGGAATATTTAACGCTTCTGCTACGCGTGGACCAACTTGTCCAGATGCACCATCAATTGCAACGTTCCCGCCTAAAATTAAATCTACATCTTTATCTTTTAAATATTCAGCAAGTACTTTTGCTGTCGTGAACTGGTCACCATTTTCCACATCATCTTCAATATTAATTAATACAGCTTTATCGCAGCCCATCGCTAATGCCGTACGAAGTTCTTTCTCACTATCTTCGCCACCGACTGTTACAACAGTAACTTCGCCACCTTGTGCGTCTCTTACTTGAATTGCTTCTTCAATCGCATATTCGTCGTAAGGGTTGATGATGAATTCCGCTTCGCCATCGTAAATTGCACCGTTTTTAATTACGATTTTTTCTTCTGTATCAAATGTTCGTTTCATGAGTACGTAGATGTTCATTCCATTTACCCCCTTGTTTTTCAGAAAGATTCTATCAATTTTAATTTTCTGTTAATTTACATTAAAAAAATAATTGAACTACCTGCCACTAAATGAAGGCTTACGTTTTTCTAAAAACGCTGCTACACCTTCTCTTCCATCTTCACCCGTAAATACTTCACCAAAGATTTGAGCTTCGCGTTGTACACCTTCATAATAATGAGACGATTTCGTCGTTTGCAATAACTCTAGTACAGCACGAGTCGTCGCTGGGCTTTTTCCAGCAATCTGTTTTGCAACTTTAAGCGTATCATCTAAAAATGTTTCTTCAGCAAAAACTCCGTTAACAAGTCCCCATTTTAATGCTTCTGCACCAGTAATCGGTGTACTTGTTAACATCATTTCACAAGCTTTCGCTTTCCCAACATAACGTGGTAATCGCTGTGTACCTGCAAATCCAGGAATTAATCCAAGTGTTAATTCAGGTAAACCAAGTTTTGCACTTTCAGTTGCAAAGCGCATGTGGCAAGACATAGCAAACTCAAGGCCGCCGCCAAGTGCCGCTCCATGAATTGCCGCGATAACTGGTTTTGAACATTTTTCAACACGCTCAAACGTAACTTGTCCAAGCTGCGCTAATTCTGTCGCTTGCTTCGCTTCAGTAACAGATGTAAATTCTTTAATATCTGCTCCCGCCGAGAAGAAGCGCCCTTCACCGTGAATAACAACAACACGAATGTTATCATCCTTCTCCACTTGATCAATTAATTCAGTAACGTCATGCATAACTTGTGAAGACATCGCGTTTGCCGGCGCATGATTTAACGTCGCCACCGCGATATGATTTTCAACTCTTACAGATAGGAATTTCAACATGATCCCTCCCATTATTGACGATAACCACAAGCTGCAATAAGTAGCCCATGTACCGTTTTTGAAAGTGCGACCAGATCATACTTATGATCGCTCATTACCCAATTGGTCACAACTTCATCTACTGTTCCAAAGATCATTTGTCTTGCCACGCGAACATTTAAATCCGCTTGGAATTCACCTTGCTTTATACCTGTCTCTAAAATCTCATCCATAACTTGTAAGTAGCCTTTTAATACTTCATTTATTTTTAGGCGTAAGTCTTGATTGGACTGTCTTAGCTCTAATTGCGTAACGATAGCAAGAGGATCATTTTGTGATAACAGCAAGAAGTGCGTTTCTACCAACATGAATAACTTCGATACAGCGCTTTCAATTCCTGCTGTTTTTTGACGAATTGTTTCGACAAAATCTCCCATCTTCTCTTGGAATAAGGATATTAATATATCTTCTTTATTTTTAAAATATAAATAAATCGTGCCATCAGCTACCCCAGCTTGCTTTGCTATTTTAGAAACTTGCGCTTGGTGGTACCCATTCTCCGCAATCACAATGACTGCCGCATCAATAATTTGATTGTATTTCGGTCTATTTTTCTTCACTTTACTGTCCCCTTCAAGAAGATGACTGAATGAATAGTCATTCATATTCTTATAATACTGACTATTTAGAAAAGTGTCAATCCTATTTTTTCAAAAAGAAAGGGCCTTAGCCCGTTTGCTCATCCTCATTTTTTCTTTTCTCTTCATCTATTAGGACACGGCGTAAAATTTTTCCGACTGTCGTTTTCGGCAGTTCATCTCTAAACTCATATACTTTCGGCACTTTATAAGCCGCTAAATATTTACGCGCAAACTGGTTTAATTCTTCCTCAGAACACTCCGCACCTTCTTTTAACACAACAAATGCTTTAACTGTCTCTCCCCGGTACGGATCGGGAACTCCAATCGTCACTACTTCTTGCACTTTTTCATGCTCATATAATACTTCTTCTACTTCACGAGGATACACATTAAATCCACTCGCAACAATCATATCTTTCTTACGATCTTTCACATAGAAAAATCCATCTTCATCCATGTAACCAACATCACCTGTATGAAGCCATCCGTCTTGTAATACAGCTGCTGTTTCTTCTGGCTTATTCCAATACCCTTTCATAATTTGAGGACCCTTTACAACAATTTCACCAATTTCACCCGGAGGTAAAGCCTCTCCAGTTTCAAGTGACATAATGTTTGCCTCTGTATCTGGCCACGGCACACCAATACTTCCTGGCACGCGTTTTTCCCACAAAAAATTCCCATGTGTAACTGGCGACGACTCCGTTAATCCATAACCTTCTACCAATTTCCCACCTGTAACTCTCTCAAACTCTTCCTGTACTTCTACAGGAAGCGGGGCAGATCCACTAATACAAGCTTGAATAGAAGAAATATCATATTCTTTTAAGAGGGGACTATTTAATAGAGCAATATAAATGGTCGGTGCCCCTGGAAATAGTGTGACTTTATGTTTTTTTATCGCTTCAAAAACCATTTTCATATCAAACTTCGGAATCAGCACCATCTTATATCCTTGCATAATACTTAAATTCATTACAGCTGTCATCCCATACACATGAAAGAACGGAAGGACACCAAGAATTACTTCTTCCCCTTCTTTACAATTATATAGCCAATGAGCTCCCATTAAAGTGTTCGAAACAAGGTTTTTATGCGTCAACATAACGCCTTTCGGAAATCCAGTTGTTCCTCCTGTGTACTGTAAAAGGGCTAGATCATTTTCAGGATCACAAGGCACTTCAACATTAACATTACTTTCTCTTTCTACTGATTTCCATAGATGAATCGTTTCGCTTTCCGACACATTTACAACAAGATTTGCCTGCTTTTTTTGTACAAATGGATAAAGTAAATTTTTAGGGAAGGGTAAAAAGTCCGCAATCCGAGTTACGATAATATGTTCAATTTTTGTAGCAGATTGAATATTCGTTACTCTTGGAAACACTAAATCGAGACAAAGAATTACTTTTGCTCCCGAGTCATGAAGCTGGTATTCTAATTCTCTTTCTGTATATAGTGGATTTGTTTGTACTACGATACCTCCCGCAAGTAATGTACCATAATAACCAATTACAGATTGCGGACAGTTCGGCAACATAATAGCAACTCGATCACCCTTTTCCACACCGAGCTTTTGAAGATAATTTGCAAACCTCTTCACCTTATCGTGGAAGTCTGAAAATGTAATATCCTTCCCTAAAAAGTGAAGCGCTTTCTTTTCTGGATAACGAGAAGCCACCTGTTCCACATATCTATGAAGCGGCTGAATATCATAAGAAATCATACTTGGAATTTCTTCTGGATAACTTTTCAACCATGGTTTTTCCACCTTCATTCCCCCTTCAAATACATAAAAATAAATGAATGTTCATTCATGATGGTTGGTTTCATTATATTATAGTCGCCATAACGTTACAATCATAATATTCTGACTTTTACATAACTATGCTTCACTCCATTAACTTCTTATTATATGTACAAACTCTCCTAATCTATAAAAAAATAAGAGAGTTATTATTTAGCTTAATCTTATTATCGTTAACACAGCTCCTGGTGTAGTTGTTGATAATGTTGCAACAGCTAACAAACCAAATAGTTGCAAACTAATAGCATCTCCTGCTGCAAGAGTTGTAATGATTGTTGCACTAAATGATGTAGTTGCTACCGCAGGAGAATTAATTGTCCCAGCAAGTGGTGCTCCATTAATTGTAATCCGTGAACTGACTAATAATGAAGCCGTTATATTAATCGTGTATGAAATATAATAATTCCCAGCATTTGCAACCGTAAATACTGTATTCCCCCCAGAAACAGTAATACCTGGACCGATGTTTTGATTATTTGGAAGCGGGACATTCGTTCCACCAAGAAGTACCGATATAGCTGTTCCTGACGTATTATTTGCAAATGCATACGTCGCCGTGATACTTGTACCTGTTATTCCCGTTGCTCCTGTTGAACCCGTTACTCCCGTTGGACCTGTTGGACCTGTTGGACCTGTTGCTCCCGTTGGACCTGTTGTTCCTGTTATTCCTGTTGCTCCCGTCGGACCCGTTGTTCCTGTTATTCCCGTCGCTCCTGTTGGACCTGTTGCCCCTGTTATTCCTGTTGCTCCCGTCGGACCCGCTGTTCCTGTTATTCCTGTTGCTCCTGTTGCTCCTGTTGGACCTGTTACTCCTGTTATTCCTGTTATTCCCGTTGCTCCTGTTATTCCTGTTGCTCCCGTCGGACCCGTTGTTCCTGTTATTCCCGTTGGACCTGTTGCTCCCGTCGGACCCGTTGTTCCTGTTATTCCCGTCGCTCCCGTTGGACCTGTTGCCCCTGTTATTCCCGTCGCTCCCGTTGGACCTGTTGCCCCTGTTATTCCCGTCGCTCCCGTCGGACCTGTGTCACCTGTTGGACCCGTTGCTCCCGTCGGACCTGTTGGGCCAAGCTTAGGAACTGTCCCATCACAACTAAAACAGCATGAATCAACATGTACACCATTTTGATTATTACACCCACAATATCCATTTATATTATTGCTCCATGAAGACATGTTGATCACTTCCTTTACATTCGATCTTTTAAGTACAATCACCGAGTTAGAAAACACCTATCTAAATAACAAAGAAATACTTTACCTAGTGGGGATAAACACAGATTTATTCCATACATTCTAGTAATTATTACATGCGATTCGCTCTCTTTTTGCTTGTACTTTTGCCTTCTTGCTCAAATGAAATTCTTTTTTTTCATTCTGCATATACATATAAACTTCAATCCAATTAGTGTATTCATCAGTGGACTACTTGCAGTTGAAATTTCCCTTTTTTTCATGGAAATTAGGATTTAGCTCAACAGCCCTTGCTTTAATAGAAATCGGTATTTCAGCTCTCGGCTCAACAATTATTCAACTCTTTATCGTTACGCAAATTTGAATGTTGCTGTACTTGGAGCACCTTATTTCTTATGGTTGGTGAGAAAAAGTTGGAAGAAAGTTAAAAAGGAGCTTCTTGGAAGTCTCCTTTTTTATTCATTCTTATAAGGTCAAAAGGAAACTATCTTTTTTTCACGAATGTAACCTATGAACTAACTAGGAGGGATAAATATGTACCAAACTATTGAAGGCTTCTTGCAATCATGGACATACGAGGCTGAGTCTACTCAGAAGATGCTCGATGCATTAACAGATGAATCTTTGTCAAAAGAAATTGCACCTGGGCACTGGACGTTAGGCAGAGTTGCTTGGCATATCGTGACGGCAATTCCAGTTATATTATCTGGTACGGGACTTAAATTTGAAGGAGAAACAAAAGATTATCCTGTTCCACCTTCAGCTAAAACAATTTCAGATGGGTATCGTAAAGTGAACGCAGCTTTTGTTGATGCACTTCAAGGCGAATGGACTGATAAAGACTTAGCTACTATTAATGACTTCTTTGGTCGTCCTATGCCGAATTCTATATTTTTAATGACACTCATTAATCATCAAAATCACCACCGCGGACAAATGACTGTTTTAATGCGCCAAGCTGGCTTAACCGTCCCTGGCGTATATGGTCCTGCAAAAGAAGAATGGGCCGCGGCTGGAATGGAAGCTCCTAAAATGTAACAATAAAAAAAGACAAGTTGTTTACACATCTTGTCTTTTTCTGTAACTTGTTTCATGTGAAACTATTTTTGCTAAATGGTTGTTTTATGGAAAAAATACGTTAAAATGAATACATATTATGAGGAGGGGCAACCAAATTGAATACAAAAAATAAAAAAATAGCTATGGGAATTTTACTAACTTCTATTATCGGAGTTATCAGTGTGTCTCTTTATTGTACAAGTTATGGTACCCCTTGGGGAAAACAAACAGCAGTTACGGAATCAAAAGAATATATTACAAAATACTTTAATCTAGATGCGGAAGTCAAAAATACTTCTTACGATGCTAAAATGAATAGCTATGCAATCTCCTTTGAAACAAGTAAAGACGGAGAGTTTACTATCGAATATAAAAGTCCTAATAACTTTAATATTTCTCCAGGAGTACAAGCATATTTAAGCAAACACTCCAAATTTACAGAGTAGTAACAAAGCATACATATACAAAAAAAGAGTTGCTGTAACGTCAACTCTTTTTTTATTCTTGTCATACAGTTATATCTTCCTTCTCTATATTTTTAATTCCGTAACATGCAATCACAACTCCAATTGCTGCCAATGCTAGTTGAAGAGGAAGGAAAGTTGCTACAGAAAACGTAGTGCTATTCATTGCAATTGATACAACGATAAGGGATGAAACAATTGTAGTTGGCACTGAACGTTTACGCATTCCGAAATATAGTGGGATTAAACTTATTCCCGCAGTTGCAACGGCTAAAGGAACAAGGTTTATCCCTTCTTGCATCAATTGATCTACTGTGAATGAATTAGGAAGAATTGAAAAATAGCTATCTACCGCAAAGAACATTCCTACTACTAAAATATTAGATAAAATAACTGTTATAAATGTTAATGTTGCTGTAATAACCAACTTACTAACCATCATTTTCTTTCGGTTAATTGGATAAGAAAACATAAGTAGTATTGTTTTGTTTTTATATTCACTAATTATTAACCTTGCGATTAACACACTACCAAAAATAATAAATGTTGCTCTTACTAATGTACTAGCCATTAACAAAACCATCTGTGGATCTCTTATTTCTGGATCTCCTTCTATTTGAGAAACGATGCTCGTAAAGATCAGTAATGCCAGTATAGCGATATTTGCAATAATCGCTCCCCTCACATACCATCCAATCTTAAATTTCTTCAGTTCTAGCTTCATAAGACGTAGCATAATAGTCCTCCTTTCATTTACATTTTAATCGATATAAATTACCCCTGTTTTACTTAAAATCTCCACTTTGTTTTTTGCATCACCAATCGTTCCTGCTTTTATCTTTTCTGTATTTTTATCTTTCTTAAGTCCTTTTAAATCTATCATTACGTCAGACGAATTACTTTTAGCCGTAAGTTTCAATGAAGCTGGAACACCTTTATATCTTACGCCAATATCTCCTGACTTTGTTTCTACAAATAATGATTTTCCTTCTTTCATATCTTTCAGTAATACTTCACCGGATGTTGAAGTGATGTTCATATTTTCGTTTTTTATATTTTTCACATAATTATCGCCAGTAGTAGAAGTTATATTTACTTCTTGTAATGAACTATCTTTTAACATTAAATCTCCGCTTTCGGATGTAAATTCACCCTTCTCTGCCGATAGTCCTACAACCATTCCATCTTCAGACTCACTTTTTGTCACAATATTTTTCACTTCTATATCCCTTATTTTCACATCACCCGATTTATTATTTAATACAATTTTATCTATTTCTTTCTTCGGAACAACTATAGATATACTATTTTTCTTCCTAAACGTAAAACCATTAAAGAATCTGGTCGCCTTTTGTTTTTGCTTAACTATAACTTTATTCCCTTCATGTTCTATTTCGACAGGATCTATCTCTTCATCCACTTGTTTACCTTGAGCCAAAATCACTATTTTGTTAGCATCTGTACCTTTAAATTCAATATCCCAGTCTTCATTGTTCACTTCTATTTCTTTTATATGATTTATCTCAAAAGACTTTTCTTTCTTAAAATCTTTCCCCTGAAATACCTTAAAGCCAAAAACCACACTAGCAATTGTCAAAAATAATATTGCAATTACTATTATTTTTTTCACCATTCATACCCCAGTTCGTTTTTGTTTTAGGCTTGCTTCACGCCACATCGATCTTGTCGATTTTACGAAACGATAGATAACTAATGAAAATCCCTAATAAACAGAGCACTATTGGGATAGCTATAAAATCAAACATACTTACTTGATTGCTTTCAGCCCCAACGTTACCACTAATCAGCATACCAATTATTACAGCCGAAGTAATCGTTGTCGGTGTTGATTTCTTTCTCATCCCAAAAAATAAAGAAATTAAACTTATACCAGATATCATAAATGCACTTATAATAGTAGCTGGAACGATAGCTATTATTTCACCTATCGTAGCTGGCGTTTCAATCAGCCCCATCATTGGACTCACAAAATATACGAGCAAACTAATAATAAAAGTAGCAATAATCGTGCTCACAAAACAAAAACAAAAAACAATTGTTAATTTCGCTCTCATTAACATTTTCCTTTGCAGTGGGTACATAAATGATAGTTGTATCGTTTTGTTCTTATACTCATCAATTACTAAACGTGATAAAATGACCGAACTAAAAATAATGAATGTTATCCTAATAAAAATATTTGCTAAAGCCATGTTCTGTGTGAAGTCAGAGAAGAGCACGTCTCCCTCAGCTTTCATTCCTAATGCCATAAGGCTTACTGCAGCGAAAATTGCTATAATACAAATTGCTACACTTTTAAAGTAACTAGATAATCGATGCTTTTTCCACTCAAGCTTCATTAATCTAAGCATACAAACCACTCCTCCATCCTTTATATAACTATCTCTACGCTGCTAACATTCTAATTCCAGCCGTAACTACGCTTACTATTCCTATCACTAGTACAATTAACAACCATTTCCGCTCTGGTTTTCTATAATATAAAATCCCACTTATGAACATTACAATCAATCCACTTACTAGATTCACTAACAATCCATTAAGCATGAATGCCCTCTCCATCCATTACATTTAAGAAATATTCTTCTAAGGAACTATGTTTTTTATTAATACTTTCAATTTCTACATCGTTCATAATAAGTGCTTTTGAAATGGCTTGCTGTGTCGCCGCCAATTCATACACACGAATCATATTTCCACTCATTATTTTGTAATTTTTTATACCGAGTTTATCTTCTAAAATATAAGCTGCACGCTTCACATCAAGAACAGTAATTTCAATGTACTCTGTTTGTTTTCCGTTAATACTCTTCATTGAAACTTCTTTTATTAGTTTTCCATTTTGAATTACACCAATTGTATCCGCCATTTGTTCCATCTCGCCTAAAATATGACTAGAGACTAACAACGTAATACCATATTCTTTGCAGAGCATTTTAAATAAGTCTCGTAATTCTTTAATACCAATTGGATCTAAGCCGTTAATAGGTTCATCTAAAATGAGTAATTCTGGCTTTGTCATGATTGCCCTTGCAATACCAAGTCGTTGCTTCATACCTAATGAAAAATCTTTTACTTTTTTATCATCTATACCGTGCAATTTCACTAAATTTAAAGCATGATCAATTGCGTTCTTGTCGTAATACCCCATATATTCACAATGTAATTCTAAGTTTTCCTTCGCCGTTAATTTATCATAAAAGATTGGATATTCGATAATTGTCCCCATGCGCTTTAACAATTCATAAGATGTATCCGTTAACTTCTCACCAAAAATTTCAATATCACCGCTCGTCGGTTTTATTAAATTTGTAATCATTTTCATAATCGTTGTTTTACCTGCACCATTCGGTCCTAAGAAACCGTATATCTCTCCTTTTTTCACATGCATGTTGACGCTAGAAATAACTTCTTTCCCTTTAAACACTTTCGTTAACTGATTCGTTTTTAATATATATGTCATGTCACTGTCTCCTTTCGCACTACCTTATACTTCTATAATAGACAACGGAAATCTCTTTTTTCTTACCCGTTCCTTACAAATTCCTTACGTTGAAAAAAGCTTGTAGAATCTACTTCTCTACAAGCTAAAACAGCATCTTTTTTAATACAACTGTAAAAATCGTTTTTTTATATGGCTTACTAGAAAGGTTAATTTTCCCATCCATCGCTTCCACAAGCCGTTTCGTAATCGTTAACCCTAAACCGCTCCCTTGGTACAATCTATTTCTTGAATCTTCAAGTGTGTACATACGCTCAAACACTTTATCAATATGAGATTCATCAATTCCTTTCCCTGTATCCCATACATCTATATACACACTCGTTTCATTATCTCTTAACCTCACACCAAGTGTCTTTCCATCGTCTCCATATGTAATTGCATTTGATATTAAATTATTCAATACTCTACCTAATACTTCTACATTTCCAAGTGCATATATATTTCTTTCTGGTATATCAATATGAACTTGAAACCCTTTCGCCGTCACTAAATCATAAAAAGATAAAATCTTCTCACGACAAACTTCATTCATATTTACTTTTGTCATCTCGATTGCCTTGTCACCAGATTCTAATTTTGCTAAATCAAAAAACTTATGAATCAATTCCATTACTTCTAGTGTTTTTACATGCACCTTTTCAAGTAATATTTGCTGTTCTTCTTTATTCATCGCTTTATCCTTATTTAACATTTCTGTATATCCAAGAATAACTGTTAGTGGCGTCTTTAAATCATGTGAAATATTTGAAAGCATTTTTCTCATCGAAATTTCTACTTTTGCATGATCTGCATTCGTTTTCTGTTTTGCAGCTAATAATTGATTAATTGCCACTAATAATTTTTGTAATTGTAGATCATCTGTCATAACGAGTAACTTCTCGCCTGTTTGTTCATTTACAATGCTTTCTAGCTTTTCATATGTGTATCGTAAATTTTTGCTACTGTTTTTTCTCATTTTATACTGTATGTAAATGACACATAACAATGTAAAAATAATACCTATTAACAAATTGACCATATTACATCACTTCCAACTTATAGCCGATGCCCCATAACGTTTTAATATACTCTGGATTAGATGGATCACTTTCAATTTTCTCGCGCAATCTTCTCATATGAACATTTATAACATTATCATCACCGTAATACTCTTCGTTCCAAACTAACGTATATATTTGCGCTTTCGTAAATACACGATTTTGATTCTTTACGAATAGCTTTAAAATCTCAAATTCTTTTAAAGTAAGTTTGAGCGACTTTCCGTTTTTTTCAACCGTAAAATTAATTGGGTCAATTGTCAAATCACCAATTTGAATCATCTTTTCTGTTGTTTCTGTAGCCGAATATTTCGTAGACCTCCGAATACCCGCTTTTACACGTGCAGCCAATTCAATCATAGAAAACGGCTTACAAATGTAATCATCTGCTCCAAGTCCTAATCCAACAGCTTTATCAACATCTGTATCTTTTGCCGACATCATTAAAATCGGAACGGCACTTTTTTCCCGAATGATTCGCACAACCTCTAAGCCATCTAGCTTTGGCATCATAATGTCGAGGATAACTAAATCAAATGATGATTTAAAAAATGCTTGCACCCCTTCTTCTCCGTCAGACGCGATTGTAACTTGAAAACCTTCCTTTATTAAATACTTTTCCACCATCTCTTGAATTGAAATATCATCTTCAACTAATAAAATATGATGTGACATATGTCTATCCCCTTTTTTAAAAACATTAACATTTCAATTGTATCGTAACGAATGAATACTGGAAAGAATTATATGAATTTTCAAACCAACTTCCCTTCCTTCCTTAACAATGATATGATAAAATTCACTACTATTGTTCATAATTAACTTTATATAAAGGAGACTTATCATGTCAGAAAACAAAAAAGTAAGCTTAGCTGATTTAATGCGTGAACAACTTGCAAAGAAAAAGCAAGGAAATGGAAATGGTGCAAATAATACAAATCAAAGCCAAGCAACGAAAAAATTACAAAACCAACAAACGAAGAAAACAAACAACCAACGTAGACGTACAGGTGTATAAATGAACGGACAAAAACGTTCTAATATCGCACCCGGTCTTGAAGTTGATATTGTATTAAAACAAGATCAACGCACCGGTAAATTAACACG
Source organism: Bacillus sp. AY18-3 (assembly GCF_008042305.1). NCBI lineage: Bacteria > Bacillati > Bacillota > Bacilli > Caryophanales > Bacillaceae > Bacillus > Bacillus sp. AY18-3. The sequence continues at coordinate 316,675 of NZ_QKQR01000006.1, read as the reverse complement.
TGGAATTGTAAAAGATGTTTTAACAAACTCCCCTTCTCATCCACATGGCATTAAAGTACGATTGCAGGACGGGCAAGTCGGTAGAGTACAAAATATCGTTCAATAAGAAAAGGAGCTCAAGTAAACTCGAGCTCCTTTTTCTTTATTACCCTTTAATTTTCTCAATGAAAACTACTTTTAAATAGTCTCCTTCTTTGAATTGATCAATGGTACGAAAATCTTCTGGTAAAGAATGTTCTTCTAATATTTTATATTTGCCATTCATTTCTTTAAATGCCGTATCGATAAATCCTTTAAACTTTTTCATATCAAATGCGCTACAGTTTGTAGAAGCAACGATAATCCCGTTATTTTCTGTAATCGCAATTGTTTCTTTTAGTAAGTTTTTATAATCTTTCGCTGCACTAAATGTATATTTTTTTGAGCGTGCAAAACTTGGAGGATCAAGTACGACCATATCAAATTTCATCTTTTTCTTAGCTGCATATTTGAAGTAAAGAAATACATCTTCTACAATAATATCTTGCGCTTCATAATCAACTTCATTTACACTAAACTGCTCAATCGTTTTACTTAAACTACGATTTGCAAGGTCGACACTCGTCGTTTTACTCGCTCCGCCAAGCGCTGCAAATACAGAGAAAGCACCTGTATAAGAGAACATATTTAATACTGTTCTCCCCTTTGCATATTTATCACGAATTTGTTTTCGAACGTTACGCTGATCTAAAAATACACCAACCATCGCTCCGTCATTTAAATAAACAGCAAAGTTCACACCGTTCTCTTTTACGATAAGCGGGAACTCACCGCGTACTCCTGCTACGAAATCATCGCCTTCAATGTATTTCCCTTTCGTATCAAAACGCTTTTTCTCATAAATACCTTTAAAGTTTGCTACTTTTTGAAGAGCTGCTATAATCTCATCTCTGAAAGTATAAATCCCTTCACTATACCAACTTACTACATAATAGCCGTCATAATAATCAATAATTAAGCCTCCAAGACCATCACCTTCACCATTTAGGGCACGGAATGCTGTCGTATCACTTGATTTGTAAAATTGCTTTCGTTTATGTAAGGCAGATTTTATTTTACTTTCAAAGAAAGATTGATTAATTTGTTCACTCTCTTTTCTCGTTAAAATCCAGCCGTATCCTTTATTTTGTTTTCCATAATAACCTTTTCCGACAAAATGGTTCTTCTCATCTACTACTTTAATGATTGTTCCTTCTTCCTGAACATCATTTAAATTTTGAATCGCATCTTTTAAAATAAGCGGATATCCACTTTTAATTTCTTTTATAAATTTCGGTTTTATTTTTACAGTTACTTCTGATCGCATATAATAACTTCCTTTCCATTTGCATGCTTTCTCTATAGGAAGCATTTAAAAAACGAGCCTGAAAAAACAGCCTCGTTTCACTATACCATATTATTGCTTTGCTAGTACAACTCGCTCATTCTCTCACTTAACCGCCACATATTTACTACATTTTGAAATGGAAATCTTACTGTCCAAAATAATAAAAAACTTATTTATTTCACATTTACCATTGACATTGATAATGATTTTCATTATCATTTAATGTATATGAGTTCTCGAAAATAAAGGCTACATTTATAGGAGGAATAAAACATGATTATTGTTACAAATACAGCTAAAATTACAAAGGGAAATGGACATAAATTAATTGAGCGTTTTAATAAAGTAGGTCAAGTCGAAACGATGCCAGGCTTTTTAGGATTAGAAGTTCTTTTAACGCAAAATACAGTTGATTATGATGAAGTAACAATTAGCACACGCTGGAATGCAAAAGAAGATTTCCAAGGTTGGACGAAGAGCTCAGCATTTAAAGATGCTCATTCACATCAAGGTGGGATGCCAGAATATATTCTTGATAATAAAATCACTTACTACAATGTTGAAGTTGTACGTATGCCAATGGCTGCAGCACAGTAAACATATTTCTTTTTTAAAGTATAGAATATGAGAAGCGTTACCACTTCTCATATTCTATACTTTTTTTACTATCTCTTTACTAGTTTCGCATGCACGACTAACCTTCCTGCTTCCGGATCAAGTGCATAGTCACACGTCGAAAGTGTTACGATTTGATCACTCGCTGTCAATTTTGTATCCGTTTTGTACAGCGATTTTTCTTGAATTTTCTCCAAAAACGATGTGTATTCCGTATCATTGCTAAAATCCGTTTCAATGTAATAAAAATCAGTTGTTGTTGTATACACCGAGAACACTTCAAGATCATATCCTTCAAATAATGTATCGTAATATAATTTACGATGCGACATGAAGAACTCTTCATCTAACATTTTCTTTAAACTTCCAAACATAGAACCATCTTTCATACGGTGACCATATAAAATAGTATTTCGATTTTGAGATTTCACATCATTACGATAGTCCATAAAAATGCTGCCTGCTCTCATATCTTCACCTTTATAATTACGAAATAAATAGTAATCATTGTCTTTCGCCTGAACGATTGGATAATTAATTTGTGTATCATCCATCGTAATCCATCCAACTATTTCTTGGTTAATTTGCTGCAGAGCTTTGAACTGTTTACGTACTTCCCCGTCTTGTGATTGCTCTTCCATCGGACTCTTTTCATAAATGTTTTGTGCTTCGGCCATTACTTTACGATTTTCATAGTAATCCATGAAAATATCACCTAATTCATATACTGAATAGAAAAAGGTACCTAAAAAAACAACTGTAAGTATTCGTTGAAAAAAAAAATTCTTCTTCCGTTCTTTTTTACTACTCAAATCATCACCTCAAAACGGATTGTTCGCATATTTAAATACCCATTGGGACCATATACAACCCTGTATCTTCATCTTGCTTTACAACGACATCTACACCGTATATCGTCTTTATCATACTTTCTGTCACGACATCATTCGGCTTACCTTTCGTAACAATTTCGCCGTCTTTCATAACAATAATATGATCACTATAGCGAATCGCCTGATTGATATCATGTAATACCATAACGATCGTCAATCCATGTACTTCATTTAACTCTTTTACTAGCTCTAATATTTCAAGTTGATAATAAATATCTAAATATGTTGTCGGTTCATCTAAAAAGAGCATTGGTGTTTTCTGAGCTAACGTCATGGCAATCCAAACACGTTGTCTTTCTCCACCAGATAAGGCGTGAATCTCTTTATCACGTTTACTTAGCAAATTCGTACATGCTAAAGCCCTTTCGATTGCTTCTCTATCTTCATCAGTTTGCGAGGAAAAAATATTTTTATGAGGCATACGACCATAACTTGTTAATTTCTCTACCGTCATGTCTGCCGGTGCTTCATTTTGTTGATGGACAACGGCTAACTTTCTAGCAAACTCTTTCGGTTTATATTGACTAATCGCCTTCCCATCGAGTATTATCTCTCCGCTACGAGGGTCGTGATTTCTTGACATCACACCAAGTAATGTCGATTTCCCGCAACCGTTTGGACCAATAATTGTTGTAATTTTACCAATTTCTATTTCACTACTAACCGACTTTAATCGATCCGTTACATTATCATACGAAAAGGTTACATTTTTAATTTCCATGAACTTTATCACTCTTTCTAAGCAAGAATATTAAGAATGGGCCACCAATCACTGCCATAATCGTCGCTGCTGGAATTTCGTTAGGTGGCACAATTAACCTTCCAATCGTATCCGCCGTCAAAATTAATAACGCTCCTGCAAGAGCAGAAAATGGAATTAATACTTTATGATCCGAACCGACTAGTTGTCTTGAAATGTGCGGAACGAGTAATCCTACGAAAGCAATAACACCTGCAATTGCTGTTGATACTGCTGCTAAAAGTACTGCAATAGCAGAAATAATAAGACGAACTCTCGTCACGTGCAAACCTAAGTTTTTCGCAGTCTTATCTTGTAGCGATAATAAGTTACACCAAGCTCCTACAAACAGAGCAAGAATAAGACCAATCGTTCCATATGTAACCATTATTTCTACATCGTCCCACGTCTTCATCGTTATGTTAGAAGTCGTCGTTTGCTTAATACTCTTAATGAAGTATCCGCAAATCGTAATGAACGATTCATTTAATCCAGTGAACATTGCATTAATAGCTATACCAACTAAAATAATGCGAAGCGGACTTAACCCTGAATTCCATGAAAATGCATAAACGAGATAACATGCAAACGCACCACCTAAAAAGGCGAATACCGGTGTCCAGAAAAAGAATTGCGGGAATAACGTAATAATAACAAGTATCATAAAACTTGCTCCAGAAGATATCCCGATTACCCCAGCATCAGCAAGTGGATTTTTCATAACAGCTTGAAAAAGCACACCTGAAACGGCCAGAGCTGCTCCAGTAAATAGTGCAATAATAATACGTGGGAAACGTAAATCTTTAATCACTTCAACATCTTCATTTCCCCCTGTAAATATCCCTTGCACAAGCTCAACAATACCTATTTCTAAACTCCCTTTCATCGCTGACAATGATGTCATAACAATAAGCAATGCAGTAACAATGAGGAAACTCCAAGTTTTTTTATTCATTCCACTCTTCCTTTATATTAAAATGCATCACGGATACATCATTTTTTTCAATTCATCTAACGCTTCCATTGCTGCTAAATTACCTGTCGTCCCAAATAAGCACTCTTCTAAATCGTAAACACGGTTATTTTTAACGGCAACGAAATGTTTCCAAATATCATTTGTTTTAAATTCTTTATCAAACATTTTCACAACTTCATCAGGCATACCATGAGCTGCTCGTAAAATAATATCTGGATCAGCTTTTTTTAAATACTCTGTATTAGAAGCTAAATACTCTACTTGTTCACCTTGTACAATATTTTTGCCACCTAGTTGTTTCACTAGATCTCCAATATAAGAACGCTCTGTTGCTACTAAATAACTCCCTGGTACACCTAATAAAATAAGCACTGTCGGTTCTTTCTTTCCCTTTACTGCTTTTTTAATCTCTGCAACCTTGTTATCTAACTTCGTTACAACTGCTTCAGCCTGCTTTTCACGTCCATATTGCTTACCTAAATCGCTAATGGAATTTTGCATATTTTTCAAGCTTGTTAAATCTAAAAAGTTTGCTTTCGTGCCCACACCATCAAAAACTGGCTTTAATTCATATTCAAGTGTTGTCACGGATAATACTTCTGACGGCTTTAATGACTTTATCTTTTCCATATCAGGACTCATCGGATTCCCGACTTCAGGTAAACCTTTATATCTCTTTGGTAAATCTTTCGTACTTGTTGGAATACCAACTAAATCTACTTCTAACGCATCCATAATTTCAGTAACAGCAACTGTCGTTGCAACAATTCTCTCTTTACTCTCACTCTTTACCTGTTTTGCTGCTTCTTTTTTGGGCGCCGAGCATCCAGCTATACTCACTAATAGAATGATAGCCATTAGTACACTAGCAATTTTCTTCACTCTCAATCACCACTCCTTTCCAAACAATATGAAACAAGTCTTGATGCATGCGAACATGCATCAAGACTCCAAAAATTACAATCTTCCTGCTCTATATTTACGAACTAGTAAAGCAAGTGACCCAAGCAATAGCACCATGTATAAACCTAGTTGTGCTGTATCTGCCGTTTTTGAGTTTTTCTCTTTTTTCGAATCATTTTTTTGATCTTCTTTTTTCTTCTTATCATCTGCATTTCGGTTAAAATCAGGATTATCTACTTTTTTTACATTATCTACTTTCGGTGTAATCACTGGATTGTTCGGATTATTTTTTGGATCCTCTTTAATCGTGCCTAACACACCAATATTATTTGTATCAAATTGAATTTGGACATCGTAGAAATGATGGTAGTTCATTTCGTTGATATCAACTTTTACTTTTGCATTTAATTTTGCAAATAAATCACTTACTTCAAATTGCACTACTCTCCTATTTGCATTTTTATCTTCGCTTACTACTTTCGCATCAGCAAAAAGACTGTTATTTTCCGTTTGGAATTTTGTAATCCATGCACTATTTTTCAACGTCATCTCAATGTACTTTTTACCATCTTTAACGATTAATTTTGCTGGGTGTACAGTATAGTCATGCATCTTTGAAAGCTCATTTGTTTTATCTTTTAACACTTTAAATGGAATATCATATTGACCATCCACTAAATTTCTTGGATCAACTATTACTTTTGGCTTATTATTTCCGCCTTGGTTGTTGTTTCCACCTTGGTTATCGTTTCCGCCTTGGTTATCGTTTCCGCCTTGGTTGTCGTTTTCGCCTTGGTTATCGTTTTCGCCTTGGTTATCGTTTTCGCCTTGGTTGTTATCGTTTCCGCCTTGGTTGTCGTTTTCGCCTTGGTTATCGTTTTCGCCTTGGTTATCGTTTCCGTGTCGTTTTCGCCTTGGTTACCTAAAACTTTAATACTATCTTGATCAAATACAAATTGAACATCGTAGAAATGGTGATAATTCATCGCATCAATATCTACTTTTACTTTTGCGTTTAATTTTTTAGATAAATCATCTACTTCTAACTCTACTACTTTTGTATTTTGCTCTTTATTCTCACTTAATACTTTTGCATTAACAAAAGAACTATTCTTCTCAAACTCAAACTTTGTAATCCATGCACTATTCGTTAATGTAAACGATACATACTTCTTACCATCTTTCACTTTTAGTACAGCTGGACTCTTTGTATATGTGTTCATCATTGAAATTTCTTCTGTTTGATCTTTTAGAACTTTAAAGCCAATGCTGTATTCACCATCTTTAAGGGCTTTTGGATCAATGGTTGCGTTGTTACCTTGGTTGTTGTTTCCACCTTGGTTATCGTTTCCGCCTTGGTTATCGTTTCCGCCTTGGTTATCGTTTTCGCCTTGGTTATCGTTTCCGCCTTGGTTATCGTTTCCGCTTTGGTTTTTGTTTTCGGTTTTCGTTTCCGCCTTGGTTATTGTTTCCGCCTTGGTTATCGTTTTCGCCTTGGTTATCGTTTCCGCCTTGTTTCCGCCTTGGTTATCTAAAGATTTAATGCTACCTTTATCAAATGCAAATTGAATATCATAAAAATGGTGATAATTCATTGAATCGATATCTACTTTTACTTTTGCATTTAACTTTTTAGATACATCGTCTACTTCTACTTCCACTACGCGTGTATCAGCTTTTTTATCTTCACTTAATACACTCGCATCAACGAACAAACCATTTTTCTCAAATTCAAACTTTGTAATCCATGCACTATTCGTTAATGTGAATGATACATATTTTTTACCATCTTTCACCTTTAACACGCCCGGACTCTTCGTATACGTGTTCATCATTGAAATTTCTTCTGTTTGATCTTTTAAAGCTTTGAAACTGATGCTGTATTCACCGTCTTTAATTGTTTCAACATTCGGCTTCTCTACTTCTGGTTTCTCTACCTCTGGCTTTTTATCACCGTCTGGTTGCTTTTCTTCGTTCTTAATTGGCTCAAGTTTATCTTGTTCAAATAAAAGTTGTACATCATGTGTTTGCTTATAGTTTCTTGATGCCATTTCGATAAATACTTTTGTATTTAATTTTTTTGATAAATCGTCCACTTCAAACTCTACTACTCTTGTATCTTTTTCTTTATCTTCACTCACTACTTTTGCATCAGCAAATGCGCCATCTTTTTCCGTTTGGAAATTTTTAATTAATGAGCTACTTGTTAGTGTTACAATTGCCTTTTTCTTACCGTTTTCTACTTTTAATACTCCTGGATTTACCATGTAATTATTCATCTTAGATTCTTCATCTGTCTTATCTTTTAACACTTTAAATGGAATACTATAATTCCCATCGTTAATTGTGTTAGAATTGGGTTGTTGATCTGGGTCAGGCTTTTGGTCGGGCTTCTGACTTGGATCCGGTTTTTCATTTGGATCTGGCTTATTTGCTGGATCCTCTTTTTCATTTGGTTTTTCTACATGAATCGGTGTAATACTATTTTGCTCAAATGCAATACGCACATCATAGTCATGATGATAATTTAAAAAGTCTATGTCTACTTTTACTTTCGCATTTAATACTTTCTCTACATCGTCCACTTCAAATTCTACTACTCGTGTATCTTTTTCTTTATCTTCACTACTTACATTTGTCGCAACAAACTGGCCACTTTTTTCTGTTTCAAACTTCGTAATCCATGAACTATGTTCTAACGTAAAGGATACCTTCTTCTTCCCATCCTTCACTTTTAAAGTTCCTGGACTTACAGAGTATTGATTCATCATAGATTCTTCATCTGATGTATCCTTAAGAACTTTGAAACCGATTGAATATTCACCGTCAGCTAGTTGGCTTGCTGCTTGAACTGCAAGAGGTTGTAATGTTGATACGAATGTAAATATCATTAAACACATCGCAACAACAATTTTAAGATATCTATTCAATGGACTAACGCTCCTTTATTTAGTTTTGACGTACTTTACGAATTAAGAAAACACCTGAAATAAGAATTAACACTGCAAATAATCCGATGCGTGCTTCATCGCCTGTTTTTGGGTTATCTGTTTTTTCAGCTTTTCCACTTTCATTTGTTCCTTTGCTTGCCTCTTTATTTGCTTCTTTACTCTCTTCTTTCTTCACTTCTTCTTTTACTTGTGTATCTGTTTTTGTTTGATCATTATTCTTTGTTACAGTAGTTGCTTTATTTTCTCCACCTACCGCTTTTACATTTGCATCAAATGCAAAGCGAATTGTGTAGTTATGGTCATAATTTACGTTAGGTACAACAACATGAATTTTTACAGCTGCTGGTTTAGATAGGTCGTCTATTTTAAACTCTACAGTTCTTTTATCTGCAGATTCATCTTTACTAACAACTTTTGCATCAACAAAGTTTCCGTTCTCTGGTGCTTTAAATTCTGTAATCCAAGCACTATGATTCATAGGAATTTGTACTCTCATCTCACCATTTTTCACAATTAACTTAGCTGGTTTTTCAAAATAATCATTTGCCATTGAAGCTGAATCATTTTCTGCTTTTTGTATGACATAGTTAATATCGTAAGTACCGTCAGCTACATTTGCCGAAGCTTGTCCAAATGGCACTACGAAAAAAGCTAGCATACATACGAATGTCATAATAAAAGCGGGTAATACAGAAATCTTTCTCATTTGGCTTACTTCCTCCTTGTTTATCTTTCATCCATACTTTTTGAAAATGATAATTATTCTCAATATATAAGAAAAAAATAATAATCCTCTATCATTATTTAATTGTAATTTATTTATGTAATATAGATATTATTGATTATCATTCTCACTATGTGCTAAAAATAATATCCCTCCCTATTCCTTATAAAGAGCGATTTACATTTTAACATAAGTCCCTATTTCTTTTGATGATTATCATTCTCAATGAAGGTCAAAAAAATAAAACTAACCATTCTCCTACTCTATCACCTCTATCTACAAAATGATATCGTTATAGAAAACCTTATACCTTTCACTCCTCACTTTCCTTCTAATATTTCCACAACTAAGTCAATCTTAGCCTAATGCTAATTTTTTTGTCAACTATATTACGTATAAAATTTTTAATATCTAAATTTCCCTATATGCAATTTTTTCTACAAAAAAAGAGACTTTCTTTCATAGAAAGCCTCTTTTCACTATTTTTCTACAGCAACTTCTTGCTTTTGAAATAAAGAAACTACATATCCAATTGCAATTCCAATGATACCCGGAACTAGCCAACCAATCCCTACACTATATAGTGGAATTTTATCTAAGATAGGAGCAAGGGCCGCTACTTGAAGATTTGCATTATGCAATCCATCAAAGAAGCTAATTGCAAATGCTCCTACAATACCGCCTACATACATAGCTAATGGAAGACGAATATAGTTTTCAACAAGTGATAATACAATCAGTACGATACCAATTGGATAAATTGCAATTAAAATCGGTAATGCTAATGCGTTTAACTGAGTTAACCCAAGGTTTGCTACCATAAATGCTAATACACAGAAGATGAAAACAACCTTTTGATAAGAAAGCTTTGGTAATAAGGAAGAAAAATATTCCCCACAAGCTGCAACAATACCTACAGAAGTTGTTAAACATGCCGCTGTAATTGCGATCCCTAATAATAAAGTTCCGTAACTACCAAATAAATGATTTACAACGTTTGTTAAAATAATTCCTCCGTTTGCTCCCATTCCAAGAGACACACTAGAAGCTCCCAGATAAGCAAGTGCTAAATAAACAAGTAGTAAACCGAGCGCTGCAATAAATCCTGCAAAGATTGTTACTTTTGCAATGCTGTTCTTATTTGTAACGCCTTTTGCTTTTAAAGCATTAATAACAACATTTCCGAAAACAAGTGCTGCAAGTCCATCTAAAGTTAAATATCCATCAATAAAACCTTTAAAGAGCGGAGCATTATACGCTTCTGTCGGTGCACCAAATTCTCCAATTGGTGTAATAATTGCTTTACCTACGATAATTGCTATAACAGCTAACAAAATTGGAGTTAATACTTTACCTATGCGGCCCACTAATTTCGATGGGTTTAAAGCTAAATAGAAAGTTACTGCAAAGAAAATGAATGTAAAGATAACAAGTGGATATGATTGACCAGCTATATCACTTGGTAAAAATGGTGCAACACTCATTTCATAAGCAACTGTTCCTGTACGCGGAACACTTACGAATACACCTAAACATAAATAAATTGCAGTGATAAAAACAAGTGCGAATACAGGGTGTACACGTCCCGCTAGCTCATTAATATCTCCCTTTAGAGCTATAACAATTACCCCTAATAAAGGTAATCCAACACCTGTTACGATAAAGCCAAATAACGCGATCCATACGTCTGTTCCAGCACCTTGCCCTAAAGCTGGCGGGAAAATCATATTACCTGCACCGAAAAATAGTGCAAACAACATTAAACTTATTGCAAACATCTCAGAAAACTTTAAAGATGATTTCATTTCTACTAACCTCCTAAATATTTTTACATTGACAAAATATTCTGAATTAAAGACCGTCACATATCCTCTTTCAAGCATACTTCCCCGTAAAAGAACGCAAAAAACACCCGTCCCTAACAAAGGGACGAGTGTTGAAATCGTGGTTCCACCCTTATTCTAATAAAATGAATTTATAACAAAATAAGCTCATTTTATAGCTCGTGTAAATTGATAACGGTTTTATCCGCCAAGAATTACAATGCATCATGCAGTTCACTCTTGAAGTTTAGAGGTGGTAAGTTTGCCTTTCCGTATTAGGAAGCTCACAGCCTAGGCTTCCCTCTCTGAGAATCGTCAAAAACAACTCATGTCCTCATCATTACTTTTATAAAATATCTTGTCGAAACTTGTTGTTTTTTATTATATGGGCTATTTTTTAAAAAATCAATAGTTTTATTTTTTCTGACAAAAAAATATAGGGAGAAAATTTCCCCTCCCTATATTTGCCCTATTAATATTTCTAATTCCTCAGCTGTAATGTTACGCCATTTTCCCACTTCTAGATCATCTAGCTCTATATTCATAATACGAACCCGCTTTAGCTTTGTTACAGTAAACCCGAAAGCACGGCTCATTCTACGAATTTGTCTGTTCATTCCTTGCGTTAAAACGATGCGAAATGTAGATTGATCCACTCTCGTCACTTTACAAGGCTTCGTCATTCCATCTTTAATCTTTACACCGCTGGACATCTCATCAATAAACCAATCTGTAAACGGCTTATCAACCGTAACGATGTATTCTTTCTCGTGCTCATGATCACCGTGTAAAATTTGATTTGCAATCGCACCGTCATTCGTTAATAAGATTAGTCCTTCCGACGCTTTATCTAATCGCCCAACAGGAAAGATACGCTCTGGGTAATTGATATAATCAATAATATTATCTTCAATATGATCGGCTGCTGTACAAGTAATTCCGATTGGTTTATGAAAGGCAATATACACCTTTTCCTTCTCTTCTTTTGCAATAACCTGTCCATCAATCGTTACCACATCACCATCGCTCACGAGTGCACCGTGCGTACATATTTCGCCGTTAATAGCCACGCGTCCTGCTTTAATGAGACGGTCTGTTTCGCGTCTTGAACAGGATTTTGCTTCGCTTATGTATTGGTTGATTTTCATAGCTTATTCCTTTTCCTATATATTAAAAGCGTCAATCTATGGCAATATCACTCTGCCACGATTGACGCTCTTTTACTTCGCAAAAACAACTAAATAAATAACCCCAATTACCAAAAATATTCCGCAACAAGCTAACAATACTTTTGCAAGTTTGTCCATAAACATATAATGGTTCCCCTTTGTTTCGTTGTTTGCTATTTTAATTCGACAACTGTTACGCCTAGGCCTCCCTCGCCCATGTCACCGTAGCGGTAGTTTTTCACACCGCGGTGTTTCTTCAAGTAATCTTGTACACCTTGGCGAAGCGCTCCTGTTCCTTTACCGTGAATAATTGATACGCGAGGATAGCTTGCAAGCTGTGCATCGTCTAAATATTTTTCAACGCGCATCATTGCATCTTCATAACGTTCACCGCGAAGATCGAGCTCTAACGAAACGTGATAATCTCTACCCTTCACACTTGCGACTGCTTTTTTCTCAGTTTGCTTCGGTGTATTAATGTATTCCATATTGGATTCTTTCACTTTCATCTTCAGAATACCAATTTGTACGCTCCACTCTGTATCACTTACCTTTTCAAGCAATTGACCTTTTTGACCAAACGTTAACACTTTTACTTCATCACCTGCGCGTAATTGTTGTTTTGGCGCTGTGTTTTTCACGTTTATTTTTTGTTTCTTCACAAGCTCTGGCGCCGCACCTTCTAGACGGCTCTTCGCTTCAATAAGCTCATGGTCTTTCACGTTTATAAGCTGTGCTTTACGCAATTGACGAAGTTCTTGAATAATGCCTTCTGCCTCTTTCTTTGCAGCTTCGACTTTTTCTTCCCCTTCTTTTTGCGCTTTTAATAATTTTTCATCGCGCTCATCATTAAATTCAATAATTTGACGCTGTAATTCGCGATGCAGTTTTTCAGATTGCTTGCGAAGTGCTTCTGCTTCGTTCCAGTCACGCTCTGCATTCTTTTGACTTTCTTCTAACTTCGCAATCATATTTTCAATTTTGTTTGTATCTGTACTAATGTGGTTACGAGCTTGATCAATCACGCGATCAGATAGTCCAAGGCGCTTCGAAATTTCAAAGGCATTACTACGTCCTGGTACACCGATTAATAATTTATACGTTGGGCTTAATGTGTTCACGTCGAACTCAACGCTCGCATTAATAACTTTCTCACGGTTATATCCGTATGCTTTTAATTCTGGGTAATGCGTCGTAGCAACAACGCGAGCACCACGATTACATACTTCATCTAAAATTGAAATTGCTAATGCAGCCCCTTCTTGCGGATCTGTTCCAGCACCTAATTCATCGAATAAAACTAAGCTTTCAAAATCAGCTTTTTCTAAAATATCAACAATGTTCACCATATGTGAGGAGAACGTACTTAAACTTTGTTCAATCGATTGCTCATCACCGATATCGGCAAAGATATTTTTAAATACACAAATCTCTGATTCATCCATTACTGGAATGTGAAGGCCAGATTGCGCCATTAGCACACAAATACCAACTGTTTTCAGCGTAACTGTTTTACCACCTGTATTTGGTCCTGTAATAACAATTGTCGTGAAATCTTTCCCTAACATAATGTTATTTGGCACGATAATTTCTGGATCAATAAGCGGATGACGTGCTTGTCTTAAATCCATATAACGCTCGTTATTTACGATTGGTTTCGTTGCTTTTATACGCTTCCCATAAAAAGCTTTCGCAAAAATAAAGTCAAGATTCGCAACTACTTCTACGTTAGATAAAACGATATCCGCTTCTACTGCCACTTCTTCTGTTAACATCAATAAGATGCGTTCGATTTCTTGTTTTTCTTTCACTCGTGCTTCTTGAAGCGCGTTATTTAACTCTACAATGACTTGTGGTTCAATAAATAACGTTTGCCCAGAAGCTGATTGATCGTGAACAATACCGCCATATACACCGCGGTATTCTTGTTTTACCGGGATTACGTAACGTTCGTTACGAATCGTTACAATCGCGTCAGACAGCATCTTTTGCGCGTTGGAAGAACGCGTCATATTTTCTAACTTTTCACGAATACGACTTTCCGCAGTACGAATTTGAGTACGAATACCACGCAGTTTATCACTTGCGCTATCGACTACTTCACCGCCATCACCGATACAATTTGTAATTTTCTTTTCTAAATCATATAAAGATACAATTTGAGCGACATGAGTTTCTAAAATTGGAAGCTCGACACCATTATCAACCATATCTTCAATGAAACGTTTCATATTGCGACTACCATACATCGTATTGGCAATATCAAGTAGTTCATTCGGGCTTAACATACTTCCAATCTTTGCACGCTTCACATTTGAGCGAATATCCGTAATACCACCTAATGGTGCACTACCTTTTAAACGAATGACTTTCGCTGCTTCATCTGTTGTATCTTGCATTTCTACAATTTCTTCAAAATCAGTGCTTGGCACTAAATGCTTCACTTTGTCACGGCCAAGTGAAGAGGCTGTATGTTCAAGTAATTGTTCTTTTACTTTATTGTATTCTAATACACGCAACGTTCTTTCTAACATGTTGCAGGTCCCCCTTGTGTTACTTATTACGTTTAATATAGTCTAATAAACGTTCGATATTCCACGTGTTAATCACGTTATCTTTTTGAATCCAACCTTTACGTGCTGCTGCTACACCTGTTTCCATATCTTCTAACATTTCAAGCGTATGAGCATCCGTATTAATCGCTACTTTTACACCAGCATCTTGTGCTTGTTTTAATAATTTCGCGCTTAAATCTAGACGGTTCGGATTCGCATTTAATTCTAAAACTGTATTTGTTTCTTTTGCGAGCTCGATTAATAAATCTGTATCCACATCATAGCCCTCGCGGCGTCCAAGAAGACGTCCTGTCGGATGAGCAATCATTGTGACATGCTTATTCTCCAGCGCAGCACGAAGACGTTTCATAATCGTTTCACGGTCTTGTGAGAAGCTAGAGTGAATCGCTCCAATGACATAATCTAATTCTGCTAATACTTCATCGTCAAAATCAAGTGTTGCATCCGGTAAAATATCCATTTCAATTCCGCGTAAAATTGTAATATCTGGATACTTTTCGTTCATACGTTCAATTTCTTTCGCTTGTTCACGAAGGCGCTCTTTCGTTAAACCGTTCGCTACTTTCAAGTATTGTGAGTGATCAGTAATCGCCATAAACTTATATCCACGAGCACGGCACGCTTGTACCATCTCTTCAATGGAAAAAGCACCATCACTCCATGTTGTATGCATATGTAAATCACCTTGTATGTCAGAGAACTGAATTAAGTTTGGATACTCTTTAATTAATTCAATTTCTTTTCCATCTTCACGCACTTCTGGTGGGATAAATGGAAGACCGAAATGAGCGAAGAACTCCTCTTCTGTTTCAAATGTTCTCACTTCACCTGTTTCTAAGTTTTCTACACCGTACTCACTAATTTTCTCGCCTCTATCTTTCGCGATTTGGCGCATTTTTACGTTATGATCTTTTGATCCTGTGAAATGGTGAAGGGTTGTAATAAATTCTTCTGGTTTTACTAAACGGAAATCGATTGAAATATCATATTCATATTGAAGACGAACAGAAACTTTTGTATCTCCACTTGCGATTACTTCAATCATATTATCAAATTGCAGTAAATGCTCACGTACTGCAGCTGGTTCTGTCGTTGCAATGATAAAGTCTAAATCTTTCACTGTTTCACGAACACGGCGCAAACTACCAGCACGAGAGAAACGAATTACTTCAGCAATATTCGACAATTTCTCCTCTATTTCCCCGGCAATAGGTAATACCATTGCGATTGGTAAACGCTCTGGACGAGAGCCTACTTGATCGATTGCTTCTAATATTTTCTCTTCTGTCTTCTTACCGAAACCTGCTAAAGCTTGTACTTTATTTTCCTCACAAACCGCTTTTAGCGATTCCATATCAACAACACCAAGTTCTTTATATAACTTAGCTACCTTTTTACCACCAAGGCCTGGTAATTTTAATAACGGTAATAAGCTACTTGGCACTTCTTTTTCAAGCTCTTGTAATACTTCAGATGTTCCCGATTCTATATATTCTTGAATAACTGCTGCTGTTCCTTTTCCAATGCCCGGAATCTTCGTGAAATCTTCAATCTCAGAAAGACTACGATCATCACTTTCTAATGCTGCCGCCGCCTTACGAAATGCAGATATTTTAAATGGATTCGCGCCCTTTAGTTCCATAAAAAGCCCAATTGTCTCTAGTAATTTAATAACTTGTTTTTTATTTACTTTCATCATTACCCCGCCTTTCTTTCATAGAAAAAAACTCCTCTTTCCGAAAAAAGAGAAGTTATACTCTGCTACCTGTCTGCCATAGTTCCTTCACCTTTTCAGAAAGAATCGGTGTATCGTCTACAATTATTTTGCTAATTGATGATTTTTGTAATGGTGTTTGTATTTGTTCAATCGGAAGAATGTTTCCAACGATAATTAAAACAAACAAAATAATATATACTTCTAAAAATCCGAGGATTGCCCCCGCAAACGCATTGACTTGCTTTAAAACCGGTATTTCTGCAAACATATTTAACAAATTACCAAGTAATGAAAGTGCAATTTTTGTAATAATAAACAATATGATAAACGCAAGCGCTTGATAAAATACTGTTTCAATATTATTTGCATCAATCCATTCTGGAACAGATACGTTTTTATCAAATGGATACGGAATAAATTTCGCAAGTGCTGGCGCTAAATCTTTACAGTACCAGTATGCAACAAGGTATGCGATAATAAAGCTTGTTAACTTTACAAGTTGCAGAATAAACCCTCTGCGTAAGCCGAGGAAAAATCCCATAACAAGCAGTAAAATGATAATAATATCAATCATGTTATTCCATTCCTTTTTTTGTCATACTTTCTTTCAATTTCTCATGTTCTTCTTTTAATTTTATGTAATCGTGTATGACGTTTACTGCCGTCAATACCGCTAGTCTACTCGTGTCAAGCGAAGGATTCTTGGCATTGAGTTCGCGCATTTTATCATCCACAATCGCTGCTACCATGCGGATATGACTTGTACTTTCATCGCCAACAACTGAATATTGTTGACCATAGATTTCTACATTAATTCGACTTTTCTTTCCCTTTTGTTGTGACAACTCACCGGCCTCCAATCACGTACAGAATCCTAAAGTTTATCATACCATGAACCATCATATTATGGAAACAGAAAGAACAATCCGATATGATAAAAATAACAATATAAAAAAAGGAGCGACCATCTTGTCAAATTCTATCATAATACAAACAAGTTCTACAGTAATTGAAGACATGAAACAACAATACAAACAAGCGCTTAGTCCAAAAACCCCACAAGGCGGGATCTTCATGGCAAAGGTGCCATCTTGCACGATTACAGCTTATAAATCTGGAAAAGTAATGTTCCAAGGTGGCCGTGCTGAAGCAGAAGCTTCTCGTTGGCAAACTGTCTCTCAAACACCGAAAACAGCTGTAAAAAAATCTGTAGATTCACACCGTTATGCACCCCCTGCTTCCATCGGTACAATGTCTATCGTAGGGTCAGATGAAGTTGGTACTGGTGATTTCTTCGGACCGATGACAGTAGTTGCTGTATATGTGGATGCGGAGCAAATCCCACTGTTAAAAGAACTTGGTGTAAAAGACTCTAAAAACTTAAATGACGATCAAATTACTGCCATTGCAAAACAACTTCTACACGTTGTTCCTTACAGCTCTCTTGTCCTTCATAATGAAAAATATAACGAGCTATTTGATAAAGGAAACAACCAAGGTAAGTTAAAAGCTTTACTGCATAATAAAGCTATTACAAACTTATTAGCTAAAATTGCACCTACAAAACCTGAAGGCGTCTTAATCGATCAATTCACACAACCTGATACATACTACAAATATTTAGCAAAACAAAAACAGGTACAGCGTGAAAATGTTTACTTCGCGACGAAAGGCGAAAGCGTACACTTAGCAGTAGCCGCTGCCTCCATTTTAGCTCGTTACTCATTCGTAAAACAGTTTGACGAACTAAGCAAAAAAGCCGGTATGCCACTTCCAAAAGGTGCTGGTAAACAAGTTGATATTGCAGCTGCTAAATTAATTCAAAAGCTTGGTAAAGAACGATTACCTGAGTTTGTGAAAATGCATTTCGCTAATAAGGAGAAGGCGTTTCGCTTATTAAAATAGTATCGACAAAAACAGGAGGCTACAAACTCCTGTTTTTTTGTTTCCCCTACTACTATCCTTATAATTTTGTTACAATTAAAATATACAGATTATTCTAACATAGGAGGAGATTCCCATTGCTACTTCTACAAATGATTCTAAATATTTTACTAGGCGATCCACACGAAAGACAGTTTGAAATTAGAGAAAACATTCAGCTACTAAGTGAACAACGAGAGTTCAACGATTTAATAGAGCGTTATGGCCGTTCTTTCTTATTAAACTTTCGGATTCGAAGATTTATCGGGAAACACGATGCCCGCTTGTTAATACATAATCCAGCAAAACTACAGTACTTCTGTGAGGAACTTGAATCTATGATTAGAAAAAAAGGATTGTTTACATAAGGAGGTATTTCATATGAACGCTGTAAAAGTTAAAAAGGTATTATATGTTTTCGTACACCTCGTGGGCCCACTTTCTTACCTCACTATTTCTACCATTTGGGGAGCTTTTTTCACTACTAAATCTACATTCGAAAATATATCTGATAATCTTGGTGTGATGGCTATCTATTACGTGCTTATGAGTTTACTGTGGTTTTTCTATTTAGATCGATTAGACAAAGATGTAGATAAAATTACAAAAGAAATTAATGATAATAAGGTGTAATACATATAAAAAAAGGAGAGCCGCCAAGACTCTCCTTTTTTATGTTAACTTCTTTTCTGCTTCTTATTTGATGAAGATACTTTATGAGAACCTGTTTCATGTGCCGTCGTTCCTTGTCCTTCTATTTCTGGAGAACCAAGGCTTGATCTTGAATGATCTTTTTTCACTTTTTTACTCATTTATATTCACCCCTTCGTGTTACTTTTTGCTACGAGGTAATAAACTATGCAAAATAAAAAGCGAGAGGAAATCCTCTCGCTTTTTTCATATTTTAGAATTCAGAAGAACCTGGAGTTCTTGGGAATGGAATTACGTCACGGATGTTAGCCATGCCAGTGATGTACATTAGGAAGCGCTCGAAACCTAGACCGAATCCAGCGTGTTTTGTACCGCCGTATTTTCTAAGTTCTAAGTACCACCAGTAGTCCTCTTCGTTCATACCTAATTCTTTAATTCTGTCTACTAAAACGTCCATTCTTTCTTCACGTTGGCTTCCGCCGATTAATTCGCCGATGCCAGGAACTAGAAGGTCAGTAGCAGCTACTGTTTTTCCATCTTCATTCATACGCATGTAGAACGCTTTAATGTCTTTTGGATAGTCAGTTACGAATACAGGGCGTTTGAAAATTTCTTCTGATAAGTATCTTTCGTGCTCTGTTTGTAAGTCAATACCCCATTCTACTGGATATTTGAAGTCAGCACCTGACTCTTGAAGCACTTTAATTGCTTCTGTATATGTGATACGACCGAAGTCAGAGTTGATTACGTTGTTCATGCGCTCAAGAACTGTTTTATCAACGAAGCTGTTGAAGAATTCCATTTCTTCTGGTGCATGCTCTAGTACGTATTTCATTGCATATTTCAGCATATCTTCTGTAAGATCCATTACGTCGCCTAATTCAGCGAATGCAATCTCCGGCTCAACCATCCAGAACTCAGCTGCATGACGAGTTGTGTTAGAGTTTTCTGCACGGAATGTAGGTCCGAATGTGTATACGTCACGGAATGCTAATGCATAAGCTTCAGCGTTCAGCTGTCCACTTACTGTTAAGTTTGTTTCTTTGCCGAAGAAGTCTTTTGATTCATCAACTTGTCCGTCTTCACCTTTTGGTACGTTGTTTAAATCTTGCGTTGTTACGCGGAACATTTCGCCTGCACCTTCTGTATCACTACCAGTGATGATTGGTGTATGAACATGTACGAATCCACGCTCTTGGAAGAACTGGTGAATCGCAAATGCTGCGACAGAACGTACACGGAACGTTGCAGAGAATGCATTTGTTCTTGGACGTAAGTGAGCGATTGTACGTAAGTATTCAAACGTGTGACGTTTCTTTTGAAGTGGGTAATCAGAATCTGATAAGCCCTCGATATCAATTTTTTCTGCTTTAATTTCAAATGGTTGCTTCGCTCCAGGCGTTGCAATTACTGTACCTTCTACTTTAACTGAAGAGCTAAGTGGAAGTTTTGCAATTTCTTTGAAGTTTTCTAACTCTGTATCGAAAACGATTTGAACGCTTTTGAAGAAGCTACCGTCGTTTAATTCGATGAAACCAAATGCTTTTGAATCACGTAAGTTACGAATCCACCCTGATACTTGTACTGTTTGACCTGCGTATTTATCTGTATCTCTATACAGACTTTTTACTAATGTGTTTTCCATAGTGAAATTCTCCTTTGCACATATATTTAAATACAAAAAAACCTTTCATCCATAAAGGGACGAAAGGTTAAACTTCGCGGTACCACCCAATTTGTCATAAAGACCAACTTTAACTCGTATGTAATACATACTTCCCGGTTTGTAACAGGCCGGATTCCCGTCTAAGTCTACTCTTGAATACAAGATTCAATTTCGGTTAGCAACTCCAAGGTGTTCTTCACATATACCGCCTCATCAGGCTCTCACCGTCCCTGACTCGCTTTGGATTATAGTATATACTACTTTTCCTTATCATCGTCTTTCATTTTGTTAAACTAAAATTAATGTACTACATTCGAGAGGAAGATGCAAGATACCAAAAAATATATCAGCGATTTTTGTAATATATCGATTTTCCGACAATCGTGCCATAAAAAAAATTGCCGGGCTTAATCCGGCAATTTCTCATTACTTACGTAACTCCGCACCAAACTTCTCTTCTACCGTTGTTAATACACGGTTATGTGCTTCTGTTACTTCTTCGTCTGTTAACGTACGTTCTGCATCGAAGTATGTCATAGAGAATGCAAGTGATTTCTTGCCTTCTTCCATTTTTTCACCTTCGTATAAGTCAAATAGCGTTACGTCTTTCAGAAGTTCTCCGCCAGCTTCAGCAATAACTTGCTTCATTTCACCAGCTTTTGTTTCTTTCGTTACGACAACAGCCATATCACGTGTCATAGATGGGAAACGTGGAATTGCTGCGTAGTAAGTTTCTTCTGCGTCTGCACCAAATACTTTTACAAGAGATAATTCGAATACGAATGTATTTTTCACATCTAATTGTTTTTCTGCTTCTGGGTGCAATTGACCGATGAAACCAATTACTTCGCCATCTAATACGATGTCAGCTGTACGACCTGGGTGCATCCCTTCACGTTTTGCTGGTGCATAAGTGATTTGGTTTGCAACGCCAAGTACGTCGAATAATCCTTCTAGTACACCTTTCACAACGAAGAAGTCTACTACTTTCTTCTCACCTTGCCATGCATGGTGAAGAGCAAGTCCTGTCATAACACCGGCAAGATGTTGTTCTTCTTTCGGAAGTTCTCCTGCTTCTGTTGGTAAGAAGACAGAACCTACTTCATATAAAGCAACACTATCGTTTTTACGTGCCACATTATATGAAACAGCTTCTAGTAATTGCGGTACTAAGCTTAAACGAAGTTGGCTACGCTCTTCACTCATTGGAAGTGCAAGATTTACAGGAGCTTTTTCATTTGGCTCGACCATATATTGCTTCGCTTTATCAGCGCTTGTTAATGAATATGTGATCGCTTCATATAAACCAGCACCCTCTAGGAAGCGACGTACTTTACGACGTTTCGTTTGTGCTGATGTTAATTTACCACGAGTCATTGTTCCAGAAGGTAATGTAACTGGAATGTGGTCATAACCGTATAGACGACCCACTTCTTCTACTAAGTCTTCTGAAATTGTAATATCAGGACGACGTGCTGGTACATTCACATGGAATGTTCCTTCTACTTCTGTGAATGGGAATTTCAAGTTTGTGAACATTGTACCCATTTCACTTGCAGAAATATTTGTACCTAATACACGGTTTACTTTTTCAGCAGTAACAGATACTGTACGCTCTTGTACTTGTAAGTTGTCAGCTTCTACTACACCTTCAAGTGCTTCTCCGCCAGCGTATTTCGCCATTAAAGCAGCTGCGTGTTGAATTGCTTCAAATGTACGTGTTGGATCGATTCCTTTTTCAAAACGTGCGCTTGATTCACTGCGAAGACCTAAGTCTTTTGATGTACGGCGCACTGTTTGACCTGCAAAGTATGCAGATTCAATTAAAACGTTTACTGTCTCATTTGTAACTTCAGAATCCGCTCCGCCCATTACACCAGCAACAGCTAAAGCTTTTGTTCCGTTTGTAATTACAAGGTGGTGGCTTTGTAACGTACGCTCTTGATCATCTAACGTTTCAATTTTTTCGCCTTCTTTTGCAAGACGAACAACGATTTCTTTTGAACCTAATTTATCGTAATCGAATGCATGTAACGGTTGACCGTATTCCATTAAAATGTAGTTTGTAATATCCACTACATTGCTAATTGGACGAATGCCAGCTGCCATAAGGCGCGTTTGCATCCACATTGGTGATGGACCAATCTTTACGTTCTTCACCATTTTTGTAATATATAATGGGTTTTCTTCTTTCGCTTCTACACTTACAGAAATGTAATCAGAAGTTTTTTCTGCTGTTTCTTGTAAGCTGATAGCTGGAAGTTTTACTTCACGGCCATAAATAGCAGCGACTTCATATGCAACACCTAACATGTTTAAGCAATCTGCACGGTTTGGTGTTAAACCAAGCTCAAGTACTTCATCATGTAAGTTTAAAATTTCAAGTGCGTCTGCACCAACTTCAGCGTCACTTGGGAAGATGAAGATACCGTCTGCATATTCTTTTGAAACTAACTTTCCATCAATACCAAGCTCTTGAAGCGCACAAACCATACCGTGAGAAGCTTCACCACGTAGTTTTGCTTTTTTAATTTTGAAGTTGCCAGGAAGTACAGCACCAACTTTTGCAACTGGTACTTTTAAACCTTTTGCAATGTTAGCAGCTCCACAAATAATTTGAACTGGCTCTTCTTCACCGATATCGATTAAGCATTTGCTTAATTTATCAGCTTCTGGGTGTTTTTCACATTCTAATACGTGACCAACTACAACACCTTTTACACCTTTATTTAATAATTCAACACCTTCTACTTCAATACCACTTTTCGTGATTTTGTCTGCTAGTTCTTGTGCTGTTACATCTTTAATATCTACATACTCTTGTAACCAACGATATGATACGAACATACTTATCCTCTCCTTCCCTTACGCTCGTTTGAATTGTTGTAAGAAACGTACATCATTTGTATAGAAATGACGAATGTCATCTACGCCGTATTTCAACATTGCGATACGCTCTGCGCCCATACCGAATGCGAAACCTTGATATTCTTTTGAATCATAACCAGCCATTTCAAGTACGTTCGGGTGAACCATACCTGCGCCTAAAATTTCGATCCAGCCAGTTCCTTTACAAGTGCCGCAACCTTTGCCGTGACACATCATACAAGAAATATCCATCTCTACAGATGGCTCTGTGAATGGGAAGAAACTTGGACGAAGACGGATTTCACGATCTTCACCGAACATCTTTTTCACGAATACTTGCAGTGTACCTTTTAAGTCACTCATGCGAATGTTTTTATCAATTACAAGACCTTCAATTTGCATGAATTGGTGTGAATGCGTCGCATCATCGTCATCGCGGCGATACACTTTACCAGGACAAATAATTTTAATTGGGCCTTTTTCTTTATTATTTTCCATCGTACGTGCTTGCACAGAAGATGTATGTGTACGTAGTAACGTTTCTTCTGTAATGTAGAATGTATCTTGCATATCACGCGCTGGGTGATCTTTCGGTAAGTTTAATGCTTCGAAGTTGTAGTAGTCTTTTTCTACTTCTGTTCCTTCAGCTACTTCATACCCCATACCGATGAATACATCTTCAATTTGCTCAACAACAGCTGTTAACGGATGGTGACAACCTGTTTCAACAGGACGGCCTGGTAGTGTAACATCAATTGTTTCCGTAGCTAATTTCGCTTCAATTACTGCTTTTTCTAAGTTTCCAATTTTGTCTTCTAAACGCGTTTGAATCGCTTCACGTACTTCATTTACTAATGCTCCCATACGTGGACGCTCTTCTGCTGATAATTTTCCCATGCCGCGTAATACTTCTGTAATTGGACCTTTTTTTCCTAAATACGCTACGCGTACGTCGTTTAAGCCCTTTAGCTCTTTCGCTTCTTCAATAAGCTCTAACGCTTTTTGCTTTAGCTCTTTTAAACGTGCTTCCATTTGGAACCCTCCTAATTTTAAAAATAAAAAAACCTCGCTCCCAAAAAGGGACGAGGTAAATTCGCGGTACCACCCTAAATTGACAGACCAGGTCTGCCCACTCATTAGTTATAACGATCAATTCTGACCGGAACGCCTTTACATATATATGGTCCTGGCGTCAACTCCAGAGGTGAATTCACTTCCGTCTACCATAAGAATGCTTTCAGTCTAAGGCATTCTCTCCCTATATGGCGATTTTGTAAGTTACTCTTCTCTATCAACGTTTTTCGTTATTTAACTTTTAATATAATATACTTCAACTTATTATAAGAAGTTTTTTATTTGTTCGCAACTGGGCTTTGTAAATAATACGTTAAAATCCCTGCTGCAACCGCAACATTTAATGATTCTGCCCCGCCGTAAATCGGAATATACAAGTTTTGATCCGTTTTTGCAAGAATTTCTTGGCTTACGCCGCTTCCTTCATTTCCTACAATTAATGCAAAACCACCAGCTGGTGTTACTTCACCGTACGGAACTCCATTTTCAAGAGCTGTTCCATATACAGGAACGTTATTTTCTCTTAACTTGTCTACCCACTCTTCTAAGTTCCCTTTTACAACTGGTAAATGGAAAATAGAACCTTGTGTAGAGCGAAGCACTTTACTATTATATGCATCAACGCATCCTTCTCCAAGCACAACAGCATGAATACCAGCTGCATCAGCTGTACGAATAATTGTCCCTAAGTTGCCCGGGTCTTGAAGACCATCTAATAAAAGAAACTTTCCATCTGCAAGAGCTACTTCACTCTCGTGTTTCTCACAAACAGCAAATACCCCTTGCGTCGTTTCTGTTTCACGGAGTACTTTTACAATTGCTTCAGGTACGATATACATTTCCACATCATTAACTGTCCAATCTTTCGGAAGATCTGTCTGATCAGAGACGATAAGTTCTGTTACAACTCCTGCTTTTAAAGCTTCTTCCACTAAGTGGAATCCTTCTACAAAAAATAAACCTTTTTTATCGCGCTCTTTTTTCGTCTGCAGCTTTTTCCACTGCTTCACACGCGGATTTTGCACTGAATCAATGTTTTTCATAATATGTATTTCCCTCTCTTCTTGTCTTATCATTATAGCCTATTTTTCATACATATTTACATAAAAAAGAACAAAAACTAACGTCAGTTTCAATTCTGAAGAAGAGGTGAAAATAATGAGTTTTAATTTACGCGGTGCTGTATTAGCGAATGTATCTGGAAATTCACAAGATCAATTACAAGAAACGATTGTCGATGCAATTCAAAGCGGTGAAGAAAAAATGCTTCCAGGTCTTGGCGTTTTATTCGAAGTCATTTGGAAAAATGCTGATGAAAATGAAAAACACGAAATGTTAGGAACACTAGAGCAAGGATTAAAAAAATAAACAATAAAAGGTCACCTTAGAAAAAAACTAAGGTGACCTTTTATCTCCATAAAATTTTTCTTCTCCTAAACATTTCTACTTTACTAACGCTACACAGATGGAGTACAATATTCAAAATACATTTAAACCGATCGATTTTCTTTATAGACACCATTAGATAAAAGGAGTGAATGTTTTATGCAACGTATTACGCTTGAACAAGTTTTTAAACATCACATTACACAAAAATATGTAAACCGTTCTGGAATGGTCCACGCGATTGCTGTCGCTTACCATGCGTTTCACTTAGCGAAAAAGCATCATGCCTCAGTCGATGCTGCAACAAAAGCTGGTTTCCTTCATGATATCGGACATCACACATGGTACAGCGAGGGAGAATGGGATTATGACTTGTATAAAAAGAATGATATACATGCGATTAAAGGAGCAGAAAGAGCTCATAAATTGCTTATTAGATTAGGAGAACATCCGAAACTAGCAAAAGAAATTTCTATCGCGATTCTTCTTCATACAGATTCTTTCTTAGTACAGCAAGAAATTGAAAGAACATCTCTTCAAAACATTATTAAATGGGCAGACGAAGCAGATGAAGAACCGGGCGGAGCGCACCATTATAGAACGATTTCTTATGAAAAAGCATTAAAAGCTATTCAACAGTTAGACCGATTGGTAGAACGTGAATTGCAAATAGAGCAATCAAAATCGAATAACAAGGCAGAACATAGTTATCAATGAGAAAGAGGCATCACTATAGGGTGATACCTCTTTTATTATTTTATGGAAAATACACCTTTATATGTAATATTTAAATATTACATATAAAAACAAAATACTTTATAATTAAATATACAAATATAAAGAGGTGATTTTACAAATGCAACCCGCTACACAACTTTCTAATGAACAGAAATACTCTATGTCATGGGGACAATTTATTAGCTCCGTTTTATTCGCTTTTTTCGGAACCGGACTTATTACTGTGTTCCTCGCAATGCCCTTAACAATTTATACAGCCGGTCTTACAGATAAAAAACAAATTGCCCTGTATGAATCTATTGTAAATACTGCAAGTATCGTATTACAACTAGCCGTGTTGTTATTCTTCATTTTTAAATTCGAACCCGCAAAAAAATTACTACTAAAATCTTTTAACTTTAAAGCACTTAAAGAATGGCGTACATACGTATACTTACTTCTTTTCTTCACTATAAATATTTTACTCAATTACATCTTGTTAAATTATATGTTCCAAGACGCAACAAAGCAGCAATCTTCCGCATTAAACTTAGACGTTTTTAAGCAGTATCAAATATTATTACTTCTCGGCTTCGCAATACTTACACCAATTTTTGAAGAGCTTATTTTCCGTGGTTTTATACTCCGCTTCTTCTCAGAACGCTTTCCATTTTGGATTGCAGCTATCGTAACAAGTTTCTTCTTCGGTATCGCTCATACATACTCACTTGGCGTAATGGTAATTACTTTCTTCATGGGATTATTAATGGCTATTTTATGTAAAAAAACAAAATCCATTATTCCAGCTATGTTATTTCATATTATGAATAATATGTTGGCATTCTTGAGTTAGAAAGAGGTATCATCGCGATACCTTTTTTATTAATTCGTATCATTACTTCTCATTTCTATCAATTTATACATATTTATTAATAATATCCAAAATAAACCTCATGTAGTAAAATATAACTGATTACTATAGAAGGAGACTATATATGTTGAGCTTACTTTGGGTTGTTTATATGCCACTTCTTGTTTTATGCGGATTGTTCGGTGGTATTTTTTTAATTGTTACTAGCATGAAACATCGTAAATTATTTGTTGGTTTAATGGGGCTACTTAGCTTCTCCTTTGTCACACTACCTTTTGTTTTTTGGGGCATGGGAGTGGATAGCAATACAATCCTCCCTATTTCAACAACTTTATATTGGATACTGTTTTCTTTAACTGGATTATTAGCAGGGATAAGTGGAGTCCAAGCCAAAATTAAAAGTATACGTAATATGGGATTCATTATTTTCATCGCTGGTATATTAGGGGTTACCTTCTGGTTACTCATGACTGTAGGTGATTCATACTATATATAATATTTTTTAGAAACCCATAAATCGGAGGTAATACAAAAGTGTTCGGAATATTAACTTGGATGATTTTCGCTCTTACTTTGATGTTATGCGACTTCATCGTTGGCATTTTTTTAATTATTGCTGGTATTAAATGTCGTAAATCACTTACTATTATGGCTGGTTTGATTAGTATATCGCTTATCTTTGTTCCTATCATTTGTATAGGTTATGGAATAGATTTAGAGGGGATTGTTCCAATTTCGGGAACTTTATATTGGTGTTTCTTCTCTTTAGCTGGACTATTAGCTATTATAAGCGGAAGACAAATATCCAGTATTCGTGCTATGGGAATGGTTTTATTTATAACAGGGCTGTGCTCCGTAACTGGTTATCATTTTTTATATTTAACTCTTTAAACAGACAAAAAAGCAGGGAAATTAATTCCCTGCTTTTCTATTTGGTTTATTGCCTGATGGTAAGAAGAACGATAATACCCAAGCAATCCCTGCGAGTATCGTCGCAATTAAGAAGGCATCGTTAATACCGTTAATGGCAGATAACTTCGAAATTTGTCCAAATAATAGTTGCGTGCTCATCGCATCTCCTGCTTGCGCTGATCCAGCGATCGCTGCTAAACTTTGCCCCATGCCGTGTACTTTATCAACTAAAATTGGGTTTGACGTTGTTAACATGTTGCCGTAATCTGCTACGTGAGCAGTCGTTTGCTGCGTCATAAGTGTGATTAAAATCGCTGTTCCAATTGAACCAGCTACTTGTCTTGACGTATTTTGCGTTGCTGTACCGTGAGAAATTAATTTCATCGGCAGTGCGTTCATACCTGCTGTCATAATTGGCATCATAATGAATGACATACCAATCGAACGTATAATATAATCCGTCATAATAACGCTATACGGTGTATCCATCGATAACGTTGTGAATTCATATGTCGCAAACGTTGTAATGGCTAAACCGACAATTGCTAACGGACGAATACCATACTTATCAAATAGTTTACCTGCAATAGGTCCCATGATCCCCATAATTAATGATCCTGGAAGTAGTAATAAACCTGATTCTATCGGTGTGAAACCGCGAATGTTTTGCAGATATACCGGAAGTAATAACATACCTCCGAATAATGCCATCGTAACAATTGCATTAATTACTAAAGTAAAAGTAAATACTGGGTATTTAAATACTTGTAAATCAAGCATTTTATTGTCCGTTGTTAGCTCTCTCCAAATAAATACCGCAATACCTACTACACCAATGATAAGTGAAATAACAACCTCTGCACTAGTCCAACTATTATTTCCTGCTTCACTAAATCCGTACAATAAGCTACCTAGTCCAATACTTGAACTAACAACACCGAATACATCTAACTTCGTTTTAGATACTGGCTGAGCTAGTGTAAAGAATTTTAAAGATAGGAATGTAATAATTAAACCGATAATAAACATCGCATAGAACATTAAGTTCCAGCTATAGTTTTCAATCACCCAGCCCGTTACAGTTGGTCCGATAGCTGGTGCTAAAATCATCGCTACACCTAGTAATCCCATCGCTGCTCCGCGCTTATGAGGCGGGAATAATGTCATGAAAATATTCATACCAACCGGCATTAAAATACCTGCACCCACCGCCTGAATAACGCGGCCCGTCATCATCATTGTAAAGTTTCCTGAAATAGCACAAATGATAGATCCTACCGTGAAGAATAACATTGCCGCTACGAATAATTTACGATACGTAAATCGTGAAACTAAAAAGGCACTAATCGGTACTAAAATACCATTTACAAGCATGAAACCTGTAATTAACCATTGTGCTGTTGAAGTTGATACATTAAATTCATTCATTAACGGAGGCAATGCAACGTTAATAATTGTTTGGTTTAAAATAGAAACGAACATGCCGAGAATTAATACAGCTACAACTGCTTTTACATTCACATTTTCTACAGGCGTAGACATTTGTTTTTTCGGCACTTCTTTTTCTTGTTTTACTTCTTCTTGCTTTCCTGTTTCTAACTCAACTACATTAGAAATTTCTGCTTCTTGCTTTCGTTCAATTTCTTTCTCTTCTGTTTCTACCTTACTTACTTCTATTTTATTTACGGCTGGGACTTGTTCTTCTCCCACGTTCGTTTTTTTCTTTCGTAAAAGACGATTTACAAGGAAGAAGACGATTATACAAAATAGTGCATATCCTGCAATTGCAATTGAGGACATCTCATCTCCCCCTTACTTATGAATACGAACTGACACATTCATTCCAGGAACAATATTTACTGATTTACTATGATCTAAAGAAATTTTAACTGGTACTACTTGTGTTACTTTCGTATAGTTCGCTGTTGCGTTGCTTGATGGTAACATAGAGAATGTATTCGCTGTTGTTAATCCAACTTGCTCTACTTTTCCTGATAAAGTTGTATCTGGGTATGCATCTACATACACATCTACATCTTGACCTTTTTGTACATCGTCAACATCTGTTTCTTCAATGTTTGCTGTTACCCATAAATTGTTCATATCAAATGCATAAGCAATTGGGCTACCTGCTCCAACGAAAGCATTTGTTGTTGCATTTGATTGCACAATTGTTGCATTTTGTGGAATTGTTACATCTACTGTTTGTTCTCCATTTGCTGCCGCTACAGTAACAGCACCTAATTTATCATTTTCATTGTAATTCTTTCCTACTTCAGCTTTCCAGTCAGTTAATTTACCTGCTACTGGTGATGCAATCGGAATTACCTTTCCATCAATTTTTGCATTTTCTGTTTTTAAATAATTTTCCGCTTGATTGTAATAGTAATAACCGCCAATACCACCGCCAACTAGTACAATTAATGTGATAATGTTGATAATCACCATTCTTCGAAACTGATTCATTGCATTCCTCTCCTTATATCGCATATAATTTTTTTCTAAACTATTTACGTCCTTATTGTTTAGATTGTTTAATTGTTAATTATATTAACTTTTAAACAAAAAAATCACACCATCTGCGGTGTAAATTGAAATTTATCTACCTGCGAGCGGTGCTGATTTCTGAAGGACTATCGTTTATAATTATAAATAATTATTTTGAATCTACAACCGACAATTTAAGTATGAAATGTCGCTTAAACAACAATATAATACCTATATGTTGTTTAAGTATAGAAAATTAAACGAGGGGAAGTAAAAATGTCTATTAAAAATACAAATGATCCACGTGTAAAGCGGACGAGACAACTCATACAGGATGCTTTTGTCGCTTTAGTAGGCGAAAAAGGATTTGATGATGTAACTGTTCAACATATTGCAGAACGTGCTCCTGTAAATCGCGCTACGTTTTATAGCCATTACCATGATAAATATGACCTATTAGACAAAAGCATTGAAGAAATGTTAGAGAAGTTAACAGAAGTTATTAAGCCGAAAAATAGAAATAAAGAAGATTTTCAACTTACATTTGATTCACCACATCCGACATTTTTGGCTTTGTTCGAACATATTGCAGAAAATGTGAACTTCTATAACGTTATGCTTGGTGATAAAGCCGCTGGAAACTACTCTTATAAAATGATGAAAACAATACAAACACATTTAACATTAAGCCTGTCTATTTCACAGCCAGATGATAAAGATCTTATGGTTCCTCGTGATATTTTAATTAGTTATGTGACAGGAGCTCATATCGGGATGATTATGTCATGGTTAAAAAGAGGGATGATTTATACCCCGCATTTTATGGCTATGCAATTAACTCGTTTAATCATTTTAGGAGCTCATACTGCTGCAGGATTAGAACGACCTTTTTAAAACATAAAAAAGCGAAGGAAAATCTCCTTCGCTTTTTCTATTAATTAAATGTAATGTTATGTACAGCCTCTTTATCAAGACGTTTAATAACTTCTACAATTAACTTCACTGCATTTTCATAGTCATCACGGTGTAACATTGCCGCATGAGAATGAATGTAGCGCGTTGCAATCGTAATTGCCATAGACGGAATACCATTTGCAGAAATGTGAATTGCGCCTGCATCCGTTCCACCGCCCGCTACTGAATCATATTGATACGGGATTTGTAATTCGTCAGCAACATCAACTACAAAGTCACGTAAACCTGTATGTCCAATAACAGAAGCATCATATAAAATGATCTGTGGTCCATCACCCATTTTACTTTGCGCTTCTTTTGCCGTTACACCTGGTGTGTCACCAGCGATACCAACATCTACTGCGAATGCTATATCTGGTTTAATATAGTTCGCAGATGTTTTCGCACCACGAAGACCAACTTCTTCTTGTACAGTCCCTACGCCGTATACAACGTTTGGATGCTTTTCATCTTTTAATTGTTTTAATACGTCAATTGCAATTGCACAACCAATTCGGTTATCCCATGCTTTTGCAAGTAACATTTTTTCATTTTTCATCACTTGGAATTCAAAGTAAGGTACAACTTGATCGCCAGGTCGTACGCCCCACTCCATTGCCTCTTCTGGGCTAGAAGCACCAATATCGATGAACATGTCTTTAATTTCAACTGGCTTTTTACGCGCTTCTGGAGGTAAGATGTGTGGTGGTTTTGAACCAATTACACCTGTTACATCTCCTTTACGCGTTACAATTGTCACGCGCTGCGCAAGCATAACTTGTGACCACCAGCCACCAACTGTTTGGAAACGAAGGAAACCTTTGTCATCAATTTGCGTAATCATAAAGCCAACTTCATCTAAATGACCTGCAACCATAATTTTCGGGCCGTTTTCTTCCCCTATTTTTTTCGCAACTAAACTTCCTAAATTATCAGTAGAAAGTTCGTCCGCAAACGGCTCAATATATTTCTTCATTACTTCGCGTGGTTCACGCTCGTTACCCGCAATACCACGTGCATCTGTTAATTCTTTTAGCATTGTCAATGTCGCGTCTAATTTTGTCATTGCCAACACCCTCCTTTTTCTTCAGTCACTTCATTATACAAAAGGAAATTGAAATATTCAAAAATTAAATCAGTATCCTTGTGTTTGACGCTGATGATTTACTTCATTTTTATCTAAATATGCCTTTTCAATTTCTTCTTGCTCAAACTCTAGCGCTTGTCCAAGTCGAAGGTAGCTTGTAAATAATTCAATATAGTTCGTAATAGATGGTTGATCTGTAAAACGAATTACTTTCGCATATGTGTCTAAGAAAATTTCTACTTGTGTTTTATTCGTTTGTGCACATTTATAGAATAGGAAGTTTTTATCAATACCTAAATCAATTCCGATTGATAAAATAAAATGCAAGCCATCTACGTATTCTTCTAATATTACTTCACGTTCTGATGCTGGTTTGTTGCTCCAATATTTAAAACAACGTGTTTCATTTGCAAGTTCTCCAATTTCTACAAGAAGAGCTAACATTTTTTCTTTTAACAACTTTTTCGGTTGTAAATCATGCTCTTTCACAATACGGTCATCTAATTCTTTTTGTAATTTAAATAGTTGTAGTAAGTCCATTCTATTGTCCTCCTCCAACATCGCATTTTACGCAACAATGTTGTTTCATCTCAAAGTTCATTATTATTTTTCGTTTCTTATTAATAAGTCAGCCATTTATCTCTTTACAAAATAGCTTGTCCTTAATTTACAAATACGTTTCAATCATCACTATTAGATTGTTCACTCCGATTGGTGATAGTTAATCATTATCCGGGGATTGTCCACTGATAAAAAATTTATTTTATCTGATGAAAGTTCCATATCATCTTTCCATTATAGCAGTGTCGTTTCAGGTAGGAAAGATACTCTTCTTTCCAAAGGGGGATAATTGAAAAAAGCCAGGAGAATTCTCCTGGCTTCATATATATATTCTTCTATATCGCTATAGCTTTTATATTGATTTTGTCATATCGATAACGACATACTTCTCTTTGCATACAAATAAAAAAACCTTAGAAGAAAAATCTTCTAAGGTTTCAACTAATTAATTAGTTAATGTTGTTTTTTGCAACTGTTGCTAATTCAGCGAAAGCTTTTTCGTCATGAACAGCTAAGTCAGCAAGCATCTTGCGGTTAACTTCGATGCCAGCATTTTTAAGACCGTGCATTAAACGGCTGTAAGAAAGACCATTCATACGAGCTGCTGCGTTGATACGTGTAATCCATAATTTACGGAAGTCACGTTTCTTTTGACGACGGTCACGGAATGCATACATTAAAGATTTCATAACCTGTTGGTTAGCAACCTTGAATAATGTACTCTTAGAACCGTAGTAACCTTTTGCTAATTTTATAACTTTTTTACGACGTTGACGAGTAACTGTACCACCTTTTACTCTTGGCATAATATTACCTCCTAATTGTTCTATATATCAGCCGAACTTATTTTAAGTTGTCAAGCATTTGACGAATGCGTTTGAAGTCACCAGCGCTTACTACACCAGCTTTACGTAGTTTACGTTTAGCTTTTGTAGATTTGTTAGCGAATAAATGGCTTGTATAAGCGTGAGAACGTTTCAGTTTACCTGATCCAGTCTTTTTGAAACGCTTTGCAGAGCCGCGATGAGTTTTTTGTTTAGGCATAGGTATTTCCTCCTCTATCTATTACTTATCGTTTTTCGGTGCTAAAACTAAGAACATACTACGTCCTTCCATTTTAGGCTTAGATTCAATTGTACTAACTTCAGCACAAGCTTCTGAGAAGCGATCTAAAACACGTTGACCGATTTCTTTATGAGTAATGGCACGTCCTTTAAAGCGAATTGACGCTTTAACCTTGTCGCCTTTCTCTAAAAACTTGATAGCATTACGAAGTTTTGTGTTAAAGTCGTGTTCATCAATTGTTGGACTTAAACGAACTTCTTTCATGCTAATTACTTTTTGATTTTTGCGCTGTTCTTTTTCTTTCTTCTGTTGCTCAAAGCGGAATTTACCGTAGTCCATAATGCGGCATACTGGCGGTTTCGCATTTGGAGCAACTAATACTAAATCAAGATTAAGATTTGCAGCTAAGTCTAAAGCGTCATTACGAGACTTGATTCCAAGTTGATCGCCATTTGCACCAACTAAACGTACTTCACGTGCACGAATTTGCTCGTTAATCATCATATCCTTGCTAATAGTAAGCCACCTCCAAGGTTTTTTCAGAACATCTTTTGTAGTCATAGAACCCGACAAAAAAAGTGCGGGCATACGACACCCACACTTGTAAATTCTTAAGTAAGAAATACATTTACCTGTAAACTGCGAATGCGTCCATCAGGTGAGAAGCGGGTGCTTCTACTTGTTCCACAAAACAATATTCTATTATCCTTGATGAGTTTATCATAGGACATGACGTCTGTCAAGAAGACGCTATGTGTTTTACTAACAACAAGAAATATTGTAACAAACAACTAACATACTTGCAATACTTTTTTATGATAAGTATAGTTTGGTTATTTTTTCTAGTTTTTCTTTTTTATAATACATACGAAAGCCGCGGTATACCGCGGCTCTGTCTTATCGTTTTCCTTCTACTTTAATCATATCAACAAAAGCATCTAATGCAATTGTTTCTGATTTTTGTTCACCATATTTACGTACGTTTACGCCGTTTTCAGTTACTTCATTGTCACCTACTACAAGCATGTACGGAATTTTTTGCATTTGTGCTTCACGGATTTTGTAACCAATTTTCTCTTCACGAGTATCTAATTCAACACGGATACCAGCACGACGTAATTCATCTTGTACTTTCTTCGCATAATCTAAATGTACTTGCGGAGAAACTGGAATTACTTGCGCTTGAACTGGAGCTAACCAAGTTGGGAATGCACCTTTGTATTCTTCAATTAAGAAGGCTACGAAACGTTCCATAGTTGATACAACACCACGGTGAATTACAACTGGACGATGTTGTTTACCGTCTTCACCAACGTAAGATAATTCAAAGCGTTCTGGAAGTAAGAAGTCTAATTGTACAGTTGAAAGTGTTTCGTCTTTTCCAAGAGCAGTACGAACTTGAACGTCAAGTTTTGGACCGTAGAATGCCGCTTCACCTTCAGCTTCATAGTAATCAAGACCCATTTCATCCATAGCTTCTTTTAACATACCTTGTGCTTTTTCCCACATCTCATCATCAGCATAGTACTTTTTAGTATCAGCTGGGTCACGATAAGATAGACGGAATGAATAGTTCTCTAAACCAAAATCTTTGTACACTTCTAGAGTTAAGTTTACAACACGTTTTAACTCTTCTTTAATTTGATCTGGGCGAACGAAAATGTGCGCATCGTTTAAAGTCATTCCGCGTACACGTTGTAATCCAGATAATGCTCCAGACATTTCATAGCGGTGCATTGTTCCAAGTTCCGCAATACGGATTGGTAATTCACGGTAGCTGTGAATATCATTTTTATAAACCATCATGTGGTGAGGGCAGTTCATCGGACGAAGAACTAACTCTTCATTATCCATTTCCATTGATGGGAACATACCATCACGGTAGTGATTCCAGTGACCAGAAGTTTCATAAAGCTCTCTGCTTCCTAGTACTGGAGTGTATACGTGATCATAGCCTAAGCTTGCTTCTTTATCAACGATGTAACGCTCGATAATGCGGCGGATAGTTGCACCTTTTGGTAACCAAAGTGGTAAACCTTGTCCTACTTTTTGGCTATTAGTAAATAGTTTTAATTCTTTACCTAATTTACGGTGATCGCGCTCTTTCGCTTCTTCAAGCATACGTAAGTGCTCATCTAATTCTGCTTTCTTAACGAATGCAGTACCGTAAATACGTTGTAGCATTTTATTATTGCTATCGCCGCGCCAGTAAGCACCTGCAACGCTTAATAATTTAAATACTTTAATTTTCCCTGTAGATGGAAGGTGAACACCACGGCAAAGGTCGAAGAATTCGCCTTGCTCGTAGATTGAAATAACTGCATCTTCTGGAAGATCGTTAATTAAATCTAATTTTAACTCATCGCCGATTTCTTCAAAGCGACGAAGTGCTTCTGCACGTGGCACTTCATGACGAACGATTTCTAAGTTCTCGTTCACAATTTTTTGCATTTCTTTTTCGATTTTCTTGAAGTCTTCAACTGTAATTGCTTCTTCCATATCAATATCGTAGTAGAAGCCATTTTCAATCACTGGACCAATGCCGAGCTCAAGCTTAGCATCTTTATATAAACGTTTTAACGCTTGTGCTAATAGGTGGGCTGTTGAATGGCGTAAAATGTATAAGCCATCTTCAGAATCTAATGTAATAATAGAAACTGCACCATCTTCTTCGATTGGTGTAACAAGATCGATCATCTCATCGTTTAATTTTCCAGCCACAGCTTTTTTCTTTAAGCCTGGGCTAATAGAAGCTGCGATTTCTTCAGTTGTT
Source organism: Bacillus sp. AY18-3 (assembly GCF_008042305.1). NCBI lineage: Bacteria > Bacillati > Bacillota > Bacilli > Caryophanales > Bacillaceae > Bacillus > Bacillus sp. AY18-3. The sequence continues at coordinate 279,228 of NZ_QKQR01000006.1, read as the reverse complement.
ACGCCTTTTGGAAACTCCTTCACAGCTCCATCAGGGAAAGTAATTTTAACTACATCTGCCATCACTGGTCACTCCTCTTTTTTTCAAAATAAAAAACACTCATCCCGTAAAAAGGGACGAGTGTTGAATTCGTGGTTCCACCCTTGTTCCAATTAACATTATTGTTAATTGCTCAAGTTCAACATAACGGTGTTGTCCGTTAGCAATTACTAGAAAAAACCGTTCACTGCTAAAGTTTAGAGGTGGTAAGTAATAATCCCGTACTAGGAAGCTCACACCCTAAGGCTTCCCTCTCTGAAAATCGTAGAAAACTACTCATGTCCTCATCATGACATTTCAATATATTTCATTTATGTAGGTAATTATATGCTCAAAAACTTAGAAAATCAAGGGCGTTACCTTTATTTTTTAAATTTTTCACATTGCGCTCAAACTCATGTAATCCATGTAATTGGACCCGTTCTTGAAATACATTTCGCAAAGTAATAATCATATTATGGTCTTGTTCTTTCGTATATAAATAAATTTTTTTCGGCGAAATAGAAAGAAGTGGTGCAATTACTTTCGTATCAATATATACATCCTTTTGCTTTAATAATTCCTCGTCTATATATTGGACCAATTTCTCCTGTTTTAAACGTCTACCTTTATCATCATAGAAAATAAAACTTTCATCAAAAATAAGATGCACACAGGACAAACGTGATTTTCGGCTGCGCACTTGTTGCCTTAGCGTCTCAATAAACATTTGATATTCTTGTTCTAACTTATACTCATCAATCGACAATTCAGCAAGCTTAGCTACCATTTCCCTATATGTACGAAGGCGAAAACGAACATATGATGAAAACGAGAACGAAAGCGGATCACAAAGCCAGTTATTTAAAGAAGATTTAATATATGATTCAAATGTGTGACGTGTTAATTCACGAGCAATCCCTTTTCTTCTTCCCTTTAAAATCTCTTGTGCCATATGCAATATTTGATGACACTCTTCCTCTTCTTCATAAAAAAACTTCTCTTTTAAGATTGTATAAATCCACTTATTTTGCTTTACATTCACAATGAAACATACCATTACCGGCAATAAAATCTTTTCAATATAATTCGATTCACATACTGGTATGTGAATCACCACTTTTTGTTCCTGTAAATACACACTCGTTTCCTTATATAACAGTTCCGCTCTTTTCAATAGTTGTCTATATACATGCATAGCATCATTTTTTTCTTCGAAGCAAATTTCAATCACTTTTGTCCCCCCTTTTATCCCTGCTCTAAAGGATTGTATCTATACGTTACAAATCCTATAAGAGTCCGTCCCGCGTGAAGTTCACTCTTAGTAGAATTACATTTCCTATCGTTAGAAAATCCACTCAATATGGCTTGCTAATTATATATATATTAAGGGGGGGAGAAAAAAATGATACAAGCTACAATGAATTTTCTATAAGAAGTTTTTCGTTTTGCAATTCACCTATTCTGAAAAGTGTTCAAAACGAAAAAAGAGCAAGCTTTTCAGCTTACTCTTTACTTATGACGTCGGTTTTTCCCGCCAATCGGAATCGGCTTCGCTAAATATTTAATTCGTTCCATAATACGTGCTGCTTTCATTTGTTCTGCTTCACCACGCTGTGTATACGTTAAATGATGTTCCAATTCCTTGAAATCAAAGTTAGACGTAAAGAACGTCGGTAAGTTTTCTAACATACGGAATTGCAAAATTGCACCAAGCACATCGTCACGCACAAAACTTGACATCGCTTCTGCTCCGATATCATCTAACATTAAAACTTGTACGCGTTTCACCGCATCAATCTTTTCCCCAATCGAATTATCTTGAATCGAACTTTTAATTTCACGTAAAAATTCAGGGAAGTATACGAGCATCGAACTTATTTTCTTTTGAGCAAGTTCATTCGCCATTGCTCCTAACAAATACGTTTTCCCTACACCAAATTTACCGTACAAATATAAACCTTGTACTTTTTTACCAGGTTCATATGTACTTAAAAATTCATTAGCTGCACCAATTGCATCAATACGCGCATCTAAATCTGAAGGATCTAAGTTTTCCATCGTTGCCTGTAAAATGTCAGTTGGCATATATACACTTTGAACGAGTTTTTCATATTTCTTTCTCTCGTCATATGCTACTTTTCTAACGCAACGATCGTATTGAATATCAATCATCTTCCCTTGGATAACGAGCTTTGGCTCATATCCTTGCAGCATGTTTTTACACGAACCTAGATCCGGACAATCCGCACAACCTACACTTTGTCCAATATATTCGTATAACTTCACAAGGCTGCGCTCAATCATAGAAGTTGTTACTTCACCTTGATGTTCGTCTATAAATTCTTTCACACGCGGATGCGCCATTACTTCCGCCTTTAATACTTCATATCTATTTTTAAAATTTTTATTTTCCATTAACTTTGCAAATGAATTTTGAATATGCTCCATTTTCTCACCTCAAAGAGCGTTCATTCTCTTCTATTAATCACGCTTATATTTTTTTAACACTTCTTCTAGTCGTTTTCGTTCATCATCTAACGTACTTGCATCTTTTTTCTTACTTACATCTTTCTTCACTGTTTCTTTCTCTTGTTCTTTCGGCTCTTCTTTCAGCCAATCTGGTACCATTTCTTTTCTTATCGTTTTCTTCGACGTACGGCCTTTTTTCTTCGTCTCAGCCCATTCTTGATATTGACGGTTTTCTTCTTTCGCTAACGCCATTGCTTCAGCTACTGTACCGACCTTTTTACGTGCCCAATGCCCAGCAATTTTCTCCACATACGTTTTCGCAAGCTTCATATCTGAGCGTAGCATAACGTAATAAATAAGTACATTCACAACACCTGGCGTTAATTTTTGATTGATCATTACATCTTCAACGATCTGCAAGTCCGCCTTTGTCGCCTCTGCACCACCAGAGATTTCTTTTAATAGTTGTTTTGGTGAGATTTCCTCTAACTGTTTTATTAACATCTCTTCTTGTGTAGAAGGCTCTTTTCCTTCCATCATACGTGCAGCGTGAGGTTGTACTCTTTCACTTAATACAGGTAACGCTTGACCGTTTTCGAACTGATACCAATCACGTGCTCCTTTTCTAAGCCTTTCGGTATCAATTGTCTGCATCTCTGTCACCGTACCAAGAACGATATTTTGCATCGATAACACATCTACATCGTACACGTAAGCAAGTGTAATGACACATTCCCGCACTTGATCTGTAACCGCCTTTTTAGGGACAAGAGCGGACAAGCCATCTACAAATAAGGAGAAATCAAAGAAATCATTCCAAACTTTTGGAGCGTCTCCCTTCTCGTTACTTGGCATAGCTGTCGTTTTTGGAATACGAAGATCTTCTTGCGCATGCTCAAGCTGTCCTGGATTAAACGAACCAAACACATCATTGAAAGAACGCGTAACATTTTCATAAGAAGCAAAATCAAATTCTTCTTCTAAGAAATATTGCTTTACTTGATTATATTTTGTCCGACTCAATCGATTGTATAAAAAGATGCTTAACACAATATCATCAAAAAACTGCTTCGGAGATAAAGGTGGTTGCAATTCATATATAAACATTCGAATATCTTTTTCTTTCTTAATATATACCTTCAAAAGCCCAATTGCTTCTAACTTTACTCGTTCCTCATATATTTCGGGAAGCTGCATCTGCATGGTCACCATAAGGGAATGATGTGTATTCTCTTTTCCAAACACACGATCTTGCTCTAACTCTCCCCATAGCGTCATGTACAAACTAAAAGCTCTACTACCTATTAACGGCTGATACAACATCGTTAACACTTTTCGGTCGTAATTATGCAATAACCCTTTCGCACTTACTTTATAACGATCAATTGGCAATAGCTCCATCCATGACTGTTTTTCCATTCTTGCTTTTCCTTTCTCTCATCCAATCTATCCTCTACTTCATTCGTTCTATCTTCATTATATAATTGCTTAGCGAAAAAGAGCTATTAGCTTTCGCTTCTAGCTCTCTTATCTCATTACTACGGTATGTAAAGAGAATAAAATACAACTTCTACTCTCTTTCTTTTTGCAGTATATCTTTTAATTCTTCAATAAATACATTTAAATCTTTAAATTGGCGATATACAGAAGCAAAACGCACGTAAGCAACATCATCAATATCACGCAGTTCTTCCATAACAATTTCACCAATCATATCACTTTTCACTTCTGATATACCTAAATTACGAAGTTCACGTTCCACACTTTGAGTTACTTCTTCTAATTGTCTTAAAGATACTGGTCTTTTTTCGCACGCTTTAATTAAGCCGCGCAAAATCTTTTCTTTATTAAATTCTTCTCGTGTGCCTTCTTTTTTTACAACGATAAGAGGTGACTCTTCTACTCTTTCAAATGTCGTAAAGCGACTTAAACAACTTTCACACTCTCTCCTTCTTCGAATAGAGCGCCCCTCGTCTACCGGACGCGAATCTAACACTCTTGTACCATTATGCGAACAGGATGGACAACGCAATATATTCACTCCTTTACACTATACTCTTTATTTTTTCTCTACTTACTTCATCTGACAATATATATACAATATTATATAACTCATTCTAACTCTCTTACCACTTTAAGTTTAAGCACATTATTTTATCATCTCGTTTTCAAAAATAAGATGGTAGATGGGGTGCTAACTTATTCGTAAGAGCTCAATTTATCTCACTAACGAGTACGTTATATTTTTCCTTTTTTATAAACTAAAAAAGAGGTGCATTATACACCTCTTTACATTTTAAATCAATTATGTTCTTTTTTAAAGAGCTTTTGTTTCTCTCTGCTTAATTTCGAAGCTACCAGTGCCTCGAGGAAGCTCGATGCTCTCACGCGTTTTCGCGTTTAAACCTTCTGCAATATATTCTGCAGCAACATTTGGATCAATACGATCCCCACAAGTATAAACATCAATACTTGCGTAACCGTGCTCCGGAAAGCTATGAATTGTTAAATGTGATTCCGAGATAATTACTACTCCACTTACACCTTGTGGTGCAAATTTATGGAAAGCAACCTCACGCACTTCAGCACCAGCTCTCAGTGCTGCATCCACAAATAATTGTTCAATATACGGCATGTCATTAAGCTTGTCGAAATCGCAATCCCAAAGTTCAGCGATTACGTGACGACCCATCGTATCCATAGTATCCATTCTACAGTTCCCCCTTGTAAATTTATTCTAACTGTTCGAATTGAAAACTAATTTGCAATTTGGCTTGCTCCACTACCACGGGGGAAAGTTAGTCCAGAGAGGTCCTAACCCTTTAAGTAGTGACTACGTACCTCAGCTCTTAAGTTTACGAGTGTTAGTATACTTTGTTTATTTTCATTTTGCAACAACAGTTTTTTCGATTTTCTGTCATATTTTCCTCTTTACTTTTCCCTAAAAAAAATAAATGATTCACAAATACAGTAATTACAACGTTTCGTGGTATGTCCACTTTCAAAAATATACTCGTATAATTTTTTTCCTTTTCAGAAAAAAATAAAAAAAGAGGGCAAATATTCACTTGCCCTCTCCCTTATTCACTTAAATATGTTGCACATTTTTTTGTTTCGCTAATTCGTCAACAACTAACGTTACAAGATCTACAACACGACGAGAGTAGCCCCACTCGTTATCATACCAAGCAAGTACTTTCACTTTACGATCACCCATTACCATTGTAGATAAACCATCAATAATAGCTGAGTGTGTATTTGTATTAAAGTCAATAGATACTAAAGGCTCTTCGCTGAATTCTACAATGCCTTTTAACGCACCGTTTGCAACAGTTTTGAATGCTTCATTAATAGCTTCAACTGTCACATCACGTTTTACATCTACTACTAAGTCAACAAGAGACACGTTTGGCGTTGGTACACGAAGTGCCATACCATGAAGTTTTCCGTTTAAATGCGGAAGAACTTTTGCAAGCGCTTTCGCGGCACCTGTCGTTGTCGGAATGATTGATTGTCCGCAAGCACGCGCTCTTCTTAAATCTTTATGTGGGTTATCAATATTTTTTTGGTCATTTGTATAAGCGTGAACAGTTGTCATTAAACCGTTTTCAATTCCAAACTGCTCATCTAACACCTTAACAACAGGCGCTAAACAGTTTGTTGTGCAAGATGCATTTGAAATAACAGTATGTTTTGCAATATCTAATTGGTCTTCGTTCACACCAACTACAATTGTTACATCTTCATTTTTACCAGGCGCTGTTAAAATAACTTTTTTCGCTCCAGCTTCAACATGAAGAATTGCTTTTTCTTTTGAATTAAATTTACCAGTTGCTTCAATTACAACTTCAACACCTAAATCTGTCCAAGGCAATTCCTTTGGATCGCGGTTGTTTAAAAGGCGAATCATTTTCCCATCAACTAACAAGTGATCTTCAAATGCTTCTACTGTTCCGTCAAACTTGCCGTGAACTGTATCATATTTAATTAAATGTGCTAACGTTTCAGATGGATAGCTTGCATTGATTGCTACAATTTCGAATGCGCTTTCTTTTATTGCCTGACGAAATACCATTCTCCCAATACGTCCAAATCCATTAATTGCCACACGAGTCATAATATGTTATCCCCCTTGAATGCGTTATACTATTTATCTCCAATCCCAATAATAGTATAACACAAAAAGGGGATATGTCACTAAGCATTTTCATTAATTTCACAATTTTTTAGTCAATAATGTTCCAATTCTTTAAAATCACCTGTAATTGTGTTTTCGTTCCCATAATTGTGCCATCATTATTTATCACTTCATCTGCATTCTTCACTTTTTCTTCTAACGGCATTTGAGATTGAATACGAGCTGTTGCTTCTTCTTCTGAAAAATTATTTCGTTTCATTAAACGTTCTAATTGCGTATGTGGCTTAACCGCTACAACTAATACGCGGTCAACGAGACTTGTTAATTTGCTTTCAAATAAGAGAGGTATATCTAACACAACCGCTTGCATACCTTCCTTTATGTACTTTTCCTTTTGTGTATTCATTTCCTCACGAACTGCAGGATGAACGATTTTATTTAACTGCAATCGTTTTTCTTCATTATAGAAAACGACACTTCCTAATTTCGGGCGATCCAATTCTCCATCTTCTTGTAATACTTCCGTTCCAAACACTTCTACAATTTTGTTATATGCTGGTTTTCCTCGTTCTACAACTTCTCGCGCAATAATATCTGCATCAATAACTGGTATACTCAGTTCACGAAACATTTGAGACACTGTACTTTTTCCACTTGCAATGCCTCCTGTTAATCCAATTACTACTGTCATCATAATCCTCCTCACAATATAAAAGGCGCGAAACTAATGTTCCACGCCCATACTTACATTTTCCAAATTCCAATAATAATGAGTAATACCCCAGGCAGGAATGTAAATTTTTGTAACCATTTCATATTGGATAAAACCGTTCCAAGTTTCATTCCAATAAATAAAAACAAAGAACTCATAACCGCAACTAATATCGCCATCATAGCGGGCGCATACCCTAATAAAGATGCACCAATTCCAGCACCGAACGAATCTATAGAAAGAGCGATACCAAGAAGTAACGCTTCTCCTGCAGAAATGGTGCCTGATTTATCAAAATCTGCAACAGTCGGTTTCCGTAAAATTTGAATCACTAGCCCGAGCGAAGCAATTTCTAATTTCCAAACCTTCTCCTCTTGCTTTGGCTCTTCTTTTTTCTCACTTCGAAAAAATTGGTATAATACCCAAATTCCTATTCCAATAAGAACAAGCCCACCGATACGCGTTGCGATAACAGGTGAAAATATTTTCGCGATCATATGTCCAATTCCCATTGAAACAAGCATAACAGCCGCTGAACACATTCCGATAATGATAATTGATCTTAGTGGAATTCTTACGCTTCTTAAACCATATGTTAGCCCTACACTACAGCTATCTAAGCTTAATGTAAAAGCTAATAAAATAAGAGATAAATAAAGGTACATCGGTAAGCTCCTCCCTTATACATAGCCCTGCTGTATGTATATGACAAATGCCTATCCGATGTTATCTCTTTTCTATATTCTCGGCTGACAGATCGGGCAGTAATGCGTTCCTCTTCCGCCAACAACTGTTTTTTCTAATATCGTACCGCAAGTCACACATGGTTCTCCTTTTTTTCCGTATACATTTAGAAGTTCTTGGAATGAGCCAATTTGCCCTTGCGAATTCATATACGTTCGAATTGTACTTCCGCCTCGCTTTACCGCTTCACCTAACGTTGTAACAGTCGCCTCGTAAATTCGTTCAATTTCTTCTGCTGTTAAAGACGAAGCTTCTCGTTCCGGATGAATTTGAGAACGGAATAAAACTTCATCTACATATATATTTCCAAGCCCTACTAAAAGACGCTGGTCTAATAATACGACTTTTATTTTACGATTGGTCTTTTGCAATCTTTCTTGTAAATACTGCGGTGTCAATTCAGCATCAAACGGCTCCGGACCTAAGTCAGCAAGAGGCATTTGATTCAATTCTTCACCTTTCTTAAAGAGATGCATCGTACCAAACTTTCTCACATCTTTATAATGTAATTCAGTTCCATCTGTAAATAAGAAACGGATGTGTGTATGCTTATCAATTGGCTCGTCCTCTTGATGCAGTAAAAACTTACCTTCCATACGCAAATGTGAAACAATAACATAATTCGTTACATATAAAAGCAAAAACTTTCCTCTTCGCTTTATATTTTCAATCTTCTCGCCTCTTAGCATTTCTTTAAAGATTTCTGCATCATCTGGACGTTTTACTATTTTGGGATAGGTAACAATGACATCTTCAATTGTTTTTCCTGTCACAAGATTTTCAAGTGTCCGTCTGACGTTTTCAACCTCTGGTAATTCAGGCATTTCATCACTTCCTTATTTTGCGTCGTACCAAGTTGGACCGTAAGAATAATCAACTTTCAGCGGAACTGCGAGTTCAATTGCATGCTCCATTACTTCTGGTACAAGCTTCTCTAATTTTTCAATTTCTTCTTTTGGCGCTTCAAATATCAATTCATCGTGTACTTGCAGAAGTAGACGCGCCTGTAATCCTTCTTCTTCTAGACGGTCTGCCATAATAATCATCGCTTTTTTAATAATATCTGCTGCAGTCCCTTGAATTGGTGTATTCATAGCCGTACGCTCAGCAAAGCTACGTAAATTGAAATTACGACTCGTAATTTCCGGAATATAACGGCGGCGATTTAATAATGTAGCCACATACCCTTTTTGTTTCGCATCTTTTACGATGTCACTCATGTATTCTTGTACACCAGGGAAACTTTCTAAATACTTTTCAATAAATTCCGCTGCTGCTTTTCTTGTAATTCCTAAGTTTTGTGAAAGACCATAATCACTAATACCATATACAATTCCGAAATTGACAGCTTTCGCTTGTCGTCTCATATTCGAAGTTACTTCATCTTTTTCAACGCCAAATACATCCATCGCTGTTTTCGTATGAATATCCATGTCATGTTGGAACGCTTCAACTAGCCCTTTATCATTTGCAATATGAGCTAATACGCGAAGTTCAATTTGTGAATAATCTGCCGCATACATAATCCATCCTTCTTCTGATGGAACAAATGCCTGACGAATCTTTCTTCCTTCTTCTAATCGAATCGGGATATTTTGCAAGTTCGGATCCGTTGAACTTAATCGACCTGTTTGCGTTAATACTTGATTGAAACGAGTATGGATTTTAGATGAATCTTCATGTACAACTTTTAATAAACCTTCAATATAAGTTGAATTTAGTTTCCCTAATTGACGATAATGTAAAATGTTTGGAATGATTTCATGGCGATCCATAAGCTTTTCTAGTACATCTGCTGACGTAGAATAACCTGTTTTCGTCTTTTTAATAACTGGTAAGTTTAAGTTCTCAAACAGAATAACACCAAGCTGCTTCGGTGAATTAATATTAAATTCTGTTCCCGCAAGCTTATAAATTTCCTGTTCCATTTCCTTTAATCTACCTGCAAGTTCTTCTCCCATATTACGAAGACGCTCCGTATCAACTTTTACACCTTTTACTTCCATATCAGCTAATACACGCGCAAGTGGTAATTCTAACTCTGTAAACAGTTCATATTGCTCATTCTTTTGTAACTCTTCAACGAATGTTTGCTTTACATCATATAATACGTGCACTTTACGAGCTACATGCTCCGCTACTACTTCTAGCTCTGGAACAGCACGCTTCGCACCTTTTCCGTAAACTTCTTCATCAGATTTCACAGCATGTGTTTCTTTCATTTTTGCTACAGTACGGAAATCTTTATCCGTATCAGCCGGGTCAAGTAAATAAGCAGCGATTAGTAGATCAAAGTCAATCCCTTGCATATCTATCCCGTTCCATTTAAGTGCAACGATTGCGCGCTTCGCATCAAATGTATACTTTCTCATTTCTCCATCTGCAAGCCACTCTTTAAAAGCGTCTGACTTAAGAGCAATTTCTGTTTGAATAAAGTAACAGCCATTTTCATTTTGAATACCAAAACCTTGAATGTCCGCTTTATGATAGTTATCTTCTTGTACTTCAACAATAAGCGCACTATCTTGCACTAGCATTTCTTCTGTAACTTCTTCCACAATATCAAATGTAATATCATCTAATTCAGCTGGAGTCGTTTCTTCTGGCGTAACACCTAATTTATTTAAAAGGGATGTAAATCCTAAATTCTCGAACATTGGAATCACATCACTTGCTTCATACCCTTTATACTCCATATCATCCACATGCACTGTAATCGGCGCATCTGTAATAATAGTTGCAAGATCTTTACTCATAAGAGCTTGGTCTTTATTTGCTTCTAGCTTTTCTTTTAATTTCTTCCCGCTTACTTGATCTATATTTTCATACACTGCCTCGACCGTTTCAAACTGTGTTAACAATTTAATCGCAGTTTTTTCACCAACTCCTGGTACACCTGGAATATTATCTGACTGGTCTCCCATTAAACCTTTCATATCGATAATTTGCTTTGGTGATAAGCTGTATTTCTCAAATAAAGCTTCTTTCGTATATTCATCCACTTCTGTAATCCCTTTACGAGGAATACATACGAGTGTATTATCTGAAACAAGTTGCAGTAAGTCTTTATCTCCTGAAATAACTTTTACATGAAACCCTTGTTCACTCGCTTCTTTCGCTAACGTCCCCATAATGTCATCCGCTTCATAATTTTCTAATTCATAACGTGGTACGTTGAATGCATCAAGCATCTCACGAATAAATGGGAATTGCTCTGATAATTCAGGTGGAGTCTTTTGACGTCCTCCTTTATACTCACTATACGTTTTATGACGGAATGTCGTTTTACCCGCATCAAACGCTACTAACATATGCGTTGGTTTTTCTTCCTCTAATATTCTCATTAACATCATTGTAAAACCGTAAATTGCGTTCGTATGTATACCTTTGTCGTTATTTAAAAGCGGTAGTGCAAAGAAAGCACGATACGCGATATTGTTACCATCTACTAATACGACCTTTTTTTCCAAACCAGAAACCTCCCCATACAAATTTGAAATGATTTTTTTCACAGAAAAAAAACCGTTCCTTTCCTCTCTCTATATTAACATGACTAATAGAGAGAAGAAAAATAACGGCTATTTTCTATCATATATACAAACGTTTACTAACATAAAAGGGAAGTGACGAGAATAGCATAACTATTCTCGTCCAAAATTACTCCTTGGATGAAGGGGTTTTCATGTATTATATTAACAGACCTTTATTAATATTTAATTAAGCCATTGTTAATATATTGTAAACATCCTTCATCCTATTTTTCAGTTGCTGATTTTGGTAAAACAACTGTAAATGTTGTCCCTTCCCCAACTTCACTATCCACTGTAATCGTGCCGTGATGTGCCTCAACTAAATGCTTTACAATCGATAATCCAAGGCCTGTACCACCAGTATTTCTACTTCTCGCTTTGTCCACTCGGTAAAAGCGTTCAAAAATACGCGGAATTTCATCTTTACTAATACCAATTCCCGTATCCGATACTTTTATATAAGCATTATATTTATCTTCTGCTAATTCTACAGAAACAACGCCTCCAGCCGGCGTATATACGATTGCGTTATTCATTAAATTAATAAAGATTTGCTTCAAACGACTTGGATCTCCAATGACCGAGACTCCTTTTAGCGCATTTACTTGTAAAGAAATTTCTTTTTCTCCTGCTTTGTTATCAAGCACCATATGAATGTCTTCAAGAAGTCCCTTCATATCAACGGTCCCCATACTCAATTTAAATCCTTGTTGCTCAATCTTTGATAAATCTAATAAATCTTCAATTAACCCTTGCATGCGTTCACTTTCTTTTAAAATAATGTGCAAGAAATGTTCGCAGAATTTTTTATTATCCATAGCACCGTCCAAGAGCGTTTCTGAAAAACCTTTAATAGAAGTAATCGGTGTCTTTAGTTCATGAGAAACATTCGCTAAAAAGTCTTTTCTCATTTGTTCTAATTTCTTTAGCTCAGTAATGTCATGGAATACAAGGACAATCCCTTTCCATTCATGGTTCGTCCCGATAATCGGTGCTCCATATACTTCAAAATGCTTTCGCTCAATTCCAAGCGGCAATAACATTTGTTTACGCACTTTCACTTCTGTCATAAAGATTTCTTCCACGAGCTCTATAATTTCTGTATGATGAAACGACTCATAATATAAACGATCTAAATATTCTTCATCTGTTACGTGGAAAGTCTCCTTATAAGAACGGTTTACAAGGTTTATATAACCGCGGCTATCAATTAAAATCATTCCGCTTCCCATATTTTCAATTAACGTATGCAGACGATCTTGTTGCATTTCTTGTTCAAGTGTCATCTCTTGTAAATTACGGGCTAAAATATTAATTGCTTTACTCAGCATTCCCGTTTCATCCGAATGACTTTCATAAGCGCGTGCTTTATAATTTCCCTTCGCTAATTCGATAGCAACTTTCGTAACGGATTCAATTGGCCTAATATATTGCCCTGTAATTTTCATACCTAAAAATACGACTACGAGACAAGCGATAACAAATCCGATAATTAATAATCCCCACGTTTTTTGATGAACAGTTTTCAAAGGTTCAATTGTACTTTTCACTAAAATGTATCCTTGTTTCCCTGCTACATCTTGAACGAATACCGCATGATAAAATTCATTATTCTGATCCGTTTCTTTCGTAATGACTTTGTTTCTTTGTTTTGTTGTTTCAGAAGAAAGTTCTTTAATTATCCCTTGGCTAAATGCAGACTGTTCTCCGCCGCTATATTGAACTTTCTTTTTTTCATCTACAAATGCAATAGAAGCCTGTATTTTTTCTTCTAACTTTTCAAATACATATGGATTTTTTAAAACATTATCAAAACCCTGTTCTTCTGCTAATACCGCAACATACTCTGTCTCTTTTACCATTCTCTCTTTTGCATGATCTATATAGTAGTTTTCAAACACGGTTTCCAGTAATAAACCTAGTCCAACTAAAATAAAAACAATAAGAGAAACAAATGTAAAAAGAAGCCTGGAACGAAATTTATTCATCCCCTTTTGGCTCCTCTAATTTATATCCTAAACCACGTATCGTTTTAATGTACGTCGGTTTTTTCGTATTTTGTTCAATTTTATCGCGCAAATGGCTAATATGAACGTCAACAATTCGTGTATCACCAGCAAAATCATAGTTCCATACAGCACTTAATAATTGATCACGTGTCAACACGCGACTTTTATTTTTCGCAAGATAAACAAGTAGTTCAAATTCTTTTGGTGTTAATTCAAGCTTTCTTCCTTGGAAATAAGCCTCATAAAATTCCGGCAAAATTTTAAGTTCAGCAAGTGTGATGCTCTCTTCATCTGACGCTTCTTTCACTTGTTCTTCTTGTTGTAATTTCGTGCGGCGCAAAATTGCCTTCACACGCGCAACAACTTCCCTTGGGCTAAATGGCTTCGTCATATAATCATCTGCCCCAAGTTCAAGACCTAGCACCTTATCAAATTCATCATCTTTTGCTGTTAACATTAAAATCGGCGTCATAACGCGCTGCAATCGTAATTCTTTACACACTTCCATACCATCCATTTTTGGAAGCATTAAATCTAATATAATTAAATCTGGGCGTTCTGTTGTCGCTTTTTGAAGCGCCATTTCTCCATCCATCGCTGTTATCACTTCAAACCCAGCTTGTTGTAGATTAAATTCAATTAAAGTTAAGATAAACTCCTCATCATCAACTACTAAAATACGATTGTTCATTCTTTTCCTCCAAGTTATAGACTTGAAACCTTCTTCATCCTAGTATTTTCCCCGTTATTCTCATCATACTAGAAAACAAGTTCCCTCTCAATATAATTGTCTATTCATGGAGCTCGTTTCTACCAATGCTTCGAAAATAAAAGCAATTAACACTTCATTCTCTCTCCCTCTCCGCTATCCAAACTCGGTAGATAAACCTACCTTTTTCAAAGTATTTTTCCGTATGAACCACAAATCCCCTCTCCTGCGCTAGGAAAAACGAAAGAGCATACGCTATTTTATAGTCCGGTGTTTCATATCTATCAAATAGTCTTCCATACATTTCATTCGCGACCCCGTCTGCCCACACTTCAGCTTCTCTTATCGTTTCAAAGATAACATCTTCTTTTTTCCACTTCACCTTAAAAATCACCCCTTTTATTGACTTACATTATTAATCTTTATATCATTAATTTAAATATATAAATATTAAAAACACGGAGGTCTATTATGCGATTAGTTCTACCTATTCTATCTTTAGTAGTAACATGTATTCTTACTTTCAACGCCCCAAGCTGGGATACTATTAAAACAGGTTGTTCCGATTTCGCCGAAGGATTCACACAAGGATTCTTCAACTAAAAATAGCGCTAGCCCCCTTATAGAAAGGTATGCTAGCGCTATTCATATTTTCATGTTTTAAAAATTATCTAATGCTTTTTCCATAATAGAAACTGATTTAAAAGGCGGCGTTACTGTTAAAGAACCCTTTACAACCGTTTCTCCTTTTTCATCATGAGCAGATACAAGCATATCAATTGTATGTTCCTCCTCAGAAACAGCTACAACTTCAAAATGGATTTGTAACGTTTCATAATGATGAACATGCTTCACGAACGTAAGGTCCTTCCTAGTAATATGACTGCCTGGACCTGGTAAATATTTCGTAACTGCCGTTGTAATCATTCCCGTTAGCATAATGCTTGGTACAATCGGCTTTTCATACGGAGTTTGGGATGCGTAATCATGCTGAATATATAATGGATTGGCATCATTCGTTAACCCTAAGTACAATAACAAATCTTTATCCTCAATTTTTTCAGTGATAGATAATTTCTCTCCTACTGTAATTTCATCCATTCTACGACCAATTTGAACTTTTTTCTTTAACATGTTACAACCCCCTCCGATTTTTTCACCTTATTATCCTACTAATAGCGATACCTTATCCGAAATTTACTATGATGAGGGCAATGTATAGTATAAATCTATAGTTTCATTATAGGATACACCAAATGATAGCGTTTTCATATTATTTCAAAAAAACATTTGAATAAATAGTAGAAAAAGATTCGGGGCCCCGAATCTTTTTCTACTTAATATTTAATTATTAAACAAGAACCTTCATTATATTACGTACAGATTCTACAGAGCGATCTAACGCTTCTCTTTCATCTGTAAGAAGTTCTAACTCAATAATTTTTTCAATTCCGTTACCACCTAGAATTACTGGTACGCCTAAGTAAAGGTCGCTATAACCATATTCACCTTCAAGGTACGCAATAGCTGGTAATACACGGCGTTGATCTTTTAAGATTGCTTCTGTCATTTCAACTAAAGAAGCAGCTGGTGCGTAATATGCACTACCGTTTCCTAATAAGCCTACAATCTCGCCGCCACCTTTACGGGTACGTTCTACGATTGCTTCTAAACGCTCTTTCGGAATTAACGTTTCTAACGGAATGCCACCTGCATAAGAATAACGTACAAGAGGTACCATATCGTCACCGTGTCCACCAAGAACAAATCCTGTAATATCTTTCACAGAAAGATTTAATTCTTGTGCAATAAATGTACGGAAACGAGCTGTATCTAATACGCCCGATTGACCGATAACACGCTCTTTCGGGAATCCTGCTTCTTTAAATACAGAATATGTCATTGCATCAACTGGATTTGTTAACACAACAATAATCGCATTTGGTGAATGTTTTGCAATGTCGCGCGTAATACTTTTCATAATTTTAGAGTTTGTTGCTACTAAGTCATCACGGCTCATACCAGGCTTACGTGCAATACCTGCTGTAATAACGACAACGTCAGAATCAGCAGTATCTGCGTAATCAGATGTTCCAATAATGTTAGCATCAAAACCTTGTACTGGGCTCGCTTCTAACATATCTAACGCTTTCCCTTTTGTTGGATTTTCCAGTTGTGGAATGTCCACTAATACAACATCTGCAAGTTCTTTTTGTGCTAATAAGAATGCTGTTGTTGCTCCTGTAAATCCTGCACCGATGACTGAAACTTTCTTGCGTTTGATTGTCATAATTTACCCCCCGCTTTAATTATGCGTTTTTGATTATCGCTACATCCATGTTTTTAATAAGTTCATTAGCGAACTCAGAACATTTCACTTCTGTTGCACCTTCCATTAAGCGTGCGAAATCATAAGTTACTACTTTTGAAGCAATTGTTTTCTCAACTGAATCAGTTACTAATTTCGCAGCTTCGTTCCATCCTAAGTGCTCTAATAATAATACACCAGAAAGAAGAACTGAAGATGGGTTTACTTTGTCTAAACCTGCATATTTTGGAGCTGTACCATGTGTAGCTTCAAAGATAGCATGTCCAGTCACATAGTTAATGTTTGCACCAGGTGCAATACCAATTCCACCTACTTGTGCAGCAAGTGCATCAGAGATGTAGTCTCCGTTTAAGTTCATTGTTGCAACAACATCGAACTCACGTGGACGAGTTAAAATCTGTTGTAAGAAGATGTCTGCAATAGAATCTTTTACGATGATTTTCCCAGCCACTTCAGCGTCTGCCATCGCTTTATTCGCTGCATCTTTACCATCTTTCTCAACGATACGATCATATTCAGCCCAAGTAAATACTTTATCGCCGAATTCTTGTTCCGCTACTTCGTAACCCCAGTTTTTGAAAGCACCTTCTGTAAATTTCATAATGTTTCCTTTATGAACTAATGTAACAGAAGAACGTTTTTCGTTAATTGCATATTGAATTGCAGCACGAACAAGACGCTTTGTCCCTTCTTCTGAGATTGGTTTAATACCAATACCAGATGTTTCTGGGAAGCGAATTTTATTAACACCCATTGCTTCTTTTAAGAAAGCAAGGACTTTTTCTGCTTCCGGAGATCCTTGTGCATATTCAATTCCAGCATAAATGTCTTCTGTATTCTCACGGAAAATAACCATATCAGTATCTTCCGGACGTTTTACAGGTGAAGGAACACCATCAAAATAACGAACTGGACGTAGACATACATATAAATCTAATTCTTGACGAAGTGCTACGTTTAGAGAACGAATACCACCGCCAACTGGAGTTGTAAGTGGACCTTTAATCGCGATTAAATATTCACGGATTAAATTTAAAGTTTCTTCTGGTAACCACTCGCCTGTTTGGTTGAATGCTTTTTCCCCTGCAAGCACTTCTTTCCAAACGATTTTCTTCTCACCATCATAAGCTTTTTCAACTGCTGCTTCTAGTACACGAGATGCAGCTGCCCAAATATCAGGACCAATTCCATCTCCTTCGATAAATGGAATAATCGGATTGTTTGGTACATTCATAACACCATTAGTTACAATAATTTTTTCACCTGTCGTCAATGTGATAACCCCCATGTTTGAAATTTCATATGTATGAAACTGAGGGAATAACCCCTCAGTTCAAACCGTTATTTAAATTAAAATATTCTAATCATTACGTCTTTCCGAAAAAATCAGACTTTTGAAAGCGTATTTTCACTATCAAAATAGTGTTTTTCGCTTATCGTTGTGCAATTGGAACGTACACTTGATGTGTTGGTCCATTATAATCAGCACGCGGACGGATTAAACGGTTGTTTTCATATTGTTCTAGAATATGAGCTAACCAGCCTGACATACGGCTAATTGCAAAAATAGGTGTAAATAAGTCATGGTCAATTCCTAAACAATGGTATACAGAAGCTGAATAGAAATCAACATTTGGTGGAAGACCTTTTTCTTTTGTTACAATGTCTTCAATTTTGATAGACATATTATACCATTTGTCTTCTCCTAAAAGCACGCATAATCTCTTAGACATTTCGCGTAAATGTTTTGCACGCGGATCACCCTGCTCATATACACGGTGGCCAAAGCCCATGATTTTCACTTTATTTTGAAGAGCATTATGAATATATGATTCTACATTTTCTTCTTCGCCAATTTCAGTTAGCATCTTCATTACATTTTCGTTTGCCCCGCCGTGAAGAGGACCTTTTAACGCACCGATTGCTGCTGTAATACCAGAATATACATCTGAAAGTGTAGCTACACAAACGCGTGCAGTAAATGTAGAAGCGTTTAACTCATGATCTGCGTGAAGTACAAGCGCCTTGTCAAAAGCTTCAATTTCAACTTCATTTGGCTCGCGATCATTTAACATGTACAAGAAGTTTGCAGCTAATGATAAATCGTTTCTAGGCTCAACAACATCTAAACCTTTACGAATTCTTGCATAAGCAGCAACTAAAGTTCCCACTTGAGCCTGCAATTTAACCGCTTTCAAATAATTGGAGTTTTCATCCATAATTTCAGCGCTCTCATCGTATAATGATAGCATGGAAATTGCAGTTCGTAAAACAGACATCGGATGTGCGATTTTTAAATCTACTTGTTTCAAATATGTTAAAATCTCACCTGGAACTTTATAGTATTCCGATACAATCTCTTTAAATTTCGCTAGTTCTTGTTCATTAGGAAGCTTGCGATGCCATAATAAGTACACTACTTCTTCAAATGTAGCATTCTCAGCTAAATCATCAATATTATACCCAACATAAGTTAATGTATCATCAATAATAGAGCTCACAGATGATGTTGTTGCTACTACCCCTTCTAAACCTCGAATAACAGTCATGACATTCTCTCCTTTTCCTGAAAATTCTCCCAACCTTGCTCCTTATATCTATTTGCTTCCCTTTTGAATTATGAACGCCCGTTCACTCTTTAGGCAAGCAAAATGCACGATCATGCAAATTTGTTGCGATGTTCCCCTCTTATTGTCCATTGTTTACATGGAAAGCATGAGCGTGAATGTCTCCCCGAATCCTCACGCTCAAAACAACAAGTTAGTGAGGAAAATTAATCCCGAAGAGTTTTATGATAAAAACAACATAAAACAATATCATTATAAAATTGTTTTATGTTGTTTTTATTTTATCTGGTGTAAAGTCTCTGCTGTTATGTAACTTTTCAAAGTTTCTAATCCTATTATAAACAATTATCTGACTTTTGTGAACAGAAAGAATTCAAAAATTTTATATTACTATAAAATTCCTTATTTAAACATCTGTATAATACTCATAACTGCATAGGCAATTCCAGCCCCAATTAATGGACCTACAGCAACTCCATTAAATAAAGCAACCGCTATAATTGTCCCGAAAACGAGCGCAGTTGTAATATGAGGATCCGTCGTCAATAATTGTACGCCGCCTTTCGCTAACAAAGCAACCGCTACCCCTGAAGCTAAAGCAATCCATGCATAATACGATTTCGCCGCTTCTCCAAGTTGTTTAAAACCTATTTCCCCCGTTGCAATCGGTACGAGTACTGCTATTGTAATAACCGTTACACCGAGGTTAATCCCTTTCGTTTGTAGATAAGGAAAGACTTTATCTCCTAGAAACGTAAATTTCAATAAAAATAACACACCAATAGCTACAGTAAGCGATTGGTTTTTAGCAACAAGTCCTATAATAAGTAGTATGAATAAAAATAACGTTGACTGACTAATCATGTTTACACTTCCTTTCTGAAAATAATGAACTCATTTCCAAACAAAAATACCTTTAAACCTATCGTTATACATGCTATATCGATGTATATTCAACAATAACCACTTCATTTTTTATGTATTTTAAAATGCTAAACTGAGACTTTCATCATCAAAAATTTAAGCCTATATACATTTTTGAAAACGATTGTCTCTCCTTTCTTTTCTAATAAGAAACAGGTAAAATAAAAAGAAGAGAAAATGAAGTTTTTACCATATAGTAGAAGCATCAACACCAAGCTTTTACAGTCACTCATGTACTGAAAAAGCAGGAAAAATCCATCATTCCACTATAACATAAAGTGAAACTTTAATCAGTGCAGCACACTCGTTATAAGTTGAACGAATTAGGATAATCCAAATTGGAATGGGAGGTATACATCTTTGAACCGAAACTTACTATATATGATATTGCGACTCATATTTGTCATTGTAGCAACGGTAGCCGGGTTCTATGCATTACTATATATGTCAGGACTTATCTATCCTTTTATTATCGCTTTCGCATTTGCTTATTTGATTAATCCTGTCGTCAATTTCCTTAATCAAAAACTACAATTTCCTCGCGCACTCGCAGTACTCGTTAGCTTAATTCTCGTATTTGGAGCTATCGTCGGACTCGTTACATACCTTGTAACAGAAGCCATATCTGCTACAACATACTTACTACAACTTGTTACAGTAAAGTTTCCAGATATCGTTGCATTCGCTCAGCAATTTGCACTTAATCATATTATGCCTCTCTATGATGATTTAATTTCTAAATTTAATCATCTTGGGGAACCACAGCGCTATACGATTACACAAAACATTCAAAACTTAGGAACCGAAGCAACGACGCAAATGAAAGAACTTTTAACTGCTATTATAAGCGGGTTAACAAATTTCATTAGTGCATTACCAACCACTTTAACTGTCCTTGTATTCGTTTTATTAGCCACTTTCTTCATTAGTTACGATTGGCATCGTCTTGCTCAGAAAGTAAGAAAATTTTTGCCCAATCGTGTTCATGGCTATGGAAAAACTATTTTTGTCGACTTAAGAAAAGCTTTATTTGGTTTTGTTAAAGCGCAACTTACACTCGTATCTATGACAACTGTTATTGTACTAATCGGACTTTTAATATTACGCGTACCATACGCCATTACTATCGCGATTATTACAGGGGTTGTAGATTTACTCCCGTATTTAGGAACAGGTGCCGTCTTCGTTCCTTGGGTTATATACGTATTTTTCACTGGCGATACTGCTTTCGCCATCGGTCTTCTCGTCTTATACATCGTCGTGATTGTCCAAAGACAAATTATGGAGCCTAAAGTACTTTCATCTAATATCGGCCTCGATCCATTAGCAACACTGATCGCTCTATTTGTCGGCTTTAAGCTTTTTGGCTTTTTAGGATTAATCATCGGTCCAGTCATCTTAGTACTACTTAATACATTGCACAAAGCTCGTGTATTCCATGATTTGTGGAAATATATTAAAGGCTCACCTTCAAAATAATAGTTTCTAATTCATATACAACAAAAAACTTATATGTAATCAGTGGGAATTTCCCACTGATTATTCCTTATACTTGTTTTTCACACTCATTACATACAACAAGAGAATTTCCCACAAAAAGGATAATACTCTTGTTTTTTTGCATAGAAAACGCATATTCCGAGGTATTTTTACATATTTATTCTATTATTTTTATAATTATTACTTACATTTATTACTTTTTATGTAAATGAATAAATATGCAAAACGGTATAAAATAAGACTTAAACTAACATTTTTCCTGTTCGTATCTAACTTTTCCATACCAATTGATTCTTTTTATATACAAAAACCAGCTTGAGTTCATATGAATTTCCCTACAACACACTCATTAAGAACTACCTCCATATCCAATCGAAAAATACATAGCAAATATAATAAGGCAAAACTATGATCAGTAAGGATTTTGTCCACCACCGATTATTAACTTTCACCAACCGGACTTGTATGAGCAGTCTGATTTCCACTTAACTCCTTCGCATTCACCACATTTTAAGGCATGATACAGCAAAACTTTAATCAACAGAACTTCATCCATCTCTCATCCTTTTGCGGGCAAAAAAATAGTGCTTAGATCGCTATAATCTAAGCACTATTTCTGCACAATAATAGTAGAACTCTTTCTAAACTTCCATTCCATCCACTTCATAACAAATGGCTTCAACAAAGCCCTCGTCATAGGGATAACGAAGATCAAACCTATTATATCCGTTACGTATCCAGGAAGTACCAAAAGAATACCTCCTACAAAGATAAAAATACCATCCAGTACCGCTCCTCCTGGCATTTCTCCTCTATTCAACTTAGATTGAATCTCTCTAAGCACTTTAAATCCTTGTCTTTTCGCCAAATAGACACCTACAACACCCGTAAATACAATCATAGCGAACGTAGACCATAAACCTATTACATGACTCGATCCAATTAAGACTGTAATCTCAATCGCCGGTATTAAAATAAACAAGAATAGTAACCACTTCATAGTTCTACACTCCTCTCACTCATCACTTTAAACGAACCCAGAGCGCCCGTATACGCTACACAGAAACTAAACACCTTTCCCTATTGAACCTCATAACAAACGGATTTTAAACGTAATTCCAGGCGTTTCAAGCTGATTCCACCTCGTTTTTGTGTAAAAAAAAGAGAAGGACTCCGATCCTTCTCTTCGTATTACTTATAGCACTTCCGCATGTCCATTATAAACAATTCCGCGTGCTGCATCAACTGTTACTTCTTGGCCATTTTTTAAAGTTGCTGTTACGCCGTTTACACCAACGATAACAGGAATACCGATTGATACACCTACAACAGCCGCATGGCTTGTTAGACCGCCTTCTTCTACAACTAGAGCAGCAGCTTTTTCGATTGCAGGAATCATATCTTTATCAGTGCTTGTTGTAACAAGGATATCACCTTTGTTTACGTTCGCTACAGCTTCAGCAGCTGTTTTCGCTACAACTACTTTACCTTTTGCAGCTTTACGACCGATTCCTTGTCCTTTCGCAACTTCTTCACCAACAACATGGATTTTCATTAAGTTTGTTGTACCAGTTTCAGCAACTGGAACACCAGCAGTGATTACTACAGTGTCTCCAAGTCCAATTAGACCTGCATCCATACCTGTTTGAATTGCAGTATCTAACATTTCGTCAGTAGACGCTGCACGTTTTCCAGCCATAAATGCTTGTACACCCCAAACAAGTGCAAGACGACGTCCTACTTGCTCGTCAGATGTTACAGCTACGATTGGAGATTTCGGACGGTATTTAGAGATCATTTTCGCAGTATGTCCACTTTCTGTTGGAGCTACGATTGCAGCTACATCAAGAGCAAGTGCTGTATGCGCAACAGATTGGCTAATTGCATCTGTAATTGTTGGAGTGAACTCTTTAATACGTTTTTTGAACATATCTTCATATTGTAATGATTTTTCAACACGTACTGCAATGTTAGCCATCATTGTTACTGCTTCTACTGGGTATTGACCAGCAGCTGTTTCACCTGAAAGCATGATTGCATCTGTACCATCGAAGATTGCGTTAGCTACGTCACTTGCTTCCGCACGAGTTGGACGTGGGTTACGTTGCATAGAATCTAACATTTGTGTCGCAGTAATAACCGGTTTACCTAACACGTTACATTTTTTGATTAGACGTTTTTGTACTAATGGTACTTCTTCTGGCGGAATTTCTACACCCATATCACCACGAGCTACCATTAAACCGTCAGAAACTTCTAAGATTGAATCGATGTTATCGATACCCTCTTGGTTTTCGATTTTTGGTACGATTTGGATGTATTGAGCGTTATGCTCTTCTAATAATTCACGGATTTCTAATACGTCAGATGCTTTACGTACGAATGAAGCTGCGATGAAATCAACTTTTTGCTCGATACCGAAGACGATATCTTTTACGTCTTTTTCAGTGATACCAGGAAGCTTAATGCTTACGTTTGGTACGTTAACACCTTTTTTATTTTTTACAGTTCCGCTGTTTAAAACTTTTGTACGGATGTTTCCGTCAGCTTTTTCGATTACTTCTAGTTCGATAAGACCGTCATCGATTAGAATACGAGAACCTGGGTCTACATCGTCATAAAGACCAGCATAAGATACAGAGAACTTCTCTGCAGTACCTAATACTTGCTCAGTAGAAAGAACTACTTCTGCACCTGTTACAAGCTCAGCTTGTCCGTCTACGAAGTCGTGAGTACGGATTTCTGGACCTTTTGTATCAAGTAAGATACCAACTGTTTTACCAGTTTTCTTTGAAGCTTCACGAATATTTTTAATACGAGCGCCGTGCTCTTCATGGCTACCATGAGAGAAGTTTAAACGAGCAACGTTCATACCCGCTTCGATTAATTGTTCTAATTTCTCAATACTTTCACTAGCAGGACCTATAGTACATACAATTTTAGTTTTACGCATATTGCACCTCCGAAAATTATGAAACCGTTCCCAAATATCCGACATTAAGCCGATTAGATGGATAATTCTTTAGATAATTGATACATATCTTTATCGATTGTATGCTTTTGAGCTAACGCTTCGATAATATCATGATCAACAAGTTTATTATCTTGAATACCTACACAGCGTCCACCTCTACCAGCAATTAATAATTCAACTGCTCTTGCGCCAAGACGACTTGCTAATACACGGTCTTGTGCACTTGGTGATCCACCACGTTGTACGTGACCTAATACAGTTACACGAGTATCAAAGTTTGTTGCTTCTTCAATGTGCTTACCGATGTCAATTGCACTTCCAACACCTTCAGCCACAATGATAATACTGTGTTTTTTACCACGTTCACTACCACGCTTCAGACGAGCAATAACATCTTCCATGTCATACTCTTCTTCTGGAATTAAGATTGTTTCGGCACCATCAGCTAAACCAGCCCATAATGCGATATCTCCAGCATGACGTCCCATTACTTCGATAACATATGTACGTTCATGAGATGTAGCTGTGTCACGAATTTTATCAATTGCATCAATAACAGTATTTAAAGCTGTATCGAAACCAATTGTGAAGTCTGTTCCAGGAATATCATTGTCGATTGTACCTGGTACACCAACACATGGGAATCCTTGTTCAGTTAATTTTTTAGCACCTTGGTAAGAGCCATCTCCACCAATAACAACAAGTCCTTCGATACCGTGTTTCTTTAATTGCTCGATACCTTTTAATCGTACTTCTGGATCTTTAAACTCAGGACATCTTGCTGTATATAATTTCGTACCACCACGGTGGATAATATCGCCAACAGAACCAAGTTCTAATTTTTCAATATGACCAGAAATTAAACCCGCGTATCCATGGTAAATACCATATACTTCAATATCATGGAAAATCGCTTTACGAACAACTGCACGAATGGCAGCATTCATACCAGGTGAATCTCCACCACTTGTTAATACACCAATACGTTTCATTTGTACTCACCTCATAAAGATTATTTGCCTTATAATAAAATAACACGAAAAAATATAAAAACACAATGGAGAAGATGTGTCTTTTCATAATAAAAACGTGCATTCGCGAAGAGGAACGCACGCTTTTATTATTTTATCCCAATGGAAGCGTTTGAAAACGAAACTTGCCCAATTTTCATATATTTTTCATAACGTTTTTCGATTAATTCATCTTTCGAAATTCCGCTTAATTGTTCAAAAGTTTTCTTAAGCATTAAATCTATATTTTCTGATTGTTTTAAAATGTTACGATGCGCTCCACCTTTTGCCTCTGGAATAATTTCGTCAATTACACCTAATTCTTTCAAATCTAATGCTGTAATTTTCATCGCTTCTGCAGCTTCTTTTGCTTTACCAGCGTCTTTCCAAAGAATTGCCGCCGCACCCTCTGGTGTAATAACAGAATACGTGGAATTTTCCAGCATATGAATGTAATCTCCTACTCCAAGACCTAACGCACCACCACTACCACCTTCACCGATAACAATACAAATAACAGGTACCGTTAAACCCGCCATTTCAAATAAATTACGGGCAATCGCCTCACTTTGTCCACGTTCTTCAGCTGCTTTACCAGGATAAGCTCCCTTCGTATCGATGAAACAAATAATAGGACGATTAAACTTTTCCGCTTGTTTCATTAGACGCAGTGCTTTTCGATATCCTTCTGGATGAGGCATCCCAAAATTACGACGAATATTTTCTTTCGTATCTTTTCCGCGTTGGTGCCCAATTACAGTTACAGGCATCCCCTTATATTTCGCAATGCCGCCGACAATCGCTGCATCGTCGCCAAATAGGCGATCTCCATGACATTCAAAAAAATTAGTAAATAAGTGCTCAATATAATCGAGCGTTGTCGGTCGTTCTGCATGACGAGCAATTTGAACACGGTCCCATACTTTCATATTGCCGTATATATCTTCCTCTAATTTTTCTAGCTTGTCTTCCAAAATACGAATCTCCTCACTGAAGTCCATCTGGCTGTTTTTCGTATAGTCTTTCAGTTCACGAATCTTATTTCTTAGCTCAACAACTGGTTTTTCAAATTCTAGCTCTGCCATACAGCCATTTCCCCTCCTTGATGAACTTCTAAAATCTTACGGAGTGATTCTCTCATATCATCACGATGCACAACCGCATCTAATTGACCGTGCTCTAATAAAAATTCTGCCGTTTGGAAATCTTCCGGTAGTTTTTCACGCACTGTTTGTTCAATTACACGTCTACCAGCAAATCCGATAAGTGCACCTGGCTCTGCAAGATTGTAATCACCAAGTGAAGCGAAACTCGCTGAAACCCCGCCCGTCGTTGGGTGAGTCATAACAGAAATAAATAACCCTCCTGCATTACTATGCTTTTTCAAAGCTACGCTTGTTTTTGCCATTTGCATTAAACTTAATATCCCTTCTTGCATACGGGCACCACCCGACGCAGTAAAGATAATAAATGGAACTTGTAAGTCGTATGCTTTTTCAACTGCACGGGCAATTTTCTCTCCTACAACAGAGCCCATGCTGCCCATTCGAAAACGAGAATCCATTACTGCAACAACAACAAGCATGTCATCAATTGTTCCTTCACCAGTTACAACCGCTTCGTTCAATTTAGTCTTCTTACGATCGCTCTCTAGTTTCTCTTCGTATCCTGGAAACTCGAGTGGATTTAATGAAACCATTTCTTTGTCATACTCACGGAATGACCCTTCGTCCAATATACTATCAAGACGTTCCCATGCATTCATAGGATGATGATATCCACAATTCACACATACTTTTAAATTTTTTAGAAGCTCTTTCGTATACATGATTTTTTTACATTTCGGACATTTTGTCATAACACCATCCGGTACATCTTTTCGTACTTGTTCTGAAGGTATTGCAGCGTACTTTTTCTTTTTCACGAATAAATCTCTTAGCACAATTTGACCCCCTTCGTTGAGAGCTAAGGTTAGCGCAAGAAGAAAATTGGGCTAACACCAAAGTTTGATGTTAGCCTTATCTTCTCAATCTGTCTAATAACCTCACTCTTTACGTTTAACTTTAACCGCTACGCGATAGAATGTTTGTCATAACGTGTCATGGTCATTTCGACAAATTTTATACATTACGAGTGAAACTGTATATTCTCTACTAATTCATCGTAAATTTTTAGTGCATCATTTTCTTGTTTTTCTTCCAAAGTAGCATAAAGCTTTCTATACATATCGATAGAATCTCCTGAAACTTCACAAGAAAGAGTTGATACGTAATCATTTACGATCATCCAAATGCGATATAGTAAATAATTATCGACTTGTTCAATGAGTGTTTTAAAGAACGTTTGATGAAGCATTGGAATCGAGTTTTCATTTTCTTCAAGCACTTGATTTAATTTTCTTAGCACTTTAGAAAACGTTTCTTTCGGCAAATTACATACAATTCGAATCATATCTTTCTCAAGCAATCGTTTTGTTTGTAATAAATCACGAATTGTTTTCTCATCTTGCAGCAAGAACGGCGCAATCAATTGTACAAGACCGTTATCGTAAAAGTTTCGAATAAACGTCCCTTCACCACGTCTCGTTTCAATCAATCCTACCAGTTCTAAAGCACGCAATGCTTCTCTTACAGAGGAACGCCCTACGTTTAAACGTGAACTTAACTCACGCTCAGACGGCAAACGATCCCCCGCCACCAATCCATCTTCTTCCATAATGGAACGGATTTTTTTTACAATTTCGAGATATACTTTTGTATTTGATGATGTCAATGGAAATTCCTCGCTTATTCTTTACCAATCAGCGCTAATTGTTTTGTTTTCTCAGCAATCTCATTTGGATCTACTTGACGGCGAGCTACTCCTGTCTCCATTGCAGCTTTCGCAACGTAAGCTGCCACTTGAGGCGCTACACGCGCGTCAAACGGTGCCGGAATGATATAGTCTGCATTCAACTCATCTTCTGCTACAAGCTCAGCAATAGCCTGTACAGCCGCCATCTTCATTTCTTCGTTAATTTGTGTCGCATGTACGTCAAGTGCACCACGGAAAATACCAGGGAACGCTAGTACATTATTTACTTGGTTCGCGAAGTCAGAACGACCCGTTCCAACAACAGCTGCGCCCGCTGCTTTTGCCAATTCTGGCATAATTTCTGGAACTGGATTCGCCATTGCAAAAATAATTGCATCGTCATTCATTGTACGAACCATCTCTTCTGTTAATGCACCTTCTGCAGATACACCAATGAATACGTCCGCACCTTGTACAACGTCAGCTAAAGAACCTTCAATACGATTCTTATTTGTATATTTTGCAACTTCATCCTTCACCGGATTCATACCTGTAGGACGACCATCATAGATTGCGCCTTTACGGTCACACATAATAATGTCGCGTACACCATAGCGATATAAAAGTTTAATAATTGCAATACCTGCTGCACCTGCGCCATTTGCGACAACTTTAATGTCAGACATTTTCTTTCCAACTAATTTTAGCGCGTTCACAAGACCTGCTACTGTTACGATAGCTGTTCCGTGTTGATCATCATGGAAGATAGGAATATTTGTTTCTTTTTTCAAACGTTCTTCAATAATGAAGCAGTTTGGTGCTGCGATATCCTCTAAGTTAACGCCGCCAAAAGTTGGCTCCATTAATTTTACAGTTTCAACAATTTTATCTACATCGTTTGTATTTAAGGCAATTGGGAATGCATCTACACCAGCAAAGCTCTTGAATAATACAGCTTTACCTTCCATTACTGGAAGAGATGCTTCAGGTCCAATGTTACCAAGACCAAGTACAGCCGTTCCATCTGTCACAACTGCTACCATATTTCCCTTCATCGTATATTCATATACCTTACTTTTATCGTCATAAATTTCCTTACAAGGTTCTGCAACCCCTGGAGAATATGCAAGACTTAAATCTTTTGCATTTTCTACTTTTACTTTTGATACAGTTTCTAATTTTCCTTGATGCACTTTATGCATGTGAAGTGCTTCTTCACGAAGTGTTGACAAACTATCCACTCTCCTCAAATTATTCTAGCTGATATCAATTTCTCCAAGTGGTCTGACCACGAACACTACTACTATAATAATCGAAGTGTAGGGAAATTGTCCATTATATTTTCACAACTACATTTTCTTCCCCGACAATTTCACGAAGTGCTCCTAAACATTCTTCACTTGGATGAATCGATAAACTTCGAGACAATTGTACCATTTTATGTTCCTTTTCATAATAAATTAGTACTTTCGCAAAACCTGAATAGTCAAACAATATTTTAGTAACCTGATTTAAAAGCTTTTTCTCATACTGAGACGACAATTTCACGTAAACAGATGCATCTTTCTTTTCTTCATACACATCCATTTCTTCTAACGGATATAGTCCATTTACAATCCATTGCAACTTATGATTTCTAAGCTCAATCATGCCGTCAACTAAAACAATTGCTCCTTCTTGTAACTTATCTGAGAAATGTATATATGTTTCAGGGAAAAGAACTGCTTCCATTTCATCGTTTTGATCACAAAATGTAATAAACGCCATCTTTTGCAACTTTTTCGTACGAATCACTCTCACGCTTGTTATATACACGATAGCCCTTTGTACTTTTTTCTTATGTCGCATTGCCTGAGCAAGAGATGGAATTTCTAATTCTTTCGCTAACTTCACATACTGCGCTGTCGGATAGCTTGATAAATAAAAACCTAGTGCTTCCTTCTCTTTATTTAACTGTTCAATAAAAGAGAGCTCTTCTCCTTGCACGTATTTTGATTTTGGAACAGCATCTCCTAAATCACGTGCAAGATTTGCGTACTCTAACGCTCCTTTAAGGCTTTTCCATAAATTTGTTCTCGAAACACCAAAATCGTCAAAACACCCAGACCAGACGAACGCCTCTAAATTTCGCTCTGTTACAAACTTTGATGGCATGCGAAGACAAAATTCAAATAAATCTTCAAATACTTTTTTCTCTCGTTCTTCGAGTAATGCTGTCACTGTAGCCATTCCGATGTTTCGAATTGAAAGTAAGCTGTAACGTATCGCATTACCTTCTATTTGGAAATTGTAACCACTTCTCTGAAGAGACGGCGGCAAAACGTGAAAACCTTTCCGCTTCGTTTCTCGTATATACTGCACAATCTTATCTTCATTTCCAATTGCACTTGATAATAATGCTGTCATAAATTCCAGCGTATAATTCGCTTTTAAGTAAGCAAGCTGATATCCAATCATACTGTAGGCTACAGCGTGACTTCGGTTAAAACCGTAATTCGCAAATCTTACAATTAAATCGTAAATTTTCTCTGCGGATGTCTCGTCATAACCATTTTGTAAACAGCCTTGTACAAAATGCTTACGCTCCTGATCTAAAATATCACGATTTTTTTTACTCACTGCTCGGCGTAATAAATCTGCTTCTCCGAGCGAGAATCCCGCCAACTTCGACGCAATTTGCATAATTTGTTCTTGGTATACAATTACACCGTATGTTCTTTCTAAAATTGGCTTTAAATCCGGATGTAAATATTCAATTTTTCTTTTTCCGTGCTTTGATTCAATAAAGGTTGGAATTTGTTCCATTGGTCCTGGTCTATATAACGAGTTAACAGCGACAATATCTTCAAATTCATTCGGTTTTAACCCGCGAAGTACATTTCGCATACCACCTGATTCAAGCTGGAATACACCTGTTGTATCCCCTCTACCTAACAATTGGAACGTCTTTTCATCTTGAAGTGGTAAATTTCTTAAATCAATTTGTGTCCCCGTCTTTTTCACGATAAACTTTATAATATTTTCAAGTAACGTTAAATTACGTAATCCTAAAAAATCCATCTTTAACAAACCAAGTTCTTCTAATGCATCAGCTGGGTATTGCGTAACATACACATCGTTATGCCCTTCTTGTATTGCAACACTTCCGGTTAACGGCTCTTGGCTCATAATAACGCCAGCTGCATGAATAGACGTATGACGTGGTAAGCCTTCTACACGTTTTGCAATTTCAAACACACGCTCATGTAACAGATTCCCTTGTATAAACTCACGGAGTGATTGCGATTCCTCATATGCATCTTTTAACGTTATACCAAGCTTTGATGGGATAAGTTTTGAAAATATGTCAATGTCTCGCGGCGGAAGCCCCATTACACGCGCAATATCTCTAATTGCCGCTTTCGCTGCAAGCGTCCCGAACGTTACAATTTGTGCAACACGCAGCTGACCATATTTATCTTTCACATATCGAATCATCTCATCACGTCTTATATCTGGAAAATCGATATCAATATCTGGAAGTGTCACACGTTCAGGATTTAAAAATCTTTCAAATAATAGATCGTATTCAATCGGATCAATATCTGTAATTTCTAATACGTAAGAAACGAGTGAGCCGGCTGCCGATCCACGTCCTGGTCCTGTTAAAATATGATTTTCATGCGCATACTTCATAAAATCCCACACGATGAGGAAATAATCACTAAACCCCATACTAGAAATAACGTTTAATTCATGATTCAAACGCTTTATATGTACTTCTTTCGGCGTACCATATCGTTTCTGCAAGCCTTCTTCACAAACGCGGCGTAAATACATATCATTCGTCTCGTTAGCTGGAACAGGAAATTTCGGTAATTGATTTATATGAAACGGTATTTCTACTCTGCAACGTTCTGCAATTTCTACTGTGTTATAAATCGCTTCTTCTACGTGAGAAAATAGTGCTTCCATTTCATCTGATGATTTTAAATAATATTGATCAGTTTTCAACCTTGGTCTATCTGGATCAGTCATTTTCGTTCCACTTTCAACAGATAATAAGCACTCATGAACAAGTGCGTCACTTTGATTGATGTAGCGTACATCGTTTGTTGCAACGACTGGAACATTTATCCTACTCATAAATGCAGGTAATTTCTCTTGCAGGAGCAGTTCATCTTGAATCGCATGATGCTGCAAACTCATATAAAAATTGTCGAACATACTTTGATACATGCGAGCTACTTCTTCAGCTTGACTCTCTTTGTCTTCTAATAATAATTTTTCAATTTCCCCATCTTTACCTGGTGAAATAGCAATTAATCCTTTCGCATAATGGGCAAGCCACTTTTTCGGAATACCTTCTTTTGACTTCGTCATAATGCTACTAGAAATCTTTAATAAATTTTGATAGCCCATTTCATTTTCAGCAAGTAAAACAAGCGGATAAGATTTTTCCTCTTCTTCACTAAAAATAGAAGCTGTTAAGCCGATAATAGGCTGTATACCATGTTTCTTACATGCTTTATAAAACGGAATAACGCCATACATAACATTTTCGTCCGTAATAGCGAGTGACGAGAAACCAAGTTCTTTCGCCCTGACTACAAGCTCATCAATTTTACAAGCACTTTTTAATAAACTAAAAACGGTTTGACATTGTAAATGCACAAACTTCACTGTTGTACCCTCTCTTTACCAATCTGACTACTTTTATTATAGGTGATGAGGAAAGCGGAAATCAAAACATACTTCTTATACTTTGTCCATATATATGAAGAAGAAAGGGGAATGACGATGGATGTAAGAGAACATACTTTTTTCTCTCTGCTTATTATTAGTTATTTTATTGCCTTTGGGGTGATACTTGGTGGTTCATTAATTGGTGGATTTGGTGCATTTCTTATCGGAAAACCAACTCTAACTTACATTAATCAATTCGCCCAAAATTTAAGAATTTGGGCACTCGTTGCAGCAATTGGCGGAACATTTGATACTTTTTATAGCTTTGAAAGAAGTTTCTTTGGCGGAGATATGAAAGATATTGTAAAACAAATTCTCCTTATTTTTTTCGCAACGGGTGGTATGCAAACAGGTCTTACTATTATTAAATGGCTAACGCAGGAACATGTATGAGAGTACCAAGTGCCAATACAGCAAAAAAATGGTATTTAGTTTTAGCTGGTGCTGCTGTTGGAGGCGTGTTGAGCTGGTTTGTTTTTTTGTACATATACGGTGTTTTTCAAGAAGAACAAGCTAGTAAAATAGCAGAGCAACGAGAAATTATAGAAAAACAAGAAGCAAAGCTCCACGTCCTTCTCGAAGATCAAGAAAAATTGAATACAGAAAATAAACGGCTCTTAACTATTCAAGAGATTAAAATAAAACTTATAAATCGAGAAAAATACGATTTAGACAACCTTACACTCGAAAATATGACTACGTCTATCCATAATGACCTCCAACATCTTTTAACGAAAAACATTCAAAGTATAGCAAAAAATAAAGACCTACTCAAAAAGGTAATCGAAAACAAAACGTACAAACATTACGATCGGCTATACCGTTTCAAAGTCGATACGATATCTTTTGATACAGTGCTTGAAATTAGCATTACGATAGAGAAAGAAAAATAAAGAAGGAGGGCTTTAGCGCCGCTCCTTCTTTTCGTTTTCATATATAATCTCTTATCTACACAACTCACGTAAATCAGCAAAAAGACGATCCGCTTCTTCCCAAGAAGATGCTTTTGCACCAGAAGCCATCGGATGCCCTCCGCCATTATATTGCATTGCTAATTTATTTATCACTGGTCCTTTTGAACGAAGACGAACACGAATCACATCGTCTTCCTCTAAAAATAGAACCCACGACTTTAATCCATCAATATTACCAAGTGCTCCAACAACACCGGATGCCTCAGAAGGAAGTACATCAAACTTTTCTAACACTTCTTTCGTTAATTTAATATAAGCTGCTCCTTCTTCTACCATCGTAAAGTTTTGTAAAATATAGCCGTTTAAACGAGCAATCTTTTCTTTCGTCTTATACATTTCATTATATAAATCTGTGAACTTCACATCCATATCAACAAGCTCACTTACATAACGAAGTGTTTTCGCTGTTGTATTCGGGAATAAGAAACGACCTGTATCCCCAACAATACCCGCTAAAATAAGACGAGCTGCTTCTTTCGTTATCTGTAATCCTTTATCTTTTCCATAACTGTAAAACTCATAAATCATTTCACTTGTAGAACTTGCTGTCGTATCTACCCACGTAATATCTCCGTACGGATCTTCATTCGGATGATGATCAATTTTAATTAACATCTTCCCTTTTGCATAGCGTTGATCGTCAACACGTTCTTGGTTCGCAGTATCACATACGATAACAAGTGCATTTTCATATACACTATCTTCAATATCATCCATTACTCGTAAATATTCTAGTGAAGGTTCATTGTACCCAACCGTATAAATATTTTTCTCTGGAAACGATTCTTGTAGAATTGTACCAAGACCTCCCTGTGAACCTAATGCATCTGGATCTGGACGCACATGACGATGAATAATAATTGTATCAAACTCTTTAATTGCTCTTAAAATTTGCTCATGCATATGTATAATCTCCTTTTTACTCAACTTCTTCACTTTAACGTGCAGTAAAAGCCCGATTGGTGCGGGCAAATCATTAGCGTAGAAACATCCTCACACTAATTAAAGTTTCACTTTATCCTCCATTATAACGGAAAGTATTTCATACATGCGAACAATTGCTTTATAATAAAAGTTAGAAAGTTTAGATATTTCTTTTTCTCTACTATTATTTTTCACAAAGCGATGGGAGCGTGCATTATGCCAGTATTAGTCTTCTGTATTATCGTCTCATTTATGTTGTACCTCTTCTACAAAACAAAATACTTTCGTACAAACCGCCCAATGGAGAAAGGTTGGCTCTCAGGAAAATCCGCAATGGCACTTGGTTCATTCGTCTTATTCTTTGGGATAAACCAATTCTTTTTAGAACTTTCAACCGCTCGAATTATCGTTGGTGTTTTATTTGTTCTATTTGGTAGTGCAAGTGTATTTAATGGATTTCGCCAATACAAACATTTCTTACCATTAGCAGTTGAAGAAGCTAAATCTGTCTGAATCAGCGCAAAAAAAGCATCAACATTGTGATGCTTTTTTACGTCCCTTAACTTTTAAAATCATATATGCAACAAAAGCAGAAGGTATATTAAAGGGGTTGCCTTGTACGTGAAAATGTAATTGTTCTTCTTCAAAAGACATTTTTTCATATAGTTCTCGCTGAGATAATCCTGTTCGTTTCTTTTTTTCATGTAAACCTTGTAAGTATAAATATTGAAACGGTATCATCACAAGAAAGTAAAATAGTGCGATTCCACCAAAGAAGAGCACTTCTGATGACATATTGCATACCACCTTCCTAAAATCCATTTCCTTACAATTCAATTGTAACATAGTATAAATTCTAATTAAATTAATATTCTGTTTTTTAGTTATACAATTGTCTCACCACATAATTCCTCTTCAGCATACTGAACATATCGCCGAATAAAAGCACCGGGATCTTTTCTAATAGGCTCGATATCAAGCCTTAATGGAATCTTTCCCGCCATATAAAAAATTCTCGAAGCAGTCCCAAGTCGAATAGCTGTTTCCGAAATATTTTCCCCATACCCCATCATGAAATTCCCCCATACAACTTCTAACTGTCCCGAAGCAATTAAATGTAATCTCGGAACACCAATATCAAACTCTTTATACCCAAATCCACATTCATCAAAATCGAGTAAATACCAATCCTCTTTGTCTACAAGAACATTACCAAAATGTATATCACCGTGAACAAATTGTTTTTCTCCTAGTTGATTTGAATTTGCGAGTTCTTGTATTCTTTCTGCAATTCTTATGCATTTATGCTTATCCGCATGCGATAGAAATGAAGCATTTAGTAATCGTTGTAAAGGCTCGTGGATTATCTTTTGCTCACTATATATAGGCCTTTCATAACCTCTCCAAGTTTGCGGCACTCTTTTGAGCACTTCATTTGTTTTTTCATGAAACTTTCGCATTAATGATCCGAGTTTTTCATAGTCCCTATCCCTTGGTTCTAAAATTTCACTTCCGTTTATAAACCTAAAGACAACAAAATACTGGATATTCCCTTCATCTTTCATAATAGGTGTGATTAAATCACCACATTTATTGACAACTACTTCTGGTACTAACATT
This sequence comes from Bacillus sp. AY18-3, assembly GCF_008042305.1. Lineage (NCBI taxonomy): Bacteria > Bacillati > Bacillota > Bacilli > Caryophanales > Bacillaceae > Bacillus > Bacillus sp. AY18-3. The sequence goes on along the minus strand of NZ_QKQR01000006.1, from coordinate 242,556 downwards.
TGTTTTTGTATCGCTATTAACCAATGTATTTCAGCTTCTATTTGCTCGGCTGTATAACGTCCCTCTCTATACTGCCTCACTACAAATTTATTTTTGTCCGATTCTAATATATATGTTTGATTTTCTCCCCCATGTAACAATGAAACTTTCGTAAAACTATTAAAATTATATTGCTTACATAACTGCTCTTTAATGTAAAAATCCATTCTTCTCCCCCTAGTTCATATAGTGAAGCGTAGTTTCCCTATCCAATTACACTATTATTATCTCTTAATGATTAGTAGCGTAAGCTTTCTTATCAACTAACAACCAATTTTCTATCCGTACTCATACATATCCTTCTATTTTTTCACTTCTCTATCCGAACTCTTACGTAACTTAAACAATAGCTTCAAAATCCAATAAAACAAAATAAAGTTAAAGAAAAAACCTAATGGATTAAACCAACATTCCCACACACCATAATAAACAAACGTTTCAGCTGGTACACCAAAGTAAAGAAAATCCGGCTCATTTTCTCCTGATATAGGAATCAAGGCACCTATACTAGCAAGAGTCAAACTTCCAAAATACAACCTCTTTTTAATAGCATTCATTCTTCTATGCGTTAAAACATGAATAATGATGAAACATACGACCACTAAAAAGAAAATGATTCCGCCCATTCACTTCCTCCTTATCGCTATGCCATTTCCGCATCTTCGAATTTTTCAGTATTTTTATTATACATATGAAATGATACGCTATTTATTTTTGTTTCTATCCTTTTAAATAAAAAAATGGAACAAACCAAAGCGGTCTGCTCCATCTTTTTACTTATCGATCAACTGCACCATAAGTAATGCTTTCCCGACAACATTACCTTCATGATGCACTTCTACATCAACCTTACCAAATTTACGTCCAATTTCTAATACTTTCGGATGAACCGATACAACATTGTCAATTTGAACTGGTTTTACGAAATAAATTGTTAAGTTCTCAACAATTAAATCACTCTTCTTTTGCGCACGAATAACGCGATTCGTTGCTTCCGTCACAATTGTTGTGAATACACCGTAAGATAACGTTCCGATTGAATTCGTCATTTGCGGCGTCACTGAAAATTGATATAAATGTTCATTTTTCGCTTCTTTCGGCGTCATAAATTGATTCGTTACAATATCATCGATTGTTTCGCCGACTTGTGGTTGACGCTGAATCATTTGTAGCGCCTGAAGTACATCTTGACGACTAATAATTCCTTGCAGTTTATTTCCTTCATCAACAACTGGAAGTAACTCAATACCTTCCCACACCATCATACGTGCTGCAGCTGCGACAGACATTTTACCGTTTACCGTAATTGGATGCTTTGTCATCACTTTATCAATTGGTGTTTCTTTCACGACACCAATCATATCTTTTGAAGTTACGATACCTAACACCTTTTTATTTTCATCAACAATTGGATAACGTCCATGCATCGTTTCTTCATTGTACGCATGCCATTGCTGCACTGTATCATTCGGCTTTAAATATAACGTCTCTTCAATTGGCGTTAAAATATCTTCAACGAGGACAATTTCTTTCTTAATAAGCTGATCGTAAATTGCACGGTTAATTAACGTCGCAACTGTAAATGTATCGTAACTACTTGAAATAATCGGCAGTTTTAATTCGTCTGCTAATTTCTTCACATGATCTTCCGTATCAAATCCGCCCGTAATTAATACCGCAGCTCCGGCTTCTAACGCTAATTGATGTGCGTTCGTACGGTTACCGATAATAAGTAAGTTTCCAGCTTCTGTATAGCGCATCATCGCTTCTAATTTCATTGCCCCGATTACGAATTTATTTAACGTTTTATGTAGGCCCTCTCTGCCCCCAAGTACTTGACCATCGACAATGTTAACGACTTCTGCATATGTCAGCTTTTCAATATTCTCTTTCTTCTTTTGTTCAATTCGTATTGTTCCGACACGTTCAATCGTACTAACATATCCTTTATTTTCTGCATCTTTAATTGCACGGTAAGCTGTCCCTTCACTTACACTCAAATCTTTCGCAATTTGCCTTACAGAAATTTTATGCCCTACTGGCAGGCCATTAATATGTTCTAAAATTTGGTTATGCTTGGTAGCCAAATGGTTTCACCATACTTTCTTTTCCCTAAATTCTTCATGTGTTGTATTTTCAGTATACTATATTTTCAAAACTGTTACACTCTCTCTTTATATATCTGTACTATTTTTTTTATAACAAAATACGCCTTACATTACACTACTTCTTCTATTACAACAATGTAATGGTATTGTCATCTCGTTCGATAGTTTGTCCAGCCGCTTCAATATACAATGAAGACAAGAAATGAAACAAAGGAGCGGATATATGATGAAAAAATTATTAGAAGTTGTAGGTGCTGTATTTTTAGCTTTCGTAGATGGAAAAAAAGTTGCAATGGAATTGAATGAAACACCTGAACAGCCACTTCCAAAAAGAAAAAAATCATCAAAACAAGTACAACCTTTAAAAGCTGTCCTACACACGTAAAAAACCCTTCACTTGTCTTTTCAAATGAAGGGTTTCTTTTCTATAGTGTAATACTTTCTCCAGCTTCTAATACTTTTCCTGTACAATTTTGTAGCTTTTCTACAAATTGATATGGGTCTTGTTCAATTACTGGGAACGTATTGTAATGCATCGGCACAACAGTTTTCGCCTGAACCCATTTTGCTGCTAAAACAGCATCTTCTGGCCCCATTGTGAAATTATCGCCAATTGGTAAAAATGCTATATCAATGTTATTCAGTTCCCCAATTAATTTCATATCAGAGAATAGAGCGGTATCTCCTGCATGGTATACAGTTTTCTCTTCTGCTGTAAATAAAATACCTGCTGGCATACCTGTATATGTAATCGTCTTATTTTCTTCATCAATATAACTAGAACCGTGGAATGCTTGTGTAAACTTCACTTTTCCGAAGTCAAATTCATGCGAACCACCAATATGCATCGGATGTGTATTTACACCTTGCCAACTTAAAAATGTCGCTAGTTCAAATGGTGCCACAACAACTGCATTATTTTTCTTCGCAAGCTCTACTGTATCTCCAACATGATCACCATGTCCATGCGATAAAAGAATTACATCTACTTTGACATCTTCAGCCTTTAAATCCGTTGTCGGATTTCCAGTTAAAAATGGATCAATTAAAATCACTTTTCCATTCGTTTCAATCTTTACAACTGAATGCCCGTGATAAGATACTTTCATTACTACATCCCTCCCCTATTCACATTCTCATTTTTTATTCTACATGATTTTTCAATTCCCTGTCTTTTCTAACATCTATTTACTTGTCATAACGCTTTCTTCCGATGTAAAGTTATATTTGTAATTAAATATCTCGGGGGTGCCAATCGATGAATGCTAGATTAGAAAATTTAATGCAATGGCTAAAAGAAAAAAACGTAGAAGCTGCGTTCTTAACTTCTACACCGAACGTCTTCTACATGACAAACTTCCACTGTGAACCACATGAAAGACTTCTTGGTATGTTTGTATTCCAAGAAAAAGAGCCTATTTTAATTTGCCCTAAAATGGAAGAAGGTCAAGCGCGTAACGCTGGCTGGGCACATGAAATTATCGGATTTACTGATACTGACAGACCATGGGATATGATTGCAAAAGCAATTAAAGACCGCGGCGTCAATGCAAATGCAGTTGCAATTGAAAAAGAACATTTAAACGTAGAACGCTACGAAGAATTAACAAAGTTATTCCCAAATGCAGCTTTCAAATCAGCTGAGGAAAAAGTTCGTGAACTTCGTTTAATTAAAGATGAAAAAGAACTTTCTATTTTACGCGAAGCAGCTAAAATGGCGGACTACGCTGTTGAAGTTGGTGTAAATGCAATAAAAGAAGATCGTAGTGAGCTAGAAGTATTAGCAATTATTGAACACGAATTAAAAACAAAAGGCATACATAAAATGTCATTTGATACGATGGTATTAGCAGGTGCAAACTCTGCTCTTCCACACGGTATTCCAGGTGCAAATAAAATGAAACGCGGCGATTTCGTACTATTTGATTTAGGCGTAATCATTGAAGGTTATTGCTCTGACATTACACGTACAGTGGCATTCGGTGAAATTTCTGAAGAACAAACTCGCATTTATAACACTGTACTTGCTGGACAACTACAAGCAGTTGAAGCATGTAAACCAGGTGTTACACTTGGCGCAATCGACAACGCTGCTCGTTCTGTTATCGCAGATGCAGGTTACGGGGACTTCTTCCCACACCGCCTTGGTCACGGGCTTGGAATTAGCGTACACGAATATCCAGATGTAAAAGCTGGTAACGAGTCTCCATTAAAAGAAGGTATGGTCTTCACAATCGAGCCAGGTATTTACGTACCAAACGTAGGTGGCGTTCGTATTGAAGATGATATTTACATCACAAAAGACGGATCAGAAATTTTAACGAAATTCCCGAAAGAATTACAATTTGTGAAATAATAAAAAAGGCAGCGTGATTGCTGCCTTTTTTCTTTCTCTACTATTTCAAATTTAACACCATCTTCTCCTCATACTTATCATCCCATTTAATCACAACCTCTATCGGTTCATCTTTAGATAGAGGCGCACAACTTACACAAGAAGACTTCATTTCAATCCTTGCTCCTTTATGAACTTCTGAAGTTTGCGTCATTGCACTAAAGGTTTCATTAATAGCAATATCTAAATTTTAAAATTCTGTATTCCCATCCCCGCCCTTATACTGAAACGTAAACATTCCATCTTCACTGTCGTCCTTAATATATCCTTTATATTGCCCCGTCCAACTTTTGCTCTCGCTAGAAAAAGTAACATACCAAATCGAACAACTCCCTAAAAAGAAAATACTTATAAAAAAGACTAATGCTCTCTTCATCATGCCCCTCCATTCAAAAGCAATTATTTATTGTCTATTTCTTCCTTTTATTATATTATAAAAATACAGAATTTTCTAAAACAGGAGGTTTATATGTTACAACAACAGTTAGAAAAAATTCGTAATAATAATTACATATTGGATAACACACTTAACATTGATTCTTTAAGCTCCAATATGCTTGAGCATATCGGTGTTACTGATAGCTATTTAAGAGACAAACTTATTTACTCTACTTTTTTTCATCTCATCAAAAAGGACTACATTTCACACACACAATTACAGAAACTATTATTAGAAAGCATGAGTGAAAAATATTTATTGTATAAAATTCATTCGGATGACGAAGATGCTGTATTTACCCGCGCATTTACGACATTATTACTTGCGCTCATTATTGATGCTGATACAAAATATAATTTCTTATCACAGAATGATATTTTAACTGTAAAAGATCAATTGATTCTATATATGAACAATGAACATGATTTCCGTGGATATGTTCAAGACCACGGCTGGGCACATAGTATCGCTCATGCTTCTGATACATTTGAAGCGCTTGTTCGTAGTCCTAAACTGGAAACTTTACATTACGAAGAAATATTACAAACTTTATTAAACAAAGTTTGTGTCCATTCTATTTACTACAAATATGAAGAAGACGAGCGACTCGTTTATCCGATTGTCTCAATGCTACAAAATAGTCTAAAGGAAGACGTACTCATATTAGCCCTTCATGACTTAGTAGCTCAATTACCAGTCCAAAAACAAACACTACATATTGAATCATACGAGTTTCTATACGGAAATATAAAATCTTTCCTACGCAGCTTATTTTTCAGACTACGTACACTTTCTATATGTGAAGAAACCGAATGCGAAATTGAAAAATTGCTACGAGAGCTTCCAAAATATTATTAAAAAAGAAGGCCACTCAAAAAGTGCCTTCTTCTATTTCACTAATATTTAATTGAAATTTCACGATCCAAACTGAGAAAAGATGGACAAGAATCGCAAACGCCATACATGCTCCGCTTAAAAAAGTTAGTATAGGATGCGAATACACGTGCCCTAATCCATAAGATATCGCCACGAAAAACATTGTTATGTAAATATAAATTGCTCCATGTATTTGCCTCATATTAACCTCCTTTTCCCATATTATAACATAAATTTTCTGATTATTCACATTAATCTCTTGTAATCAATATTTCTCAACTGTTACACCTCTAACAGCAGCCTTAATATACGGTGCTCCTTGTAAACTTTGTAAATCATCTGTTTTTCCTGTTACAACTACACCGTATATGGGTAGGTCTTTTGGTTTTATGTTTTTATTTCTTTATAGTTTGTCCTAAAAGATTCGTGATACCCTCTTTTATTTTCACTTAAAGATATCCAAATACAGCTTTTCTAAATGTTTATTATAATAAAGAGCACATCTATTTTGATGTGCTCTACACATATACTTTAGTAACATATGAATCATTTTTTTGAAACAAAGACTCCCACTCATCTCTCCCCAAACTATCGTTATGACTTAGTTGCCATAATAATTGAACGAGGATAAAACCCCAGCTTTTCATAAAACGATACAGCTTCATTTCCGTACACTACTGTTAATTCAATTTCATCTATCTTCTTCGCTTTAAACCATTCCACTGCACTATTCATTAATTTTAAACCAAATCCGTTTCTTCGGTATTTTTCATCAACGAATAAAACTTCAATCTTTCCGCTTACACTTTTACTATACGCTATACAAAACCCTAATATATCAGCTGTTTCCGCCTCAAATAATAATTCAATTCTATATTCTCCGTACTTTGAATTCTGTTTATAATTTTCAATACGTTCCTCAAATGTCATTCTTGGATAATCACCAGAAAAATGTTTTGATTTATTATTATGATATTCATGCAATTTATTTAAGGGTTCTCTTATTATTTCTATTTCATCGAGAGTGATATATTTATTACTAATTCTCATCCTACAGCATCTCCAATAATATATATTCCAACAAAAAAGAAGAACTTTTTACGGTTATAAAATACCAATCTATTATTTCATCGCTTCCTTCACAACATCTTGAATCATAACGACTTCTGTTTTCATATCAACAGACAGTGCTTCTTCATCAATACATTCATACCGAAACGCTAAGTGCTTTTTATCAATTTCATGATGAGAATTTTCGACAGGAATCCCGCCTTCTCCTTGCACAGAATACCAATATAAGCATTCTTCTCCATCTCTTATTTCCCGGAAAATTGTCTCAACGTACATCTTTTCGTCGTTTAGTGTCAAAAGCACTTCTTTCATATTGTCATTAAGAAGCTGCATCCATGCATCTACACGCTGACTTTTACCTTGTTTCACTTTGAATCTCGTTAACTCTACATTCATTTTTATTCCCCCGTTTTCTTGCGTACAAACAATCTATATTCTATTGGATGATTAAAACTTAATTTACTAGCTAGTTTTTGCGAAGGAATATTGTCTACATAACAATCCCAGCACGGTGTAATATCATTTTGCATGCAATGTTCAATGAACCGTGTTGCAACAGCTTGTGCTAATCCTTTTCCTTGATATGATTCATGCGTCACAATATCAATTTCAGCAAATCCATTCCCATTAAATATCGAAACACATTCAGCTACAATCATCCCATCTTGTTCTATACAAAATCCAAAGCCATTATTTAAAAATGCTTCAGTTGATCCCCAATATTCTTTATAATACACCTCTGTAAATTCATTGCTTCGTTCTATATCTCTTTTATCAATACGCTTCACTTCATATGTATTTTTGTTTGCATCTTGTTTTCTCTCTTCAAAAATTTCTCGTTGAAATTTCATTCGAGGCATGTCCCGAAGTCCATTACTAAAACGCCCTTCAATCATCATTTCCCACTCTTCAATTGAAGTGAAGAGTGTAAATCTCTTCTCTGTTTTTTCAATGGCCATTTTTAAATACGCAAATAAATCTTCGTTATAATTGTGATCATCCGTATCACCAAATAAATAATAGATACCGTTAGCTGTACGAATTAATCCTGCTGTTAACTTCTCGTTTGCAAAAATCTCACCATCTATCATTTGATCACATACCGCATAAGCAAACGTCGTCGTTCTTGTAAGACTTTCTAAAATCGGAAGGATTTTTCTATACTCATCTACAGATAATTTTTTCATAATTGCTCCACTTTAATCGTATCAGCCTCTATATTTTCAAAACAAAGATTTACTGTTCTCTTTAATGCTCTCGTTCTATGAATCGTGCATGCTGGAATTAAAATCGAATCATTCGGCTTTAACACCGCTGTTTCTCCATCTTCAAAATCGATAAGTAATTCTCCTTCTAATACAATGAATAATTCATCGGAATTAGAGTGATAGTGCCAATCGTATTCACCAGTAAATACAGCGATTCGTAAGCAATGACTATTTACATTTGAAACGACGAAGTTTTTATGTTGATCTTGAATGTCCTTTGTTAATTCTATTAAGTTCACAGTTTCCATCTTTCGTCCCACCCTTTCATTAGTCGTTCTTCTGAAAAAACAACTTAGTCTCCACCACCTCCGCAATCTCCTCCACTATCACTTGAGCTGCTACAATCGTTGCTACTGTAGTCACCGAATCCACTTGATGAGCTTGAAGCATCTGAAGATTTTTTTCTCATTTTTCTTTGCTTATCGTTCTTACTTTCATAACTAGGCCACACTTTATTAAATAATATAAAGAATAAGACTAGCTCTATTGCGACAAGGAGATACCCAAAAACATTCTCAATAATATTGGGTGTTATCCCAAAGCTGTAAAACACCCTAGCTGAATAAAGACACAAAATTACATACAGAGCCATACAAATATACCGAAATGTTTTCTCTATCATAATGACTATTTTTTGTGATAGAGGTATGTTCTGTTCCTGTTTTTTCTTCATATACTTTTGTCTTTTAACTTGCCTTTTCTTCCGCTTTTTACTCCCCATTAAATCTCCTCTTTCGACTTCTTTTTTCATTTAATTCCAAATTATCACAAAAAATAACATTATAACAAGCTATATTTCACGTAAAGTTTTGTTTACTTTTTGTAAAGTTTTATTTACTTATTACCTAAAAATGGATATAGTAAATGTAACAAATTTACAAAAAGGAGACTTTGTATATTTGATTAAAAATAAGGTGAAACAATTCCGCGTCGTTAGAGACATCACCCAAGAACAATTAGCTTCCTCTGTTCAAATCACTAGACAATCCCTCATCGCTATCGAGAAGAATAAATACAACCCGAGTTTAGAATTAGCATTGAAATTATGTGAGTTTTTCAACTGTAAAGTAGAAGATTTATTTCAATTAGATAAAACTGGGGAGGAAAAAGAATGAAAAACCCTTTTAATCAAAAGTTCATTTCGCATCTTACCTTTTTATTGTTAGGTTCAACTTTTCTTTATTTCACTAGTAATGATGAAGAAAAATTACTTCTGTCCTTCTATTCGCTGGCGTATTTATACTCTTAGACTCGATACTATTCGTAGTGAAACAAATATTCTTTAAGAAAAAAAAGAGCGATCCCGAAAAATATCCATTACCTGAGATGGATGAAAGAATCGAGAAGATGAGTTTAAAACTTATGGCGCAAATTTTTGGTCTCTCTCATTTAATCGGTTCTGCGATACTATTTATTTTATATATCACTGACAAAAATTCGATGATACGAGTTGAGTATGCCTTGTATTACTTATTCGGCATTCTTTTCTTTACAATGATGTTCGGATTGAAAATTGTAAAGAAACTAGACAATTAATCCAAGCAAAAAGCCCCTCCTTACAAAAGGAGGGGCTTACATGTATTTCTATTATGATAAAGCAGGAGCTTTTTCAAGAAGCTCTTTCGCATCAGCATATTGTAAACCGTGTGCTTCTGCAACTGCTTCGAATGTTACATATCCGTCTAATGTGTTAATACCTTTTAATAATGCAGTGTTGCCTAAGCAAGCATCTTTGTAGCCTTTGTTCGCAATTTGTACTGCATATGGTACCGTTACGTTTGTTAATGCAAGAGTTGATGTACGTGGAACTGCTCCTGGCATATTAGCAACTGCATAATGAACAACGCCATGTTTTTCGTAAGTTGGGTTGTCGTGAGTTGTAATACGGTCAGTTGTTTCGAAAATACCACCTTGGTCAATCGCGATATCTACAACGACAGAACCTGGTTCCATTGATTGAATCATTTCTTCTGTTACAAGTTTTGGCGCTTTTGCACCTGGAATTAATACCGCTCCAATAACAAGGTCAGATTCTTTTACAGCTTCTGCAATGTTGTATGGATTAGACATTAACGTTTTTACTTGGTTACCGAAAATGTCATCTAGTTGACGAAGACGCTCTGCACTTAAGTCAATGATTGTTACATCTGCACCTAAACCTACTGCAATCTTAGCTGCGTTTGTACCAGCTTGACCACCGCCGATAATTGTTACTTTGCCGCGTTTTACCCCTGGAACGCCTGCAAGTAAAATACCTTTACCGCCTTTGTTTTTCTCAAGGAATTGTGCACCGATTTGTGCAGACATACGACCAGCTACTTCACTCATAGGTGCAAGTAATGGTAAAGAACGATTGTCTAATTGCACTGTTTCGTATGCAATTGATACAACTTTGTTATCAATTAATGCTTTCGTTAATTCTGGTTCTGGAGCTAAGTGTAAGTATGTGAATAAAATTAAACCTTCGCGGAAATAGCCGTATTCACTTGCAACTGGCTCTTTTACCTTCATAACCATATCTTGATTCCATGCTTCTTCAGCAGTTTCAACAAGTTTCGCACCAGCTTGTACGTATTCTTCATCTGTAAAGCCTGATCCTATACCTGATCCTTTTTGAACAAAAACTTCATGACCATTTTGTACTAAATGTACCGCTCCCGCTGGCGTCATTGCCACACGGTTTTCATTGTTTTTAATTTCTGTTGGAATACCGATACGCATTATTAGTTCCCCCTTGAGTTATGAAATGACCCCTGAATCATTTTTTAAAGCGCTTTCTACGCTCTTATATTTTAACATAATATCTCAATATTTGACAAAAAATAATACGAGTTTTCCGATAGAATTAATCTTACATTAAAGGACAGTATTATCCGCACCTCTCAGCGTAAAGGATAAACTGTCCAATTATTCAAAACTTCACCTTATTTCGCTCTATCGATGTCTATGAATAACATCTACTGCACCAGTTACTTCAATAATTGTACCGGTAATCATATCGGAATCGTCTTCACATAAAAACGAAATCGTTCTTGCGATATCTTCACCTGTTCCAGATCTACCAATTGGTGTTTTATGTTCTTTCAATTGACGTGCTTCTTGAATTGTCGCTTCTTTCATTTCACCAATAATATCACCAGGACATACCATATTTGCAGTAATACCATATTCAGCTTCTTCGTAAGCAATTGTTTTCGTTAATGAAACAAGTCCTACTTTCGCTGCTGCAAAAGCTGAACGATAAATCCATCCCGGTGCGCTATCTGCCCCTTGGAATCCGTAATTAATAATACGGCCAAAGTTCTGTTTTCTCATAACCGGAACGACAAGTTTTAATAAATGAAATACCGCTGTTAAATTACCCTGAATCATTTCATTCCATTCGTCTTCTTCATAATCGACTAACTTTTTTCGTTCAAATACATATGGACCAGCATTATTAATTAAAAAGTCAATTTTACCAAAACGGCTTATCGCTTCTTCTACTATTTTATGTAAATCTTCCTTTTTCGTGACATCCGCTTGCACGAATTGTAGACGCTCTTCCATATTTTTATATGTTTCTTTCATCGTTTCCATAGCAGTTATATCGCTATGATATGTTACTGTTACTGAATACCCTTTAGCCAATAACTTTTCTGTTACTTGCTTTCCTAAACCTTTCGTACCGGCTGTAATGAGCGCGTGTCTCACAAACATGCCTCCTTTTAAATTGCTATACTTCATATGTAACAAGTTCTCGCCTCAATTACAACTAAAATGAATTAAAGCAAAGTTTTCAAAATTCTGTAACGTTTCCGGCAAGCACATTACCAAAATTTGCTTTATAATAAAGTTGTAAACGGTAATAAAAATGATTGGGAGGAATTTACTATGAATAATACATATACAAATATTTTAATCGCGGTGGATGGTTCTAAAGAAGCAGAAAGAGCTTTTAAAAAAGCAATTCAAGTCGCAAAACGCAACAATGCAACATTAACAATTGCTCATATCGTTGATGTAAAAGCATACTCAGCAGTAGAAGCTTATAGCCGCGCAATTGCTGAACGTGCAAATCTATTTGCAGAAGACTTATTAGAAGACTACAAAAAAACTGCGCTTGAAGCTGGCCTTGAAAAAATTGAAACTGTATTAGAATTTGGTAATCCTAAATCTAAAATTTCAAAAGAAATCGCTCCAAACCATAAAGTAGATTTAATTATGTGTGGTGCAACTGGTTTAAATGCTGTTGAGCGTTTCCTAATTGGTAGCGTCTCTGAACATATTATTCGCTATGCGAAATGCGATGTCCTTGTTGTTCGTGGTGATGAGGAGCAAGGTGATTTGTAATTCATAAATAAAACACCAAGTCCACATGTTTTACTGGTGGATAAGGGAAATGAAGCTTTAGGCTTGAATGAACAATAAATACATGTTGCTCAACAATGATAAAAAAGGAGTGGGTAATCCACTCCTTTTTTTCACGAATGTGTAAGAAGAATAAAGATGTTTCATTTTACTCATAAAAATAAATCTTCTCTGTTTTTCTCCACTCTTACATGGATTTTAAAATCCTCATTTTTTAATTGATTTTCTAATCAAGTTTAAACTGTATTCTACTTAATTCTTTGAGTAATTGGATGGTCATCTTTTAGTTGTAACAAATCCCATAAATTCCCGTACAAATCCTTGAATACTGCAACTATTCCATATTCTTGCTCTTTCGGCTCTCTCACAAATTCTATTCCTCTTGAAATCATTTCATTATAATCTCTCCAAAAATCGTCAGTATTTAAGAAAAGAAAAACTCTGCCGCCTGATTGGTTACCGATAAAGTAATCTTGCTCAGGTTTAGATGCTCTAGCCAGTAATATTGTGGTGCCGACTGAACCAGGAGGAGATACCACTACCCATCTTTTGTTTTGCTCTGGCTGATATATATCTTGGACTAGTGTGAAATTTAGTTTCTTTGTATAGAACTCTATTGCCTCATCGTAGTCTTTTACTACTAATGCGATATGAACTATTGATTGAACCATTATTATCCCTCCTATTATTACTGAATAAGCAAATTATAGTATAACATTAACACAGGCTCTTGTTTTTCTTCATTTCACATACTTCACTATAAATACAAGACAAACAACCACTACAACAGCTACTGCCAACACATATGACGGTAAGAACTTCAAAGACCATAGTGCCATCATTATCGTCGCAACCGTTAAGTACGTTTGCTTTGCATCTTCTGTCATTTTTTTACGAAGGCAGAATACATACAAATAACCGATTGGCGGCGTGATAAAGCAAAGAATATATATAATTTTAGATTTCAAATACCATTTTTGTTCCCCGAGCTTCTGTATATCTTCTTCTATTCTCTTATGCTCTTGCTCTCTCACTTCTTCTACAAGCGGATTTTCCTCTTCTCCTCGCTTTTCTTTCATATAAGGAAGAAAGTGCACGAAAAAATAGTATGCAAATACGAACGCTCCAAATCCAATATTTAATCTTTCTAACGGAATATGCTCACTAAAAAAAACAGCAGCAATCACTAAAGAAAAACAATACGTCGTCATCCAAAATGAACGTTTTCTCTTTTTCCGTTCCATTTCTTTTTTATCTTGTACATATTTTCTTTTCGAAAGCCATATCGAAATACAGCAATCTACTACAAATAGAATAAAGATAAATATCCCAACGTGTACTGTTTCTACATCCTCAAATGAAAAGATATTTGGGAATGCAACATGTAATACAATTAGCGTGTACAAAATTATCCCTATAAAATAAATACGTCTCATTTTCCATTCCTTTCTTATTTCCTAACTTTAGGTTAACATACATTTTTTAGAAATAGACGGACAAAATATATATGTTAAAAAAGGAGGATGCTATATGAATGATTCTGAACGTATTATTTTAGATGTGAACGGGAAAGAGCTCGAAATGTTAGATACAATCCGTACACATTTTAAAGAAAAACATGGTGTGGAACTAAGTAATGGTGCATTACTTAGAGATTTGATGGATATTGAGTATATTCGAATTACGGAAGATCGACATAAGTATGATTAACTTTAAGCAATAAAAATCACAAAAAAAGGTACGCTTCTCTCTACTAAGATTCGCGTACCTTCTGCCCTATAAATCAATCAACTTCCAACAAACTCTCCAACTAATCCCTTCGCCTTCTCCAAAGCTTTCTCAATTTGCTCAAATCCTGTCCCGCCAGCACTGTTACGACGCTTTACAGCTGCATATGGTGAAAGAACTTCATACAAATCTTCTTCAAATAATGAGCTCATTTCTTTATATGTTGCAAGTGGTACATCTACTAAATAAATTCCTTTTTGTGTGCAGTGTAGCACTAGCTTCCCAACAATTTCATGAGCTTGACGGAATGGGAGTCCTTTGCTGGCCAAGTAGTCAGCAATTTCTGTTGCGTTAGAGAAATCTTGCGTCACAGCTTGCCCCATTTTTTCTTTGTTTACAGTCATCGTCTCTAGCATGCCTGCCATAATATGAAGGCAGCCTTCTACTGTTTTTACTGTATCAAACATTCCTTCTTTATCTTCTTGCAAGTCTTTATTGTAAGCGAGCGGTAATCCTTTCATGACTGTAAGTAAACTAAATAAATTACCATATACTCTGCCTGTTTTACCACGAATAAGTTCCGCCATATCCGGATTTTTCTTTTGTGGCATAATGCTGCTTCCCGTTGCGTATTGATCGCTCATTTCAATAAATTGAAACTCTTGGCTACTCCATAAAATAAGTTCTTCGCAGAAGCGTGATAAGTGCATCATGAGCATAGATGAGTTACTTAGGAACTCCAGTATGAAATCACGATCGCTTACTGCATCTAAACTATTTTCATAGAGTCCATTAAATCCAAGAAGCTCCGCACTATATTCTCGGTCAATCGGGAATGTTGTCCCAGCTAACGCTCCTGCTCCTAATGGTGAAATGTTAATGCGCTTTAATGAATCTTCATAACGATTCACATCACGCTCTAACATCCAAAAGTAAGCGAGAATATGATGAGCAAATGAAATTGGCTGCGCACGCTGCAAATGCGTATAACCAGGCATAATGGTTTCAATATTATTTTCTGCTTGATGAACAAGAACAGTTTGCAATTGTTTTGTAGCTTTTATAATATGTTCTACTTTTTCTTTCAAATATAAATGCATATCAGTCGCTACTTGATCATTACGGCTTCGTCCTGTATGAAGTTTCCCTCCTACTTCACCGATTTGTTCAATTAACATTTTTTCAATGTTTAAATGAATATCTTCTGCTTCTACTGAGAATTGAAGCTTATTCTCTTTTGCTTCTTTTAATAAATACTGAAGCCCTATCTTTATTTTCTCTGCTTCTTCTTTCGTAACGATACCTTGCTTTGCTAGCATCGTTACGTGCGCAATACTTCCCTTTATATCTTGATTTACTAATTGTTGATCGAAGGAGATGGATGCTCCAAACTCTTCAACCCACGCTTCCGCTTCTTCTGTAAAACGTCCGCCCCAAAGTTTGCTCACGCTTCCACCTTCTTTTGATTCACTTGGCTGTATACTTTCGTCGGTAAACCGAATAATGAAATGAATCCAACTGCTGCATCATGATTAAATTCGTCCTGAGCAGTATATGTTGCTAATTTTTCGTCATATAAAGAGTACTCAGATTTACGTCCTTCTACAATCGCATGGCCTTTAAATAATTTCACACGCACTGTACCTGTTACATTTTTTTGCGTTTCTTGTAAGAAAGCATGAAGCGCTTGTTTTAAAGGAGAGAACCATAAACCGTTATAAATAAGTTCTGTTATTTTCTGCTCAATCACCGGTTTAAAATGTGCTACTTCTTTTACGTGCGTTAAATCTTCCAGCTCTTTATGTGCTGTGATTAACGTCATTGCCGCTGGACATTCGTATACTTCACGCGATTTAATACCAACGAGGCGATTTTCTACGTGATCGATACGTCCAACGCCATGTTTTCCAGCAAGCGCATTTAACGTTTTAATTAATTCTGAAAGTGAATATGCAGTGCCATTTAAAGTAGTCGGTACACCTGCTTCAAAGCCGATTTCTACAAACTCTGGTTTATTCGGTGTATCTTCTAATGCCAATGTCATCTCATACGCATCTTCTGGCGGCGCTGCCCATGGATCTTCTAAAATACCACATTCGTTACTGCGTCCCCATAAGTTTTGATCGATTGAAAACGGGCTGTCTAAATTAATCGGAATGGGTACATCGTTTTCTTTTGCATATGCAATTTCTTCTTCACGTGACCATTTCCATTCACGTACAGGCGCAATCACTTCTAAGTAAGGATTTAACGCTTGAATAGAAACTTCAAAACGAACTTGATCATTCCCTTTCCCTGTACATCCGTGTGCAACTGCAGTCGCCCCTTCTTGTTCTGCAATTTCTACTAATTTCTTAGCGATAAGTGGACGAGATAATGCAGAAACGAGAGGGTATTTCCCTTCGTATAACGTGTGCGCTTGCATCGCCATCAATGCATATTCATTTGCAAATTCCTCTTGAACATCAATCATATATGATTTAATTGCACCTACTGAAAGTGCCTTTTCTTTTACGAATGCTAAGTCTTTACCTTCCCCTAAGTCTAAACAAAGCGCGATAATATCATAATTCTTCTCTTGTAACCATTTAATTGCAACGGAAGTATCAAGACCTCCAGAATATGCTAATACCACTTTTTTCTTCTCCATTTTGCATCCCCCTAAAGAATAAATATTCATTTTCTTTTATAATAATACACACTTTAACACCTTTCACAAAATGTATCAAGAGTCATTTTCAAATTTTTTCAAACAATTCCGTCGAGCTTCTTTCTGTTTTCATGTACAATATAAGCAGGAAAACGGGGGTGAACTTATGGAAAAATATTTCTTATACGATGATCATCTAGGAATTGAAATTCCGTATTTACAAGAAGATTGGGAAGATATCCCCGAAAAAATACAGCATGCTATTTTATTAAAGTGGGAACAAGTTCGAGGAAAGATTCCTGATCGTATAAAAGAACTCGAGCACTCTATTAATGCAAAACAGCATCATTTAAATAACGAAGAAAACTTCGAAATTTCTTGCAAACTTAATTCAGAAATTGCCGATCTCGCTTCCATCATTAATGACCTTTGGCTTTGGTATCGACTCACTCAAAATGTATCTGAGGGAAAAGCACACCAATGAAAAAAGCATGTCCCTCAATTACTTTGGGTCATGCTTTTTTGTCGTAACACGATTTACAATATATTTCTTGTGCTGTTTTCGCTAAACACACATCGAACGGTCCAACTAATATACTTCTTTCCTTTGGCAACTTTACAAAAGCAACGAGCTCTTCTTCATATTGAATCTTTTTCTGACATGAAACGCATACTAATTCTTTTCTTTTGAACATGTCTTTTAGCATATCTTCTCCCTCCCTTTCATCTATCTATATTGATATAATCTCATAACAATTAAGACTTGTAAAAAAATGACACATTCTGAAGCGAATTATTCATATACTATGTACAAAAGGAGGTCTCAATTTTATGCGAGCTTTCATTATTATCGCTTTAACTTTTTTAAGTGTGATTAGCTGGGATGCGTTTTTTAAAGATAAAGGTGACCAGAAAGATACAACTGAATAAACGCCATCTCTTTCTTACTTATTGGACAAACATTAAAACACTGTCCAATTCTGCAAAATAACTTAGGCTTTTCTACAAAAATATTTAAACATAACAATTTTTGTAGATTTCCTCCGCTTATTGTCGGTTTCCATCCGCATACATTTTTTGAAAGTATGATATAATAATATAAATCTTGAAGGAAGGGATTTTGATATCATGATCGCTCGAAGGAGCATGTGGCATCGTATTGACGAATCATACACGTAGCGTATTTTTCAGCTCAGATACTTTAGTCTAGCGAAAAAAATACGAGAGTGGGGAAATTATGATTGCCCGAAGGATAATTTGGCAAAAAAAAGACTCTTCTTACACGTAGCGTTTTGTTTAGGACTTAATTGTTACTAGCTAAACAAAACAAAGAAGAGCAGGATTGCTAAATGAAGAATCCTACTCCACGTTTTGTTTAGTCGTTTTAAGACTTAAACTAAAACGAAGGTAGGGAGAATTGATGGACGAGAGGATTATTCGTTATTTCTTCAGCGACATATAGCGTAGTTAGTTTTTTTCGTAAACTAACTGAAGCTACATGTGAGCTCGTAGTTAGTTTACAACACAAAAAGGACTACTAACTACGGAAAGAAGGAATAACGATGAGGAACATCCAAAGTCGACAAATTATTAAAGAAATTTTTATGGTTTTAATCGGTTCATTTATTTTAGCAGCAGCGCTATATCACATTCACTTCCAAAACCACTTAACCGAAGGTGGATTTGTAGGAATTGCACTATTTATCCAAAATTTTTATGATATTTCACCATCTATTTCAACTGTAATTATGGATATCCCAATTATTTTATTATGTGCTTCATTTTTAGGTAAAAAAATGGTTGGTTATTCATTCCTAGGTTCGATTTCATTCGGAGTATTTTATTCTCTTATGGAAAATTATTCTCCATTTACGGTCGATTTATCAAATAATTTATTTATAGCTGCAGTAGTTGGCGGTGCGTTAGCTGGTATTGGACTCGGTTTTATATTGCGATTTGGCGGTGCAACCGGCGGAGACGACATTTTAACAATTGTATTAAGTAAACGAACTCGTTTTACAATTGGGCAAATTTTCTTCGTCTTTGACGCGATTGTTCTTGCGCTTTCATTATATTATTTAAATTGGACAGAAATTGCTTTTACTATTCTTTCAATTGCTGTACAGGCAAAAACATTGGATTTAATTTATTATCCAAAAGCAGAGAAAAAAGCAGAAAAGCAACCAGTATCTATTCCAATGTCCAAAAAGCATGCAACAAATTAAAAAAAGCGAAAGGCTTCGGCCTCTCGCTTTTTTTACGCTCTTTTTTCCTTCTCGACTATGTGGCGCACTTGATAAAATCTATTTGCAAATTCAGTAACATTTCTTGTTAAACGATAGTTCACTGTAGACCCGATTGCCATTCCAATTACCGGAATACCTTGGAATAATTTACGACGAAGAGCATAAATCGAAAATGTTTTCAAAATTTGTTTTAACACAACCTCAGTAGAAGCTGGTTGTAATACCGCTTCGTCTCCTTCATAGAAGAACGAATCTTCTTGCTCTAGCTCTTGCAGTAAATTGTACCATGCGTATTGCTGAAGCCTTCCTGGTAGTAATGACGCATGAAACACCTTTAACGCAAGCATCATTTCATAAGGCTTGTTCACATCATGTCCAAATGATGTTGCAATAAGTTGGACAGCCTTCACATTTAATGCAATCATAACCGGAAAATCAGCCGTTAATAATAATAAACCTCCAGCACCCGTTGCTCCGCCTTGTACGAATGAATATAGGCGATGTCGCGCTGTTTGCTGCTCTGCTATGTATGTTAACTGATCAATAGATAATGCTTTCAAATCTTCTAGTTGCTCAATTGATTCATCAAATAATCTCGACGTTCCTAAAATACGATTACGCGCGTCTAACTGTGATTGTGAACTTTGAATCAATGCATGCAAATGAAAGAGCCATCCATCTGCTTTCGTAAAGAAATCTTTTCGTTTTTTCTCAGGTAATTTCGCAATTGTCGTATGTACCCATTTATCAAAAATTTTTTGAAAATCAGTCGCTTCTTGCTCAACTAATTGCGATTCCCATTCTTTTATATTGTCTAAAATGGCTTGTTCTCGCTTCGATCGCATCGTAACAACCACCTCGTTCGATTTTTTTCTATTGTAACATATTTCTGCTTATTCTTTGCAAATATGCTTGTCTATCTTTATTCACATTCCATTTTTTAGTGACATAAAATATTAGCAAAAAGGATGAGATAAATCACATGAATCTATCCAATATAAAAAAAGAATATAATGCAGTATTCAGCTTAGGACAAAACTGCTGGCCTGCTTGGGCGTTATACCAATTCGAATTATCACCCTTTTTTGGTGTTATCGATTTTATGCTAAGCCCTTCATTAGAAAAAGTGAATGTATTATTACAAAATCGATTTGACCGTTTTCTACAGTTCGAAAACTTATCTTTCATCTCATTTTGGGATGATGGTGCGAAATTAAGACTCCGTGACAACCTATATGAAATCGACTCCTGCCACGACTTTAAAACAGATGTAAACACACCAACTTCTTGGCCTTCTTATACAGAAGTTAAGTTAAACTATGAGCATCGAATTCATCGTTTTCTAACTACAATTGAAACGGCAGAATCCATATTGTTTATTCGAACTGGAGGAACATACGAAGAAGCACATTCTTTGGAACACATTTTATCTCAAATAGTTAAACATAAATTCTCTGTCCTATTACTACTTCCTGCAGATGTACCAAATGTTGCCCAAGAAGATTGGGGATTACAAAATATTTGCGTTATAAAATGCCCTATTATGGATGTATACCAGTACAATGAAGCATTTTGGAGTGACCTATTTGATGGACTCACGATTAGACCGCAGTCCTAAATACACGATACTTTTTATTACAAAACACATTATAATCATCCTTATACAAAAGAAATAAGGAGTGATTATATATGTATCCACGTGCAAAAGCTTTTGGCATTGCTATACATCACGGTAGACTTCTCGTACAAGAATATCATACAGGCGATGAAACATATTACCGACCTCTTGGCGGTTCAATTGAACTTGGTGAAAAATCAGCACATACCGTTATTCGCGAATTTCAAGAAGAGCTTCACACAGAAGTGGAAATCACCAATTATTTAGGCTGCTTAGAAAATATCTTTCATCTAGATGGAGAAATTGGTCATGAAATCATTCAGCTATATTCTTTACGCTTATTAGACATGTCACTATATGAAATGGAAATACTGAATATACAAGATGAACAAACACTGTCATATGCAAAATGGATTTCCCTCACTGCATTCATCCAAAAAGAGAAAGCACTATATCCAGATGGAATCTTGAAATATATCCAATAGAAAAAAGACGAAACCCTATAGGATCTCGTCTTTTTTTCATATAGTATATTAACCAATATCTCCAAGACGTAGTACGTCACGAGCGATCATAACTTCTTCGTCAGTTGGAATTACGATAATTTTTACTGGAGAGTGTGGGAAGCTGATGAATGCTTCTTCACCAAATACGTTATTACGTTTTACGTCGAAGTATACGCCCATGTACTCAAGGCCTTCTAATACACGCTCACGAATAATCGCACTGTTTTCACCTACACCAGCTGTAAAGATGATAGCGTCAACGCCTTTCATACGAGCTGTGTAAGAACCGATGTATTTGTGGATACGGCTTACGAATACATCAAGTGCTACTTTCGCACGATGGTCGCCTTCTTCTTCTTTCGCAATGATGTCACGTAGGTCACTAGAGTAACCAGTAAGACCTAACATACCACTCTTCTTGTTTAATACGCTAACTACTTCTTCTACTGTTTGGCCTGTTTTTTCCATGATGTATGGAATTAAAGCAGGGTCAATGTTACCAGAACGTGTACCCATTGTTACACCAGCAAGTGGAGTGAAGCCCATAGAAGTATCGATAGATTTACCGCCTTCTACTGCTGCGATACTTGCACCATTACCTAAGTGACAAGAAAGTAAGCTTAAGCTTTCAAGTGGACGACCTAATAATTCAGCCGCACGCTCAGTTACGTATTTATGAGAAGTTCCGTGGAAACCGTATTTACGGATACCGAATTTTTCATAGTACTCATATGGTAGGCTGTATAAGAATGCAGATTCCGGCATTGTTTGGTGGAATGCTGTATCGAATACTGCTACTGCTGGTACGTTTGGTAATACTTCTTGGAATGCTTTAATACCAACAAGGTTTGCTGGGTTATGAAGTGGTGCTAAATCGCTTAACTCTTCGATATCAGCTAATACTTCATCAGTAATTAAAACAGAGTCAGCAAATTTTTCGCCGCCGTGAACAACACGGTGACCGATACCGCCAATCTCATCTAGAGACTTAACGATTCCGTTTTCAGTTAATTTTTTAAGAAGCATATTTACTGCTACTGCATGATCTGGAATATTTGTAATTTCTTTTTGTTTTTCGCCATCTACAGTAATAGTGAAGATACTATCTTCTAAACCGATACGTTCTACTAAACCTTTTGTTAATACTGTTTCACTTGGCATTTCAAATAATTGGAATTTTAAGGAAGAGCTTCCTGCGTTAATCGCGATGATTTTTGACATCTAGTCTTTCGCCCCTTTTTCTCTTGGTAGTTGTGTGGATATGTCCACAAACCGCTCGATTTTATCTGATCAAATTCACTAAATATGAAAACGTTTCATCATTAGTGAATTTTATACTCACGATTTTAATTTAAACATCGTCCGACATATATTTCAAGTGAAAAAATTGTAACACCAAGAAAAAATATATATTACAGATTTCAAAAAAATTCAGTTTAATCTAGTATATATTTAAAAATATGACATATCCTATAAAACTGTACTACATGAATTACTAATCCTGTTACATATACCTTGCCTTATTTGTGGGTTGCAAACCAAGTATTTAATTGATCCATAATGTTCTCCATCGCCTTCATGTTGGAGAATTTAGGTAACTCCACTAATAACGCCTGTTTTGGCATTGTTACACTAGGACCTTTCTTTTGGAGAACAAATATACTTTTTGCATTTTTCTCGTTTTTAAACATGGAAACAGGTAGCTGTAATAGCCCTTGAATAAAACATGTTTCTTTAATAAATGCATGTAATTTTGGTGCTTGATCACTTTCAAAAATGAAGTTTGGTACTAGGAAGAATAAGTACCCGCCTTCTTTCGTATGTTTCACACTTTGTTCAATAAATAGGTGATGGGCATACGACATTCCTTGATCTGCTTTTAACTTATATTCACTTGCACCGATTTCATTTGGATAGTAACCAATCGGTAAGTCTGAAACGACTGCATCAACCGGATCGATATAAAGTGGCGCTAGTCCATCTTGATGGAAGAATTCGATTGCATGCTTTTGTAAATTCGCATTTACTAAAGCAAGTTTAATTAACACTTCATCCACTTCTACACCAAATCCACTCATTGCTAGTCCTTCTTTGGCGCTATTAAATACTGTAGTCATTAAGTTACCTGTTCCAATTGCAGGATCTAAAACAGTAATTTCGTTTTGCCCTTGCATAAATTTATGGAATAAGTAGCTCATGAACATTCCAACTGCATCAGGCGTCATTTCGTGATTCGCTTGTACGCCTTCTTTCATTCCTTTTAAAATGGCTAACTGAAATGCTTTACGAATTTCTTCACCTTTATATGTTTCTTCATTAAACGTACTATATTCACGATTCAGCCTTTCAATTGCTGATTCGGATAATTCCTCTTGTAAAATTGCTCCTTCAAACAAGTTATCACCTGTTTCTACAAGCGCCTCTAAATATGTTACATCTAATTCTTTACGTAAAACTACCGCAGAAGAATCAAAAATAGAAAATAATGTTTCTACTGTCTGACTCACGTACATTCCTCCTTCTCTCTTTTACACATAACTTATATCATACCACAAAGTGTTTTTTTCCAAAAAGAAAAAGCGACCTCCTGCAAAGAGCTCCCCTTTAAGTTATATATGATATAACGTTTTTTCTCATATATTGGTACCATTACGCAGCAATACATGAGAAAAAACGACCTCTTTATAAGAGGTCATTTCTTCACATTATTTTGCCGCTTTAGCTGCTTCTAATGCTGCTTCATAGTTTGGATGGCTTGTACCTTCGCTTACGTATTCTGCGTAAACTACTTTGTCGTTGCTATCTACTACGAATACTGCACGAGCAAGTAAACGAAGCTCTTTCATTACTAAGCCGTAAGCTTCACCGAATGAAAGATCGCGGTGGTCAGAAAGTGTAACAACATTTTCTAAACCGTTTGCTGCACACCAGCGTTTTTGAGCGAATGGTAAGTCAGCGCTAATTGTTAACACTTTCGCGTTTTCAATACCTGCTGCATCTTGGTTAAAACGACGTGTTTGTGCATCACACACACCTGTATCGATTGAAGGTACAACACTAATTAATTTTACTTCGCCTTTGTATGTTTCTAAACTTACTGGAGATAAGTCATTTGCTAATACTTGGAATTTTGGCGCTTGATCGCCAACTTTAACTTCTGTTCCAACTAAAGTCATTGGGTTACCTTTAAAAGTTACGTTTGCCACTTGAAAATCCTCCCTTATTTAAACAAAATATGTACAATGTAAATGATAGTTTGTCCCTATCGATAATGCAAATAAAATCGCTTTATTTACAAAAAAATTAAAGAAGCTAATCCATTGATTAGCTTCTTTATTCGTTAAATTTGAAATTCAGGATCGTCTTCTTTTCGTTTATCCATCATTTCTTTCACTTTATCAACAGCTTGTGGTGCTAATTCAATTATTTTATCGATGACGTGTGTTTGCTTATCTAAATGCAACACTTTTACACCTTCTCCATTTATTACAAGAAAAGCAACAGGATTAATAGAAACTCCTCCACCACTTCCCCCGCCAAATGGATGACGGCCTGAATGTTCTACTTTACCAAATTCACTTCCACCAGCAGCGAATCCGAAACTAACTTTTGAAACGGTAAGAATTACACTTCCATCTGCTGCTTTAATCGGATCACCAACAATTGTATTTACATCAGTCATTTGTTTTAAATGCTGCATTGCGGTTGTCATTAAACCTTGAATTGGATGGTCCACTTTATATCCCCCCTATGCTTGAACTGATTTTTCATTCGTACCAGATCTTTGTCTTCTCATAAACGTGAGTAATTTGATACCCGTTTTTATAGCACGAAATATACGAAAAGATGCTGTTAACTCACATCTTGATGCAAATCCTTTCCCTTGAAAAACAGGGGTGATTTCAAATTCTGGTACGTCAACAATATGCATATATTGTCCTACAACTCCAGCAGCCATTCCTTTTGTCCCCCATGCATATCCAGTGACAATTCCAGTACTAGCTGCATCACCTGCTCCAATTTGGGTGTGCCATTTCCAACCATTGATTTTTACTCGTTTGAGAAAATCTTTAACGATAGTATGAACTTCTTGCAGCTTTTTTATCAGTTCCCCTATACTATCAAGTTGTGCCATAATTTTATTATCAATTCCGCCTTCTTCTTCAGCTTTTTCGATTTTCTCTCCTGTCTTTTTCTGCTGTTTTTCAATTCTTTCCAATACGTCAAACGTATATCGAATCATCCATATTTTCACTTGAAACAAACATTGCTTTTCCATTTCTGAATATAAAAATGTCACTTTAAGCCTTATTTTCGACAATAGTATAAGCAAAATAAAAAGGAGAAGAATTATTATTCCAATCACGAGCCACTTCATACGTATCATCCTTTCACTCCGTACCCATTATCGACAAGTTTATTCATCATTAAACAGAATCCTTTAAAATTGAATATAAAAATTTTTCTAAAAATAAAAAGGGATTTTGACATTTTATATCGAAATATATTATTTGAACATATCGTCGGGGAACATATTTGGATGATATGTAGCACGAAGAACAGAAAATTTAACTGCAGTGGAGGGATACATAATGGCAGATCGTCGCAATTTATTTTTCTTTTATGGTGATGACAAAGCAACGCTCGTTGAAAAAATGAAACCAATCTATCGTATTTTAGAAGAGAATGGTTTTACCATATTAGATCATTCAAAAAATGCAAACGCTATCGTCAGTGTTGGAGATGATGCAACTTTCTTACAAGCCGTTCGTCAAACTGGTTTTAGAGAAGATTGTTTATACGCAGGGATTTCTACGAAAGATGAAACTTCTTTCTACTGCGATTTCCATATTGATCACGTCGATACAGCCCTTCAAGAAATTACAAAAAATGAAATTGAAGTGCGAAAATATCCAACAATTCAGGTAGATGTAGATCACGGTACATCTTTCCATTGTTTAAATGAGTTCTCATTACGCTCTAGCATTATTAAAACATTCGTTGTAGATGTTCACGTTGATGATCTATATTTCGAAACATTTAGAGGGGACGGTTTAGTTGTTTCTACCCCAACAGGAAGTACAGCTTACAATAAATCATTACATGGTGCGGTTGTTGATCCGCTTATCCCATGCTTCCAAGTAAGCGAATTAGCATCTTTAAATAACAACACCTACCGTACGCTCGGTTCACCATTCATTTTAAATCACGAGCGTACACTAACTTTAAAACTACGACCAGACGGTAACGATTATCCAGTTATCGGTATGGATAATGAAGCGCTTAGCATTAAACAAGTGGAAAAAGCTGTTGTACGCTTAAGCGATAAACAAATTAAAACAGTTAAATTAAAAAACAATTCCTTCTGGGAAAAAGTACAGAGAACATTTTTATAGCATTAAAATAACCGCCGAATTATGGGATCCCATAATTCGGCGGTTATTTATTTCTCTCGCTACCGACCACTATTCTTGTCATTTTTTATCGGTAAGTCGATATATTTTCACACGTCTTTCCTATACACAATCTTCCCATCAATTACCGTCATTTCTGCTTGTACTTCTTTTATTTCTTCTGCCTCTACCTCAAATATATTTCGATCTACTATCGTAAAGTCCGCTTCATATCCCTTTGCGATTTTCCCTCGCTTCGCTTCTTTTCCGATTGCATAGGCACTTCCTGTTGTAAATAAAGAGATAGCTTCATATACCGTTAATCTTTCCTCTGGCATATAGCATACGCCGTCAATAAAACTTCTACGTGTAACAGCACTATATATGCCTAAAAACGGATTCACTTGTTCAATTGGCGCGTCAGACCCACCGTTGCAGTGTAATCCCGCTTCTAGTAACGTCTTCCAAGCATATGCATATCGAAGACGATGCTCGCCTAGTTTTTCAATGACTGATGGGAAGTCCGATGACACAAAGACGGGCTGAATATCGATAATAGCCGGCAAGTGTTGCATTCTCTCAATCAATTCTTCACGAGCTAACTGACAATGAATAATACGATCGCGAAAACCTTCTGCTGGTGGATATAATTCAAGTGCATCAATGACATATTCAAGCGATAAATCACCTATTGTATGAATCGCAACTGGCATATGTAAATCCCGTGCTTTTTTCACTAACTCCGCAAGCTCTTCACGTGAGAAGATTGCAACTCCATTTGTTTCCTGCGCATCTTCATACGGTTCACTTAATAAAGCTGTTCTTCCGCCAAAAGAGCCATCAGAAAAAATTTTCATCGCTCCAAATTCAATATAATGCTCATTTTCATATTCTTTTCGCTCATGTGCCACTTCATGGTGAACGAGCAAATGCGCTTTAAAGGGCATTTCTTTTATAACATGAGAAAACGCATTATGCGTTTTTCTAAAACCACCGTAATAATTTAAATCTTCCGTATGCCCACCGACGAGTCCGTATTGCCAGCAATCTTTAATCGCTGTTTGCAGAGCTCTTTGTAAGTAGGCTTCATCAATTTCAGGCTGAACATGTTTTATTAGTTCTTGTCCTTGTTCATATAAAAGCCCTGTTAAATTATTCAATGCGTCCCGGCCGACTTTTCCTCCTTTCGGGTCTTGCGTCGTCTCTGTTATGTTCGCTTCTTGCAATATGTATGAATTCACCCATGTAACGTGGCGACAAACGCGCTTTAATAAAATGGGGTGTTCTTTAGAGATTTCATCTAAATCACGTACATGAACTTGTTTTGTATCTGTAAAATTATTTTCATTCCAGCCTTCTCCAATAACCCAAGAACCTTTTGGCGCTTCTTCTACTCGCTTCTGAACAAGAGTCAACACTTCGCTATAAGATGTACAATTTGATAAGTCTAGACGGAGTAACCTCTCCCCGTGCCCAATAAGATGCATATGACTATCAACGAGACCTGGGATCATCGTTTTGCCTTTTAAGTCATACAACTTCACGTCTGAATATCGACTTTCTAGCTCTTCCTTACTCCCAGCATCAACAATCATGCCCTTTTCAACATAAATAGCTTCTACTTTTTCATTCTCTTCTCGCATCGTGTAAATGGTGCCGCCATACCAAATTTCTCCCATATGCTCATCCCCCTTTTCCCTTTAGTCTACGAAATTAGAGCGTATAAAAAAAGCACCATTTCGATTAAAAATGGTGCTTTTCTAAAAATTACTTTTGTTCAGTAGGGTTCGTTGTGATTTGCCATTCAATGCTAAATTTATCTTTAAGTTGTCCGTATGCTGGGCTCCAGAACGTTTCTTGAAGTGGCATAATAACTTCTCCACCCTCTTGTAACTTTTCGAATACTTCTTTCGCTTTTTCTGCATTACTAATTTGAATTGCAATTGTTACTTGAGATCCGATTGCATGCCCTTGACCTGGGAATGTATCAGAAATCATAAGGTCCGTATTACCAACTTTTAAAGTAGCATGTAAAACGCGCTCTTTTGCTTCAGCTGGAATCGGGTATTCTGGATTTTCAGGCATGTCACCAAAAGTTTGCATGATTTCTACTTTTGCGTCTAACGCCTCTTTATAAAACTGTACAGCCTCTTGCCCACTACCATCTAAAACTAAGTACGGATTAATACCTAAAATCATACGGACACCTCTTTTTTAAGTTTATAAAAATCGAACTTGTGTTCGTTTTTATATTATCATTGTTTGGCATTTCATTCAACTATTTCCTTCACTGTTTTTAAAATTATTTTGACGGAATCTCCATCTCTTGTTTTCTAAGCTCAATACGGCGAATTTTTCCGGAAATCGTTTTTGGTAGTTCATCTACAAATTCAATTTTGCGAGGGTATTTATATGGTGCAGTGAGTTCTTTGACGTGTTGTTGGAGTACTGGAATTAATGTTTCTTCATTCTTGTCTATATTCTCTCTTAATACGATAAATGCCTTCACGACACTTCCGCGAATTTCATCAGGGCTTGCGACAACCGCACACTCTCTTACATAAGGATGTTTTACGAGCGCATCTTCTACTTCAAACGGCCCAATTGTATAACCAGAGCTAATAATAATATCATCACCGCGCCCTTCAAACCAGAAATAGCCGTCTTCATCTTTCTTCGCTTTATCACCGGTAATATAATAATCACCGCGGAATTGCATCGCTGTGCGCTCATCGTCTTTATAATATTGTTTAAAGAGGGCTGGCGTTTCAATGTGAACTGCGATATCACCAACTTCTCCTACCTGTACCGGAATACCTTCTTCATCTACAATATCAACGTGGTTGCCTGGCGTTGGTTTTCCCATTGATCCCGGTCTAATATCCATCCCTTTCATTACACCAACAAGCAATGTATTTTCCGTTTGCCCGTAGCCGTCTCTTACTGTAATATTAAAGTGCTTTTGGAACGTTTCAATGACTTCTCTATTTAATGGCTCACCTGCGGATACAGCGCTATGTAACGCTTCTAAATTGTACTCACCTAAGTCTTCTACTTTTGCCATTAATCTATACTCAGTCGGCGTACAACAAAGCACATTCACCTTATTATCACCTAATAAGTTTAAATACGTTTTTGGTTCAAATTTACCGTTGTATACAAATCCTGTCGCTCCTGATCCGAGAGTTGCTAAAAACGGGCTCCAAATCCACTTTTGCCAACCTGGACTAGCCGTCGCCCATACAACATCATCCTCTTCAATTCCGAGCCAATTTGGAGCGCTCGTGCGCAAATGAGCGTATGCCCACGCATGCGTATGAACAACACCTTTTGGGTTTCCTGTCGTTCCTGACGTGTAAGATAAAAAGACCATATCTTCTTTATCAGTCTTCGCCATTTCTAACATGTCACTTTCTGTTTCTAACGCTGTTTTTAAATTAATCCATCCATCTACTGACTGCTCGCTCAAAACGAATTTTTGAAGAGATTCCATCGCTTCTATATCATCAAACTGCCCAATGTAGGGCTCATAACTTACGATTGCTTTTACTTCCCCGTGCCCAATGCGATATTCTATATCCTTTTTGCGCAACATTTCCGAACTCGGAATTACGACAAATCCTGCTTTAATCGCAGCGATATACGTCATGTACGCTTCAATTAAGCGCGGCATCATAATGAGGAGCTTGTCCCCTTTTTGCAGACCACTCTTTATAAAAGCGTTTCCAATTTTATTCGCACCTTTCATAAGCTCAGCGTATGTAACTTCTCGTCTATTCCCTTTATCATCTTGCCAAATTAAAGCAAGCTTATCTTTATCACCTGTATATTTCTCTATTTCAGAAACTAAATTATAAGACGGTGGCGCCAACAATTCCTCTCTCTTCATACAATATCCTCCTCCATTTCTATGCCTCCCTTATATAATAAAGAATTTTCAGTTAATTTTGAACCCTCTTCTTTTGACAAATTTTTTATGTCTATGTCGAAATGAATGTATACCGATGCAAACAACAAAAAGAAAGAGCGGGAAAACCCGCTCTTTCTAAGCCATCTTATATGGGATTATTTTTGGTAACCGCCTAATTGTTGCTCAGCTAGTGAAACTAGACGTTTAGTGATTTCACCACCAACAGAACCGTTAGCGCGAGCTGTTGCATCTGCTCCAAGTTGAACACCAAACTCTTGAGCGATTTCGTATTTCATTTGGTCTAATGCTGATTCAGCACCAGGAACCGCTAATTTATTTGTGCTACGTGACATGTTATATCACCTCCTTGTGAGTATAGAGTGTGATAAATAACATGACTTCATACACGTTTTAGATATGGTAATTTATGGTTTTAGAAAAGTTCTTCGAATTTGTCTTCTTCCGCCACTACTTCTACCGTTTGTAATACAATTGTTTCTTTGTTCGCTACAGCTTCATCGATTAATGGTGTGAAATCGTATTTCGCTTCAAAACGATTCGCTTTTTCACGCTTCGGCTTCGTCGCTGGGCTTGCTGGTGTGAATACTGTACAGCAATCTTCGTACGGACGAATTGAAATATCATATGTGCCGATTTCTTCAGCGATTTTAATAATTTCTAATTTATCCATCGTAATAAGTGGACGAATAACCGGGTAGTTTGTTACCTCGTTGATTGTATGCATACTATCTAACGTTTGGCTTGCTACTTGTCCAAGACTTTCACCAGTCGTAATTGCAAGTGCATTACGCTCCTCTGCGATACGCTCTGTAATACGCATCATCATACGGCGCATAACTGTCATTGAATAGCTAGATGGAATTTCTTTATTAATCGTTTTTTGCACTTCTGTAAATGGAACAAGGTGAAGCGTTACACGTTTACAGTACTTCGTTAACTCTTGTGCTAAATCGATTACTTTTTGTTTTGCACGCTCGCTTGTGAAAGGTGGGCTATGGAAATGAACTGCTTCCACAGACACGCCGCGTTTCATCGTTAAGTACGTTGCTACTGGGCTATCGATACCACCAGAAAGAAGTACCATTACTTTTCCGCCAACACCAACTGGTAAACCACCAGCTCCCATATGCTCACCACACATAATATAGCTGTAACCACTGCGAATTTCTATACGTACATTCACATCTGGATTATGAACATCTACTGTGATATCCTCTGTATTTTCTAAAATGTGTCCACCGATTTCTGGAAGTAACTCCATCGTCTTCATTGGGAAGCGCTTATCAGAACGGTGCACTGTAATTTTAAATGTTTTCACATCATCTTTTACTTGTAAGAAAGCTGCTAATGCACCCTTTTTAATATCTTCTAATTCTGATGGTACTTTCATCGCTAAGTTAAACTTATGAATACCGAATACATCTTTCAATCTTTCAGAAATTGCTTCATGGTCTTCGCCATTTAATTGAATGTACATACGGTCATGCGTTGCATCGATTTTAATATTTGGGAACTTTTTCAGCTTGAACTTTACGTTATCTTTCAATGTGCTTACAAATTTAGAGCGGTTCTTACCTTTAGTCGTCATCTCTCCATAAC
This sequence comes from Bacillus sp. AY18-3, assembly GCF_008042305.1. NCBI lineage: Bacteria > Bacillati > Bacillota > Bacilli > Caryophanales > Bacillaceae > Bacillus > Bacillus sp. AY18-3. Next base: position 210,339 of record NZ_QKQR01000006.1, on the reverse strand, counting down.
GAACTAAAATATATTCATATGTCATCATATTCCTTTACCTCATCACTTCATATAATTTTGGCATCGTCTCTTTCACAATACCTTCAAATTGTTTTACTTCTTCCATCGTGTTTTCTGGTGCCAAACTAATACGAATAGCACTTGCAGCAGCGGCATGGGGTACTCCCATTGACACTAACACTCTGCTCACTTCATTTGCTTTTGAAGAACAAGCAGACTTCGTCGATACATATACACCGTGCTCTTCTAAAGCATGAACGACCACTTCTGGTTTTAAACCAACAAATGACACATTTAAAATGTGCGGTGCTGCATATGCAAGCGACGTATTAATCGTTACATCTTCCATCTCTTTCAAGAAACGGACAAGCTCTGTTTGTAAATTTTGCAAATGAGCTATCTTTTCTTTCACTTGTTCCATTGTCATGCGAAGTGCTTTCACCATCGCTACAATGCCAGGTAAGTTTTCTGTACCAGAGCGATACTTAAGCTCTTGTTGACCACCTGATAAAATTGGATCTAATCTTACGCCATCACGTACATAAAGAAGACCCGTTCCTTTTACACTGTGGAATTTATGTCCAGATATTGAGCAAAGATCAATATGAGAAGCATATAAATCAAGCGGTACTTTTCCTATCCCTTGTACATGGTCCACATGGAATCTTATTTTCGGATAGTTCGATAATAACGTTCCAATTTCAGCAACAGGCTGAATTGCTCCAGTCTCGTTGTTCACGTGAATAATTGACACAAGAATCGTATCTTCACGAAGTGCTCGTTTTACATCCTCTACCGATACAACACCATGCTCATTAACCGGTAAATATGTTACATCAAAACCGAGATCTTCTAATTGTTTATATGCTTCAAACACAGACGCGTGTTCAATATTTGTTGTAATAATATGTTTACCGCGCGAACGATTCCTCATCGCTATTCCTTTAATCGCAAGGTTATTCCCTTCCGTTCCACCTGATGTGAAAATAATCTCAGAAGGTTTAACGTGAAGAAGCTGCGCTGCAATCGTTCTTGATTGTGTTAATAGACGCTCTGCCTCTCCTCCAAGCGAATGAATAGAAGAAGGGTTTCCAAAATATTTTCCAGCAACCGTTACGTACGATTGAAGGGCTTCTGGATATGGCTTCGTCGTCGCACTATTATCAAAATAGATCATCGTTCTTCCCCTTTCAGCGCTATCACATCATATAATCATATCACAAATACGTGTAATTACGCTAAGACTACTCAAAGGTTCCATTTTATCCCGATTGTGAAGGCCGATAATTAGCGAGGATGACCCTACTGACTACAGTTTCACTATATTTTAAAACGAATAACCTTACTGTATTCCGCTATTCATTATAGCAACATCGTCCCCAAAATTACACAAAAAAACAAACCCTTATGAAAGGGTTTGTTCATTGTCTACATATTCAGCTATTTTTTGAACAACGCCAGGTTCAAGTTGCTCTAGTACAGAAGCCGCTTGTTCTAAAGCTGCATCGTATTGATATTCACGGAATAATTTCTCCGCATAATTTAAGCTCTCTGCAAGGTTCTCGTCATGACTGCGGTAACGATTACCGTATTGAATTAATTTTTCAACTAAATACGCTTGTCCAATTAACTCTTCTGTCATTTCAGCTACACCATTAACAGTTGTGTACGCTTCTTCTAAACTGCTATTTACAGCATTCATATTTAACGGTTTCACTTCTAACTGTTCATATACAGCTTGCATTGCCATTTGTCCTCTTTGTAAATCTTCCATAATGCTTTCTGGAAGACCTGGCAAATTCGACTTTTGCATAAAACGTTTCGTTTCAAAAATGATATTTCGCATTTCTTGTAACTTCTCACGTGCTTCAAATTCTTCTTTACGCATCGTTTGCAGCATTTCTTTATATTCTGCATGAAGTACTTTTAACGTTTCACATTGCTCATAAACCTCTTCTAGTTCCTCACGAATAATAGAGAAGGCTATATCTTGTTCCGCAACTCGTAATCGCAGCATTTCAAAACGTTTCGTTAAAATATGCATTTGCTTTTCAATTACTTTTTGAGACTCAATGTCCTTATCTTGTAGCTGATAACTTTGTTTCACAAGTTGTGTTTCTGCTTTTGTTTCAATCGTTTCAGTACGAATTTCTTCTAAGTCTTCATAAACAGAAAGTGTTTTTTGCTCCACATAATGTCTCGCATGTACTTCTTGTTCCAGTTGATCATAGAAGCCATCTAAACGCATTTTTAAGTTTTCTACTTTTTCAGCGGCTTCTGTTATATGAAGCTCCTGTATATCCATTAAACATGTGTGTAGTTGTGTCGTCATATCACGAACTTCTTTAGGGACTTCCAAATACTCTAATACATAACCTTGTCTTACCATATCATTATGTCCTTGTAATAAATCTTCCAGCTGAACTGGTAACGTCGCTTGACACTCTACCAATAAATCCGGAATTTGATGAATAATGATTTCTAAGCTTGCCAAACCTTCTTCTAAACTAATAACAATTTCTCTCGCTTTTAAATAGTCACCATTATCTGTTGCCTCTTCAAAGCTTTTAAACTTATTAGATTCAGCATCTAGCATCTCTTCGATTTTCTGCTCTGCTGCTCCATACATATGTCTATGAGCAAGAACACTCTTCTTCATACTACGATATGTATCACGTAACTCTTCAATTTCCGAGCTATTTTTTTCATGGCTTTCTAACAATTGCTGTAATTCATTTAAAATATCTGTAATACGATTATCAGCGTCATCTAAACCACTTATGGATTCATTCATCGCATGCTTTGCTTTTCGGAAGGAGAATTGCGAGGCGAATTTTCGCGCTTGCGCTAAATCTTTGTCTGCTTTCGGAAGGGTTGTTGATACAATCTCATCCCATTCTTCACGCCATTTACCAAACAGTTCTTCTGTTTGACCCGTCATGTTTAAATCTTTCACCCGTTTTAGTTCATCTGCCACAGGTTTATCTTTTATCTCTTGTTTCCACTGCTCCAGTGCTTCAATATCTTTATATGAACGATTTCTTATCACAAGCTCTATCATGAGCAGCACTAGAATAGAGCTTACTACAATGATAACGATCGTCAGGATAGAATCCATGCAAAAAAGCCTCCTAGTTATATCTCTTTTTTTGTCCGTTCCGTTTATGAAATGGAAGGCATTATGTATAAAAAGGGAATCCCCCTATATTTAACAACTAACAATGTACTAATCATACCATGTAATGGCTTGTTTTTGACCTAGTTTTTTTTAAAATTTCATGTTTCTTTCAATGCAATTGTAATCTTTCTCAATCTTCTGTTTGGATTAGCTTCCATCATCAAATGATTGCAATAACGGGTTCTCTTCCATATGGGATACGAAATAAATTTTGCGTGCAAGTGGTGGTTCAATAGAAATCGCATGCACATTCCCTTGCTTTACCGCTTGCTTTACTGACATTTCTGGAAGTAACGTAATACCAAGTCCAGCTCCGACCATCGCAAGCATCGGTTCTGCATAAGAAGTTTCAAATGCAATGATTGGTTTCGCACCTATCCCCTGAAACATATTCGTAATCATTTTCCTTACATCACAGATTTCTGGGTATACGATTAACTTTTCATTTTGCAAATCTTCCATTCGGATCACTGTTTTCTCTTTATAAAGATGATCATTTGAAACGACACAAACAATTTTTTCTACTCGCATTTCTTTTATACACGTAGCGTCTTCTACTACTGAATCGACGAACATCGCTTCAATCTTCCGTTCTTTAAAGAGTCCCATTAGTACTTTCGTATGCTCAATTTTCCATTCTACTTCGAATCCGTCACCTAATACATCTTTACATTTTGATATGTAATGAGCTGCTAAACTTGGCAATATGCCTATAGAAATTTTCCGCTTCTCTTGAAAATTCTTCATTTCGGCTTTCACTTCATATATGTGTTCCAAAATCGGTAACATTCTTGTTATAAATAACTCTCCAGCTTCTGTTAACTCCACTCCTTGTGCGGAACGCTTCAGTAAAGTAACCTCTAAGCCCGCTTCTAACCTTTGAATTTGTTTACTAAGCGCCGGTTGAGAAATATGTAAAAGCTTACTCGCCTTTGATAAACTTCGCGTATTCTTCACTTCAATAAACGATCGTACTGCCTCCAAATCCATCGTACACACCTCTAACATAAAGTTATAACTGTCATAAAAAATCGATATTTCCTTCTATAAACAATTACTCTTTATACTTATTTCATCAACTTACTATAACGAAATGTAAAGGGGAAAGATACTCTTGGACAAAAAACAAATGCTACTCGGATCCCTCCTATGCTTACTTGCCGTAACGGCTTGGGGATTTATGTTTCCTGTCATGGCAAATGCCCTGCAGTTTATTGATCCGTTCTTCTTCACAACTACCCGATACGGATCAGCAGCTATTATTTTTCTTATTTTGCTATTCATTACTGAAGGAAAAACTTCACTCCGCTTAGAGAAAAGAACACTTTCGTTATTCTTTTACGGAACAGTCGGTTTCGCTGGATATGGTTTTCTCATTTTTTACGGCCAACAACTTGCCGGGCCTTCTGGGGCCATTCATGCTGCGATGATTCAGTCTCTTATGCCACTCATCGCTTTATTATTGCAGTGGATAACAAAAAACAAACGCCCACAAAACTACACATTCCTTTGTATGTTCGTTGCATTGCTCGGTGTTATGCTCGTCATTTCAAAAGGAAATATTCACTTATTATTTGGAGCTGCCAGTCACCTCTCAACAAATATACTTATGCTATGCGGCGTTACTTGCTGGGTCATTTACACGAACGGTGGAGCTCGTTTTCAATCTTGGTCACCACTTCGATATACGACGTTAACTTGTTTATTCGGCTCCATTTCACTCATCGTTATTGTCACTTTCTTCACGTACACAAACATCGTTACTATGCCGTCACTTCGTACCATTATGAGCGTTCGTTTTGAACTCTTGTATATGTCGATTGTTGCAGGTGTTATCGCTGTATTTTGCTGGAACACAGGAAATCGCTATATTTCATCTATTAACGGCATATTATTTATGAATTTAGTTCCTGTACTTGCACTTATCGGTTCCATCTTTCGAGGTTATACAGTCGACAAAATTGAAATTGCCGGAGCCTCATTAACAATTATTGCGCTATTATGCAACAATGCATGGCAAAGGAAAGAAAGCACAAAAATCCCCACCTCAGTTCGTTAGGTGGGGATTTTTCACATATGAACAGCTCTTGGCAATTCATAGTACATATTCGTTATACATAATGTTTGCTCCATCCATTGTTCAATTTCTTTCGTGTACATTTCTATGAAAAATGTCTCAGACGGAAAAGAATGCAGCACTTCTGATATATATTGTGGATATAAAAACGGCATATTCATCATGCCTTTTAATTGCGTCATAAACATTGTAAAAGATACCTTTTTAAACTCTTGCTTCATTTGTCCCTGTCTAATCATTTGCTCTATATAATATCTTTCTTTAGAAAAGTAAATGGTCATCACTTCGCGAATTAATGTCGTATCAAGTGAAAGCTCTCGGTAGAAGAAACGTGTCAGTTCCCTATTTTCAAATTGATATCGTAAAATCTCGCGCACCATTTGCACCATCACATCTTTAGCCGACAAATATTCTCTCTGTTCGAACGACATTTCAATCACATGAATATATCCTTCTAAAAAGTCAGTAATAAGCTGTTCTAATAAACCTTGCTTTCCAGCAAAATAATATGAAATATTCGCTACATTCACATCCGCTCGCTTTGCAATTTCTCGCACCGACGTTCCATCATAACCTTTCGTGTTAAACAACGATATTGCCGCATCAATTACTTTTTGTTTCGTCTGTTTCATGCGCTCACTTCCTCTCACTGAACAGCTATAGTTTAAATTTCTTGACTTTTAAGACAAATTCCTTTAATTTTCTATCGACAAAGTCATGTGAAATACATCGTATTTTGCTAATATTTTACACATCTCGATAAAAAGGGAGTTGTTTCCATGTTTACAAAAGAAAGTTATGCAGGTTCTCGTGAAGAGCAATACGAGACAGTAATTAAACAACTGGATGCATTATTAACTGGCGAACCGAACGTAGTCGCAAACTTATCAAATGCGTCCGCATTATTAAATCAATTTTTAGATCGTGTGAATTGGGTTGGCTTTTATGTAACAGACGGAAATCAGCTTGTTCTTGGACCTTTCCAAGGAATGCCTGCTTGCGTGCGCATTCCATTTGGACGAGGCGTTTGCGGCGTTGCAGCTGAAACAAAAACAACGCAGCTTGTAGCAGACGTTCACCAATTCCCAGGACATATCGCTTGCGACATTGCTTCTAATTCAGAAATCGTCGTACCGATCGTGAAAGAAGGAACTATCATCGGTGTACTTGATATTGATAGCCCTGAAAAAAATCGTTTTGATGAAGTAGATCAGCGCTATTTAGAAAAGTTTGTGGAAACACTCCTAAAACATATTTAAAAAAGAAAAGAGTGAGTTATCGATTGCGTACATCACGTACGAAACCGATAGCTCACTCTTTTTTATTGATTACTAACAGTAGATACTTTCTTTAGTGCCTGTTCTAAATCAGAAACGATATCTTCCCATGATTCTAAACCGACAGATAAACGTATTAAATTATCGTAAATACCCATTTCTTGTCTTAGCTCAGCTGGAATCGCAGCGTGTGTCATCGTTGCTGGGTGCTGAATTAACGTTTCTGTATCCCCTAAACTTACGGCAATTGTAATAAAGTGAAGGTCATTGATAAACGCTTGCGTCTCTTCTTTTCCGCCTTTAATTGAAAAAGAAATCACACCACCTCCCCGTTTCATTTGGCGAGATGCTAACTCCCCTTCTGGATACCAAACACCTTCTACCGCATCATGATTTTTCAGAAACGATACAATTTTTTCTGCATTATCACAATGACGGTCCATCCTTACCGCTAACGTCTTTAATCCACGTAACAATAACCACGCATCAAACGGCGCCATAATGCCGCCGATATCTTTACGCATCGGGCGAATTTTTTCAGCTAATGCTTTCGTTTTACAAATCGTTACACCCGCCACAACATCGCCATGACCACCAATATATTTTGTCGCACTATGAACAACCACATCACAACCAAGCTCAAGCGGTCTTTGTAAATACGGTGAACAAAACGTATTATCGACAACGACAAGTAAGCCATTTCGCTTCGCAACCCGAATAACTTGTTTTAAATCGATTAATTTCATCGTTGGATTAATCGGTGTTTCAACGAAAATAACCTTTGTATTTGGACGGATTTTATTTTCGACATCATCCTCTGTCTCCATATCACAAAACGAATGCGTAATCATAAATTTCTCTTCTAACACTTCTAAAAAACCGTACGTGCACCCGTATAATCCATTTGAACAAATAATATGATCTCCAGCTTTTAAAAAGCCAATTAACGTTGCTGAAATAGCTGCCATTCCTGATCCGAAAGCAAGTGCTTCTTCTCCTCCTTCTAACACCGCCATACGTTCTTCAAATAATTTTACAGTTGGATTTCCAAGTCTTGAGTAAATATAAGACGGATCCACTCCCGCAAAACTCGCCTCTCCTTGCTGCGCAGTCTCAAATGTAAATGTAGACGTTTGAAATAACGGTGGTGTTAAACTTCCTTTATGTTCCTCAGATGTATACCCGTGATGAATTAACGCTGTCTCCATATGCTTCTTTTTCATAAAAACATCCCCTTTTATGTTTTTATTCCCGCATATTCATCAACAAAAAATTAATGAACATTTTTTACTACATTTTATGTAAGCGTTTCATTTGTGTTTCTATCACTTCTTTTATATCGTTTTAAATTCCTTCTTGTTCATTTCCAAAATTTATATGCATAAAACAAAAACGTACTTGCTTGACGAAACTCTGGGTAAAAGATATAATAGCGTTTGTGTAAAATAAAAAGGCAGCCTTGTAATGTGAGTTTATCGTTTGTATTTTGTTCCTCTACGGAGGTGTATCTCGTAACTCCCTGCTGCTGGAGCGAAGGTACATGAAAACAAAATGCCCGTAAATATCGATTACGTCTGTTTTTATTTTACGTAAATAAAAACATTTTTAAAGGAGGAGTCAACTATGGCTCGTTATACAGGTCCAGCTTGGAAACTGTCTCGTCGTCTTGGAATCTCTCTAAGCGGCACAGGAAAAGAATTAGAAAAACGCCCTTACGCACCAGGTCCTCACGGTCCTAACCAACGTAAGAAACTTTCAGAATACGGTTTACAATTACAAGAGAAACAAAAACTTCGTCACATGTACGGCATGACTGAGCGTCAATTCCGTCGCACATTTGACCAAGCAGGTAAAATGCCTGGTAAGCACGGCGAAAACTTCATGATCCTTCTTGAAGCTCGTCTTGACAACCTAGTTTACCGTATGGGCTTAGCTCGCACTCGTCGTGCAGCTCGCCAATTAGTAAACCACGGCCACATCACAGTTGATGGATCTCGCGTAGATATCCCATCTTACCGTGTAAAACCTGGTCAAACAATCAGCGTTCGCGAAAAATCTAACAGCCTTGTTGTTGTTAAAGAAGCGATCGAAGTTAACAACTTCGTACCAGAATACTTAACTTTCGATGCTGATAAATTAGAAGCTACTTACACTCGTCACGCTGAGCGTTCTGAGTTAGCAGCTGAAATCAACGAAGCATTAATCGTAGAGTTCTACTCTCGTTAATGACAAAAAGCCAATCCTCTGGATTGGCTTTTTTCGTTTATATATAAAATAAAATTATTTATTTTCCTCTTGTTGAACATATACATAAGCATCTTTCTGCTCTTTATGTACATCCATCTTCGAATTCTCTGCAAGCTGACCCGCGTTTAGCAAAGAAAAAATAATGAGCGCTTCTAGTGACATTTTGTTTTACCACTCCTTTCTAGTTGTTATACATTTATCATACCGCTTACATGTGATTTCCGTATGAACTCGAAAAGGAGATTACAACAAAAAGGTTACAGAAATATGAATGCACGCTATAATAACCATAAAATAGGAGGTTGATTCATTTTGACAATAAACCAAATGGTTCAATTGGGTAGTGCATGCATGTTCTTTATTACTTCCGCGTTTATTAATTGGTATCAGGGGAGTAATTTAATAGATGATCCTGATGAATGGAAATATAGCGCTAAGTTTACAAATTACTTTAAAGGCACCGTTTCAAGTTACGAAGATATTTATCAAATCGATTTCTTTATATATGCAGCAAAATTTTATCCAACAGCATTTATTGTTATGCTCAGTAGCTTACTTTATATGCTCATATTAATTCTTCATATTCTATTTACAAGAACTCGTAAGGTAATCTAAATTCATACATAAAAACCCCGAATCATAAACTTTTCAGCCTACAATCCGGGGTACTATTTGTTTTATATTCGTTTCTGATTAGTAACGAATTAAGAAATATTTCTTTTTACCGCGGCGAATGATTGTGAATTTACCTTCGATGCGGTCGTTTTCTGTTACAACGTAGTCTAATGCTTGTGTACGCTCACCGTTTACGTAGATTGCACCGTTCGTTACATCTTCACGTGCTTGACGTTTTGATGGAGAGATTTTGCTTTCTACAAGTAAGTCGATTAATACTGTATCTTCTGCAGTACGTTCTACAGATGGTACGTCTTTGAATCCTTGTTCGATTTCGCTTGCAGTCAGTTCTGCTACAGAACCGCTGAATAATGCAGCTGAAATTTTAATCGCTTGCTCTAATGCTTCTTCGCCGTGAACAAGTTTTGTCATTTCAGCACCTAATGCTTTTTGTGCTGCACGTTTTTCTGGTGCTTCAGCTACTTGCTTCTCAAGCTCAAGAATTTCTTCATGAGATAAGAATGTGAAGTATTTTAAGTATTTAACAACGTCGCGGTCATCTGTGTTAATCCAGAATTGGTAGAACTCGTAAGGAGTTGTTTTTTCTGGGTCTAACCAAATTGCGCCGCCTTCTGTTTTACCAAACTTCGTACCGTCAGATTTCGTAACTAGTGGAATTGTTAAACCAAATGCTTTCGCATCTTCTTCTGATTTACGGATTAATTCAAGACCAGCTGTAATATTACCCCATTGGTCACTACCACCGATTTGCAAGCGGCAATTATGGTTTTGGTATAAGTTTAAGAAGTCGTATGATTGTAAAATCATATAACTAAACTCAGTGAATGAAATACCAGTATCTAAACGAGATGCTACTGTATCTTTTGCTAACATATAGTTTAAACCGAAGTTTTTACCGATATCGCGTAAGAATGAAATTACATCTAAGTTACCAAGCCAGTCATAGTTGTTAGCCATTGTTGCTGGGTTGTCCACGTTTTCAAACTCTAAGAAGTTTGAAAGTTGGTTTTTAATGCTTTCTGTGTAGTAAGCAACTGTATCTTTCGTATTTAATGTACGTTCTGCTTTTTTACCACTTGGGTCACCGATCATACCAGTACCACCGCCAACAAGTGCGATTGGTTGGTGACCAGCTAATTGGAAGCGACGTAACATTAATACTGGTAACATATGACCGATGTGTAAGCTATCCGCTGTCGGATCGAAACCACAGTATAATTTAACGCTTTCTTTTTCTAATAATTGCTCAAGTCCCTCAGCGTCTGTTTGCTGATTAATTAGACCGCGAAATTCAAGATCTTGTAAAATACCCATATCCTACATACTCTCCTTTAAGTTCATTACTGGCGTGAAGGTTGAAAACATAAAAAAATCGCCCCTTTAAATAAGGGACGATTTTGATTATCGCGTTACCACCCTAGTTGCAGGCAAAAAAAAGCCTACCACCTTATTTACATAACGGCTTAGCACCGTCTTTTTCCTTTTGAATACAATTCAATCGAAAAAAGATGCTCTAGGGGCGTAATTCGCGATCATCTATGTGCTGATTTTCACCGGCCATCAGCTCTCTAAAACAGGGAAATGATCACTACTTCTCCCTTTCCACGCTCAATTATTCATATACTTTTCTTTATACCATCATTTATATAGGCGTGTCAAATAGAGGTCGAGTTTCTCTCCTTGCCAATCCTTTACAACGTCGCAAAGAGTATCGTAATAAGAGAAAGAATTGGAACTCCAACTAATAACGATACATGAAACACAACAGATAAATCATTCCCAATCGTCGCCTCCACAGGATCTTTCGCTGGAGAACCAAGAAATCCGATTAATCGATCGAAGCGACTTACCGTTTTTGGAAAATCTGGTATCTCTACATGATCACTATCTAAATGCTGCTTTAATTTACATTCACTCTTAAAGGGATTTTCGCTCAATTTCATCCACCTCCAGCAATTGTTTCAATTTCTTTATCCCGTTATGAAGTCTCGATTTCACTGTTCCAATCGGAATGTTTAATATCTCCGCAATCTCTTTTTGCTGCATATCATGATAATAAGAAAGAATAAGGACAGCTCGCTGTTCTTCAGGAACTTTCAAAATCGCTTCTCTTACTGTGAGCCGATCTTCGTGAGAAAATTCCTTTTCCTGAATCGGCACTAAAAATGGCAAAAGCGTACGCCACTTTTTTCTTCTATTTAATTTATTAATCATGAGACGATAACCAATTTGAAATAAATACGTTTTTATTTTGCCTTTTTCAAGTTCATACATATGTTTCTTACGCTCTAACGTCAAAAACGTATCTTGCACAAGATCGATACTTAATTGTTCATCTCGGTTAAATCGATATAAAAATGTGTATAGCGCTGGTTTGATTAAAACATATAGTTTTTCCCCAGCCTGCTTATCTCCACTTTGATACGCAAGCATGAGCTCCTCCTCAATCCCAATCTGCGCCATGATTTTTGATCTCCTTTATTCCTTTTAACGTTAATGAAATACGGGAAATTAAATATGCACTTGCAACAATAATCCATACTTGTGATTGATTTGTAAAAAATTGAACATACGGGTTTTGTATTGTATGACCGGTTGAAACTAAAATATTTAATGCTTGCACACATATGCATGCATACACTGCAAGACAAGCCGAAATCGTATCAAATACATTCCAGCGAAAATAAACTTTTGTTTTTGTAAAATCAATTTTATATCCATTTTTCCGTACTATATGTTTTCTATCAAACGGAATAATGATGGAAAACATAATAATCATCATGACCCCAGCGGTAATCATTGATACTTTAAATCCGATTGGCATTGGTAATAGCAACCCACAAGAAAATACGACTATAATTCCAATTAAAGCAAAAGCAAGAAGTAATTTATTAGACATAAAAAAGCCTCCCTCATCTATTCTTTCATAAATGTATACAGACGAGGAAGGCACTTCGTTCAAATATTATTTTATTTTTTTAATAATCTTCGCAGGATTTCCGCCAACTACTACATTGTCCGGCACATCTTTCGTTACAACAGCGCCAGATGCAATCACCGCATTATCTCCAATTGTTACACCAGGATTAATAATCGCTCTTCCGCCAATCCATACGTTATCACCAATTGTAACTGGTTTTCCGTATTCTGATCCGCTTATGCGCTCTACTGGATCAAGCGGGTGTGTTGCTGTATAAATGTGAACTCCTGGAGCTAACATACAGTTCACTCCGATTGTCACCGGGCATACGTCTAAAATGGTACAGTCAAAGTTCGCGTAAAAATTTTCGCCAACGTGAATGTTATAGCCATAATCACATCTAAAAGAAGATTCAAGATGAATGTTATCTCCAGTCGTTCCGAATAGTTCTTTTACGATTTCGCTACGCTCTTTTAATTGTACTTCTGGCGTTTCATTTAATTTTCTCGTTAATATACGAGCTTGCTCCCTCTCTTGAACTAAAACTGGATCAGCTGGTATGTACATTTCTCCTAGTATCATCTTTTCTTTTTCTGTTTTCATTTTATTACCCCTTTAACTTATATATATAAGTTTATAATAACATAAAAAAAGATCTGAACGTTATTTCGTTCAGACCTTCCTCTCTTAATCTTCCATCGTTGATAAGTCACCTGTTGGTAAGTTTAATTCCCACGCTTTTAATACGCGGCGCATAATTTTACCACTTCTCGTTTTCGGTAATTTATCTCTAAATTCAATTTGTCTTGGCGCTGCATGAGCTGCTAGGCCTTTCTTTACAAATTGACGAATCTCTTCTTTTAATTCATCAGATGGTTCGTATCCTGCTCGAAGCGCGATAAATGCTTTAATGATTTCTCCGCGCACTGGATCAGGAATACCAATTACACCAGCCTCTGCAACAGCAGCATGCTCGATTAATTTGCTTTCTACTTCAAACGGACCAACTCGCTCACCTGACGTCATAATTACATCATCAATACGCCCTTGGAACCAGAAGTATCCATCTTCATCCATATAAGCAGAGTCACCTGATACGTACCAATCTCCCGGCATAAAGTAAGATTCATACTTTTGCTGGTTATTCCAGATTCCACGCATCATCGCTGGCCAACCTTTACCAATTGCCAAGTTACCCATTGTGTATGGAGGAACTTCATTTCCTTCATTATCAACAATCGCTGCTTTCACACCTGGAATTGGTTTACCCATTGAACCTGGACGGATTTCCATACAAGGGTAGTTACAAATAACTTGTCCACCTGTTTCTGTCATCCACCACGTATCATGAATACGAAGTCCAAATGCGTTCATACCCCAGCGAATTACTTCTGGATTTAACGGTTCACCAACGCTTAATACGTGACGAACTTGTGATAAATCATATTTTTTAATTGCGTCTTGTCCAGCTCCCATTAACATACGGAATGCTGTTGGTGCACTATACCAAACTGTTACACCGTAATCTTGCAGTGCTTCATACCACGCTTCTGGGCTAAAGCGTCCACCTAAAATAACATTGGATGCTCCAACTAACCACGGTGCGAAAATACCGTAAGCCGTTCCAGTTACCCAGCCTGGGTCAGCTGTACACCAATATACATCATCTTCTTTTAAATCTAATACCCATTTCGCCGTTTGATAGTGCTGAACCATTGCGTTCTGCGCATGAAGAACACCTTTTGGTTTACCAGTAGAACCAGATGTGTAATGTAGAATCAAACCGTCTTCACGGCCTAACCATTCGATATGTAATTCTTTTGAAGCTTGTTCAAATAAAGGATTGAACGCTACCGTTTTACCGCCTTCTTCTACATTATCTCCAACAAGGAAGACTGTTTTTAAAGCAGGTAAATCATTTAATGGTACGCGCTCTAACAATTCAGGAGTTGTAATTAACACCTTCGCTTCGCTATCTTCTAAACGATCGCGAACTGCGCCTTCCATAAATGCTTCAAATAGCGGACCAACGATTGCTCCTAATTTCACTGCACCTAAAAGTGCAAAATATAATTCTGGAGAACGCGGCATAAAAATAAAAACGCGATCGCCTTTTTCTACATCGCCATAATTTTTCAGGACGTTTCCTGCTTTATTAGAAAAATCCTTCATTTCCTTAAATGTATATTTCTCTTTTCGCGATCCATCTTGATAATAAAGGGCTACTTTATTTTTACGATCGGATTTCGCATGCTTATCAATTGCCTCATACGCCATATTTACTCGGCCTGTTTCATTCCAAGTAAAGTTTTTATTAACCTCTTCCCAGTTAAAATTCGCGTATGCCTCATCATAATTCGGCAAATTATTTTCTCCTTTAATGACAGGAAGCGTTTCTACTTTCATACTTTACATCCCCCTCCTATGTATTCTATTATCTATTATAATGATATTATTTAAAATTTTCAGTATATTTGTTGATTTTTAGACAAATTTTTAATGACAAATTTCGATTCACATCGCATATATTATAAAGTACGATATTAATAGATTCACAAACCCTCAAGGTGGTGAGTAATACATTGATTCATAAAAAAATATATAATGCTAGAAACTTAAAAACAGCGAAAGGCACTTTAATTATTGAAGGTCCTGTCTCTACACATAACTTAGAAATGTATGAATTTCATCCCGATTTAGTTGCGTTTCGTCCTGCCGAGCAGCAATATAAAGCAATTGTCGAAATTTCTAAATTACCAGAAGCTCGTCTCATTATTGCAAGACATGACCAAACGATTGTTGGATATGTTACATACTTATATCCTGATCCGCTCGAACGATGGTCAGAAGGAAAGATTGAAAACTTAATTGAACTCGGGGCAATTGAAGTTGTCCCCGCCTTCCGCGGTTGCGCTGTCGGAAAGAACTTATTAGAAGTTTCAATGATGGACGATCATATGGAAGATTACATTATATTGACGACTGAATATTATTGGCACTGGGATTTAAAACAAACAGGCTTAAATGTTTGGGAGTACCGAAAAGTAATGGAAAAGATGATGAATGCTGGTGGCTTACAATGGATGGCTACAGATGATCCTGAAATTTGTTCACATCCTGCTAACTGTTTAATGGTCCGCATCGGAAAACGCGTTGATACGGATTCTATTCAAGCATTTGATCGTCTACGTTTTCACAATCGTTTTATGTATTAATAAAGGGGGCAACTGGAATGATTGTAGAAGAAATTATGAATCAAGATGTGGTGACACTACATCCAAACGATACAATCGAAACAGCAATCCGAACGATACGCACGAAAGGCATTCGGCACATTCCAATTGTCGATCAAAATAATCATGTCGTAGGCATTATTTCTGATCGGGATGTAAGAGATGCAAGTCCGTCTATTTTAGATGAACAAGTTTCACTCGATATGCTGAAGCAACCACTTGAACTTATTATGAAACATCCTGTAATGACTTGCCATCCTCTCGATTTCGTTGAAGAAATTGCTACTTTATTTTTTGAAAATAAAATTGGCTGTCTCCCTGTTACAAAGGCTGGCAAGCTAGTTGGAATCATTTCTGAATCTACTGTACTGCACACGTTAGTGAAATTAACAGGAGCACATCAACCAAGTTCACAAATTGAAATTCAAGTAAAAAACGAACCTGGTATTCTTGGAAAAGTCGTTGCTATTTTTAGTGATTTGCAAATCAATATCGTGAGCGTTCTCGTCTATCCAGCAAAAGATGAGAATGATAAAGTACTCGTTTTCCGCATTCAAACGATGAATCCGCTAAAAGTGATTGATGCACTTGAAGCAGAAGGCTACCGCGTATTATGGCCGAACATTATGGGGATGCAAGCATGAGTAGCGCGTTTATTTATTCGGATGACTTTCGGGGCTATTCGTTTAGCCCTGATCATCCTTTTAACCAACTACGCGTCACACTTACGTATGATTTATTACAAAAGGGCGGTTTTATCTCTCCCTCCCAAATCATCTCACCACGGATGGCTACAGATGAAGAGATCGCCTACGTTCATACAGAGGAGTACATAAATGCGGTAAAACGTGCTGGAGAAGGTAAGTTAGAAAAATCAATTGCGATGACATATGGACTCGGAACAGAAGATACACCGATGTTTCCAAATATGCACGAAGCAAGCGCATTACTCGTTGGCGGTACGTTAACTGCTGTCGATGCTGTTCTTTCCGGAAAAGTAAAACACGCGCTTAATTTAGGCGGCGGCTTACATCACGGCTTCCGTGGTAAGGCATCTGGCTTTTGTATTTATAACGATAGTTCCATCGCAATGAAATATATACAGAAAAAATACGGTTTACGTGTTTTATATATTGATACAGATGCTCATCACGGTGATGGTGTACAGTGGTCTTTTTACGACGATCCTAACGTATGCACCATTTCACTACATGAAACTGGGCGTTATTTATTCCCTGGAACTGGTGCTGTAAATGAACGCGGACAAGGTAATGGCTATAGTTATTCTTTTAACGTTCCACTCGATGCCTTTACAGAAGACGAATCGTTTTTAAATTCATATCGCACTGTCGTAAAAGAAGTTGCCGCATACTTTAAACCGGATATTATTTTAACGCAAAACGGCGCTGACGCACATTATTACGACCCACTTACACATCTTTGCGCAACGATGAATATTTACCGTGAAATACCGAAGCTCGCTCGCGAAATCGCTAATGAATATTGCGAAGGTCGCTGGATCGCTGTCGGCGGCGGTGGCTATGACCACTGGCGCGTCGTCCCAAGAGCTTGGGCACTCATTTGGCTCGAAATGAACAACATCCAAAACATCTCAGGTTATCTCCCTCCAGAATGGATTGACGCTTGGAAAGGACAAGCTGAAACAGAACTTCCCCTCACATGGGAAGATCCAGACAACATGTATAAACCGATCCCCCGTAAACCTGAAATTGAAGAAAAGAACGCATTAACTGTAACGAAATCCCTTGAAATAATTCGGAATAATATGACAAAATCTTTGTACTAAACGAAAAGGGGGCTCGTTTTTGAATAGCCTCCTTTTATTTATAGCTTGCTATTATTGTCGGTTTCTGTCGGTAAGTCGATATATTTTGATAATCGCTGATATATTTCAAGAATCGCCGATATATCTTGAGATTCGCTGATATATTTCGAAAATCGCTGATATATTTTATTTCATAATTAAGTGGTCCAACTTTTATGAGAAAAGGTCGTGATATTATGTGGACACAACAAATAATCAACACGAAACGTGGCACATTTGAAATCTTTACAAAAGGAAATGGCGAACCGCTTTGCATTACACATCACTATTCACAATTTAATGAAACTGGTGATTACTTTGCGAATGTTTTCACTGCTACGCATCGTGCATTCCTCATTAATTTACGAAACGCTGGTAACTCAGCAAAAGCCAATTCAGAAAAAGAATTAAGTATGATTGAAACAGTTCACGACTTAGAAGCAATACGAGAAGCATTGCACCTTCCAATATGGCATTTCGCCGGTCATTCAACAGGCGGTATGCTTGGACTTTTATATGCAATTACATATCCAAATTCCTTACAATCATTAGCCTTGGCCGGAGCTGCAGCAAGTAACTATACAGAAACACCATTTTGTATTTATCACCCGACACATCCACAGTTTCATTATATGCAAAAGCTCATCGAAAACTTAAAAACCCCTCACCTTACAAATGCAGAAAGAAAAGAACTATCTACTAAGAGAACAAAATTATCATTGTATAAACCCGAAAACTACAACTCTTATTTTAGTAAACCAATCCAAAAAACAATGTCCGCTAGCCGGATGAATGCTTTCGCCAATGAATATCCTTCATTTGATTTAAGAGAGCATTTACCTTCCATCCAAACAAAGACACTTATTATATGCGGAAGACATGATGTACAGTGCCCAATTCAGTATTCTATTGAGATGCATGATGGCATACGTAATTCTATCTTTGTGATATTTGAGAAGAGTAACCATTATCCTTTTTTAGAAGAAGCTGCTCAGTTTACTTCTACTACTCAAACATTTTATAAATCGTTACACTAGTACCGCTATTATTAAGGAAAGCTCACAGTCTCTATAAGACTATGAGCTTTTTCAAAAGAAATATTTCACACTAGAAACAACAAGAAGAACAAAAAAATCATTAAACCTACATCAAATAATACTGCCTTTTTATCTCCTTCTTTTAAACTTATCATAAAACTAGAAATTATTTTAATTCCAAAAAAGACCATCATAAATAACCAACCGAAATGATCATTCGTAGAATCTCCATCATAAAACATTTGTATTGCACCGATAATTAATAAGATAAGTATGATATTAGTTCCAATCTTTAAAGCCTTGTTTAATTTATTATCTTTTAATGTATCTCTCAAAATGTCGCACGCCCTCTCATACTCCCCTATGTTTTATCTCTCTTTATATTTTAACATAAATTACCTATTATTCCCTTTTCGTTCAAATAACATAAAAAACCTGCCAATTACTCGGCAGGTGCATTACACGTTAAAGCGATAACCAGCTCCCCATACTGTTTCAATATATTGCGGGTGGGCGGGATCTCTTTCAATTTTTTCGCGCAGTTTTCTAATGTGAACAACGACAGTAGCTAAATCACCAGCTGAGTCTAGTCCCCAAATACGTTCAAATAACTGTTCTTTATTTAATACTTGGTTTGGATGCGTTACAAAGAATGTTAATAAATCAAATTCTTTCGTTGTAAACGCAATTTCTTCATTGTTTATAAAAACTTTTCTCGCTCGCTGATCAATAGAAATTCCGTGAATGTATAACGTATCACGTTGCTTACTCACATTTCCTGATAATCTTTCATAACGAGAAATATGAGCTTTTACCCTTGCGACTAATTCACTCGGGCTAAACGGTTTCGTTATATAATCATCCGCTCCTAAACCGAGTCCGCGAATTTTATCTATATCTTCCTTCTTTGCTGAAACAAGTAAAATCGGAATGTCTTTTATAGCACGTATTTGTTTACAAATTTCAAAACCGTTCATTTTCGGAAGCATAATATCTAAAATAATTAGATCATAATCTTCCTGAAGAGCCATTTGTAGACCTACTTCTCCTGAATGTTCTACATCGACTTGAAAATCACTAATTTCTAAATAATCTCTCTGTAATTCTGCAATACTTATTTCATCTTCTACTAGTAAAATTCTCTTCATTCTACTCACCACATTCCTGTACTTTTTTCAATGAGAAGAAAATACTTGTACCTTCCCCAAGCTTACTTTCCGCCCAAATTTCTCCGCCATGTTCTTCAACAATTTGTTTCGCTATCGCTAAGCCAAGTCCACTTCCACCTGTGCTAGAATTTCGCGATTGCTCTGCACGATAAAACCGCTCAAATATATACGGCAGCGTATCAGCTTCTATACCTGCCCCATTGTCCATCACTTTCACAATAACTTTATTGTTATCACTCAATACTGTTACAGTAATTTTCTTCTCTTCTTTATCCATGTATTTCACACTATTATGAATTAAATTTGATATCACTCTATTTATCTTTTCGCAATCAGCCGTTACATATAGTGGTGATGAATGTAATTGTAAGTAAACTTCTATACCTTCCTCACTTAAATCCATCTGCATCTCTTCTAATAATTCCTGCATAAACACGTTTAACTCTATCGTTTCAAACTGAAAGGGAACTCGATTCAAATCAAGCTTCGAAAACAAAAAGAGCTCATCAATAAGTGTATCCATATGTTTTGCCTTCGTATGAATGGTCGTTAAATACTTATCCATTTTCTCTGGCGTATTTGCGACTCCATCTTTTATGCCTTCTACATATCCGATAATAGATGTGATCGGTGTTTTTAAATCATGAGATATATTGGAAATGAGCTCTTTTCGATTTTCTTCATACTGCGTTTGCATCTCTATCGACTCTTTTAATTTCTTTCTCATTTCCTCAAACCCTTGATTTAATTGCCCGATTTCATCATGGGATGTAACTGGAATTTGAAAATCTAAATTCCCTTCTTTAATTCTCCCAGTCGCATCTTTCAACACAAAAATTGGTTTTATCACACTTCTTGAGACGAAATAACTTACTAATCCAATGAGTAATATCGCTAACAGTAAAAGTGCTACGAATAAAATTGGAAATAATTTTTGTGTAAGATCTACAAATGAACTTTGCCTTTTTAGTACAAATATACTCCCTTCTTCATCTCCGGGAAAATAAAAATCAAATTTTACATATCGATAAAATGTATCGCCTAGTTCTGTTGTACCACGACTATTAATATTTGCTGATTCAAATTTCGGAATGGCTTCTTTTAAAGATACACCTTCAAATATTTTTGTAGCATAAGAAATGGTTTCTCCCTTTCTTACAACTATTTTCACCCCTTCTTTTTCAAGTGATGAAACGAACGATTCATCTAATAGTTGTGATTGATTTTTCTTTGCCGCTAATTTCAATTCAATATACGTATTCTCTTCTTCTGGCGTAAGCGGCTTTTGAATATAGGAACTTTTATAGAAATTTTTCACTGATTCCAAGTCTCCTGTTATAGAAAAAACAATTAAAAATCCCGCGACTAATATGAGCGTGATGGAAACGAGAATAACAGCGATATAAGAGAATAAAAATCTTGTTTTAATAGACATATGTTACATCCTCACTTTAACAAACCATGTTATTCATAAGCATAAAAATATATGTTCAAATACTCAAGCGATTTTATAGTAATTTTAGCGTCAGTTTATAAAAATTTAATGTTCTTCTTTTACAGTTGAAATGAGGAGGTTGAAATTCCATGTTCAAAAAAACATTAAGCATGTTATGTTGCGTAATTTTTTTACAAGGTTGCTCACAAGAACAAGAAGTTAAAAAGGAGATGACAAGCATGGAGACAGCGCTACACGGTGCTGATGTAAATATTCCAGACAACGATGGTGTTACCCCGTTAGAGCATGCTCGCGCTCATAACTTTGAAGAGATAGAGAAGATTTTGTTAGAAGGACGTAAGTAAAAAGCTAATTTTTGCCTTCCTCTCCCACCCTATGCTACATTTAGCCTGTTACATCAATATTAATAGGGTGGGAATAAACATGAATAAACCTAAAATTGGGATGATTGGACTTGGAAGTATTGCGCAAAAGGCCTATCTTCCAACACTTACAAAAGAAACAGATTGGAATTTTGTAGGGGCGTTTACACCTAACGCGGAGAAAAGGAAACAAGTTTGCCAACAATACCGCATTCAAGACTTTCATTCTATTGAAACGTTAGCTTCAGAATGTGATGCAATCTTCGTCCATAGTTCAACTGCTACACATTATGAAATCGTTTCTGAACTTCTGAAAAAAGGAATTGACGTTTATGTTGATAAGCCGCTAGCAGCTACAGTGGAACAAGCTGAGCAACTAGTCGAGTTGAGCGAAAAGCATAACAGAAAGTTAATGGTCGGATTTAATCGCCGATTCGTTCCTATGTATGTTGCTGCAAAAGAGCAAGCTCATAATATTTCATGGGTTCGAATTGAAAAACACCGCACAAATAAAGTGGGGCCATATACGTACGACTTTACTATGTTAGATGATTACTTACATATTGTAGATACTGCTCGCTGGTTAGCTAATGATGATCTTAACGTCGTTCATAATATGATGCAAATAAATGAAAAGAATGAACTTCTTTACGGACATCACACATATACAACGCCAAGTGGACTGTTACTTTCTACCGCAATGCATCGCCACGCCGGTACAAATTTAGAACAAATTGAACTTGTAACGACAGGTAAAATCATTCGCGTAAAAAATATGAACACATTTGAAGTTGAGCAGGAAAATGCAGTTTCTCAGATTGGTTCACCATCATGGGATACGACGTTAAAACAACGTGGTTTTGAAGATGCTGTTCATCATTTTATTGAATGTGTACAAGGAGATACAAAGCCTGTTGTAGATGGATTAGAAGGATTAAAAACGCAGCAACTGCTGCAATCTCTACTGGAGAATGTAAACAAAAATTAAAACGGATACATTTTTCAGAATTTACTTTCATTCCCATTTCCCCTTTATTTCTCTCACAAATTTCTATAGAATATGTTGATAGGAATTATAAATTTCATATTGAATCGTGGAAAGGATGGGATTAACACATGTGGAACGAGTTTAAAAAATTCGCATTCAAAGGGAATGTAATCGATTTAGCTGTCGGGGTTGTAATCGGTGCTGCATTTGGTAAAATCGTTAGTTCTTTAGTAAAAGATATTATCACACCATTACTTGGTATGGTATTAGGTGGCGTTAACTTTACAGATTTACATTTTGGATATGGTAAATCTGCTGTTATGTATGGTAACTTCATCCAAACTATTTTTGATTTCTTAATTATTGCAGCTTCTATCTTTATGTTCGTTAAAGTGTTCAACAAACTAACATCTAAAAGAGAAGAAGAAGAAAAGACAGAAGAAATTCCAGAACCAACAAAAGAAGAAGTTCTTCTTAGCGAAATTCGCGACTTATTAAAACAACAAAATTCTTCTAAAGATAGAGCATAATTGAACGGATAAAAAGGCATGCCCCTCGGGACATGCCTTTTCTATATTCTATAACGTTTCCGAATTCATATGAATAAATAAAATAATACCTGCAACCATAAGTACCATAATACTACCTGCAAATAGTGTAATACCCATGAACATTAAACTTGTGCTCATGTCCACTGATACACTTTCAATAAAAATAGAAATTACATACGTGATAAGGGCAATTCCTGCAAGAATACTTCCTGGAACAAATCGCTTTAAGCCATTTTGTTTTAACGTCATATATGCAAAAATAGCAGTCATACAAAGCGTAATTATCCAAAGAACGATCATCTCTTCTCCCCCCTCACAAGCCTTTTCTTTCTATTATACATGACATTGCCCTATAATAGTTAAATTTGCACTTATGTGACATATAACAAGGAACAATACCATTTTATAGCGAAGTCACCAATAGGCCATATACTCGGGAGGATTTCAATTGGAAGATGATATTGTAGGATATTTTAAACAGGTAGAGCGATTCGATTATATTACAATCGACTTAGACAAAGATGAAATTATTATTGCTGGCAATGTAAAACAATATAATCCTTCTAGGTTAGAACAATTAATACAAAGTTTTAAACGCACTGCACACAAACATGCCTGGAACATAATTTACGAAGTCCTGAAGAACTTTTTGCATTTTGGAAAGAAAATTGACCAC
Organism: Bacillus sp. AY18-3; assembly: GCF_008042305.1. Lineage (NCBI taxonomy): Bacteria > Bacillati > Bacillota > Bacilli > Caryophanales > Bacillaceae > Bacillus > Bacillus sp. AY18-3. The sequence goes on along the minus strand of NZ_QKQR01000006.1, from coordinate 186,707 downwards.
CAAAAAATGGATATTTTTTATATAAATCGATATAATTACCATATATAAATATTCTTTACAAGGGAGTGTTCATAATGATTTGGATTTCACTAATCGTATTAGCCTATTTCATCATTCTCGTCCCAATACATTATAACTATATTAAGATATTAAAGAAAAAACAGAAAAAAATGAACGTGTCACAAAACGAACTATATGACAACATGTCTTATGAAGAATCCCAAATACACTATCATTATCAAAGCAACGTATTTACAATACCTGCTTCGCTTGTCGCAAGTATTATTTATAAGGTGAAACATGCAGCATAATATGTACGCTGTAAAATTATTATTTGAATCTGTTCATTCTGGTGAGCCTCATCCTACGAAAGTGGATGAGCATTATGAAGAAAATCACGATAAACTTTTTGAAGAAAGTATTATCCTCGTTAAAGCAAACGACCTAGAGGAAGCTCACGAATTAGGCAAAAAAATAGCTATACACTCTGAAGAATCGTACGATAATGTGTACGGTGAACAAGTCACATGGAAGTTTCGAAAAGTGCTACATGTATTTGAATTAAATGATACTTCATTTGAAACAGGAACAGAGTTGTACGCAAGATTTTTACACGTTAAAAAAAATGAAACGGTAGATACAATAGTTAAAACATACTACCCTGAATACGAATAAAAGCTCACAGCAATTGCTGTGAGCTTTTTTATACTTATTTCGTTGAATCTCTAAATTGGATACGGTGAGGTAAGATAACAGTGTGATCTTCCACTTTTTCTTTGTTCATATACTTTGTTAATAGACGCATTGCTACTGCACCGATATCATACATTGGTTGTACAACTGTTGAAAGTTGCGGACGAACCATTAATGCAAGGCGTGTATTATCGAAACCAAGTACTTCTACATCAGTTGGTACGTTTAATCCAGCGTCTTGTGCTGCATGGATTACACCTAGTGCCATTTCGTCAGAAGATACGAAGATTGCTGTTGGCTTTTCATCACTGCTCCAAAGCTTTTCGAATGCTTCGATACCTGAATCATATGTGTAATCTCCATCGATTATAAGATTTTCATCATATGAAATACCTGCTTCTTCTAAAGCTTTTTTATAACCTTGTAACTTCTTCGCGCTTCCCGCTTTATTAATGAAAGGACCAGAGACGAAACCGATACGCGTATGCCCTTGCTCAATAAAGTGCTTCATTGCGTCGTAAGCTGCTTGCGTATAATCAATATTTACTGATGGCGTTTCATTTTGCTCATCAAATGACGCTGCTAATACGATTGGTACTGGAGACTTTTTGAATTCTTCAATGTGAATGTCTGTAATATCTTCACCCATGAAAACAATTCCGTCCACTTGTTTTCCAAGCATCGTATTTAATAAATGGAACTCTTTCTCTTTGTTTTGGTCAGAGTTACTTAAAATGATGTTATATTTGTACATTGTTGCGATATCTTCAATTCCACGAGCAAGTTCTGCATAAAACGTATTTGAGATATCAGGAATAATAACACCTACTGTAGTTGTCTTCTTACTTGCTAGTCCACGTGCTACCGCATTTGGGCGGTACCCTAAACGATCAATTGCTTCTAATACTTTCTTTCTTGTTGTAGGCTTTACATTTGGATTACCGTTCACTACACGAGATACGGTAGCCATTGAAACGTTTGCTTCACGCGCTACATCATAAATTGTTACGTTCATCTCATCGCACACTCCTTCTATTTTTGTTATCTATTTTTATGTATCGGTTACTTGAATGAAAAAAAGACATCAACTCTATTTGCAGATGCCACCAATCGTCCCGAGTTCTTCCTTTTACTAATGATACGATAAAAACGCAGGCTCATACAATATTTTCCCGCAAAAGTTTCGAAAAAATTCGCTTCTTTTCTCGTATTTTCGTATTTTTTATGAAAAAAAGGGCATTTTTTGTAAAAAAATAGATATCCCATGAGTACAAACTGTATATTAAGCCGTACGTTAGTAAATGAAATTTATATCGGCGATTTTCCAAACATATCGACCACAACTCCAATTATATCAGCAATTTTTTAAATATATCGACTTACCGACAGAAAACGACAATGGTAGTCATTTGATGCGCTGGATTTGGAGGTGTGCGGCGCCCTGTAGAATGCGTTACATCGGCAACGACAGGTAAATGTGTTGCTTTCTTTAAAATCGGCGCAGCGGATATAGGAAGCGTATTACGCGGCGCTCCTTCCCATCGTACCTTTTCACTTACAATAAAAAAAAGACAGTTTAAACACTGTCTTTTTTTTATAAGAAGGAAACAAACGGTTTTTCGCTGTTTTTCTCTTTTATAATAATTGCCTCAATTTTACTCTCGGACTTTATCTGCAATTGTACTTTCGCATCTTTAGGTAATTTTTCTAACATACTTTGAGCAGCCAGTTGGGTAAGAGCCATTAATTCTGTTTTACCGTTATATTTAATAACAATATTCATATTTAATGTATCCATTTGATTTTTCTTATAAGAAACCTTAGCATTTACTGGGATAAAGTCTCCAGTAGAAAAACCTTTCATCGCATCAGCAAATTCAGTTATTTTTGTATTATCTTCTCCATGTGCTTGTTTAAATTCATCAGAAGGATATGAATACGCTTGTTCATCGATCGTACTCCAATTCCCAAGGTTCGTATCATTCTTTTGAACGGTAGCACTAGCAATATACGTCCCATTTTTTAAAGAACTTGTACTTTCTTGCTTAAAGATAGCAAACGTAATTGGAGACTTATTATACTTGTCATTTTTATTAATCGCTTCAATAAGTTGCTTGGCAACTTCAGTACCCTTAGACATAGCTTCTTCTTTCGATACACTTGAAGACATGGCTAAACCGATCATAACACCAGATAAACTTAGTTCGTTTGAATTCTGTTTTCCGAAATAGTCTTGTTCTATAATATTCGTCAAAACTGGCGCTTCTACTTTTGCGACTAGTTCATCAACTAACTTCTCTGGAATATACTGATTTAATTGTAGTACATGATTTTCTGTATCAAATTGCTGCGCTGCAATATTCATTAAACCATTTTCATACTCTGCTAAATCTAATTTAGAATTTGTTTTTATATTAGCTGTATTTATAACCTTTTGTTCTTTTAAAGGAATTACAGTTCTATAATAATCTTTCGAAACAGCAGTTCTCGGGATCATGCTTTTTTCTTTCGTATCCTTCTGTATAACTTCATCCTTCTTACTAATCGTATTATTACTACAAGCTCCCAGTAATAAACTTACGACCGCGAAGGATAATGCCATTTTCTTCATTACTTAAAACCTACTTTCAACAATCTAGTTATTTAATTTGAACTATTAACAGTGTACCATTAAATATATTTCAACAAAAACAAAAAAAGAAGCAAGCACCTTTAGCTTGCTTCTTTTTACTTAATATTCTCTTCTAAAGCGTCTTTTTTAATGTTCCAATGAGACGTATTCCATACTACCATCCCATCTTTTATGTATAACACTTGCGGAGATTCATGTTTAATGCTGTACTGTTCTGCAACACGATTCGAAACATCTCTCGCATCTTGTACGTATAAGTAATACGCTGGTACTGCTCTTTCTTCACTACAATACGCTTGAAATTCTGTATATGCACCGTGACTAATCGGACATGTTGTACTATGTTTAAAAAGAACATACGGCTCATTTTTTTCTACTAATACTTCAAGTTCTTCAATTGCTTCAATTTTTGTCATATTCATCACGATTCACCTCTCATACGAAGTCTAGAGCGCTTTTCTTTCTTTTCAGCTTTTTTCTCAAGTCTTTCTAATTTACGCTCTTCTTTTTCAACCTTTTTCTCTTGTCTTGTCGCACGATAATGATTGTATACTTCAATTGCTGCGCTACTCCACTGTACAACTTGCGCTACTTTATCGGCATTATTTTCAATTTCGTCCGTAACAGAATCTGATACATTACGAAGTTTCGTATTTAAAGAATGGATTGTCGTTCCAATTCCATCTACACCCGATACTACTTTATTTAATGATTGTGACTTCTGTTGAATGTCATCAGCTAACGCATTTGTTTTATGTAATAATTGCTCCGTCTCTACGCTAATCCCTTGCATTTGCTTTTCTAAACCTTCTAACGTGCTTGCAACGTTTTCTAACGTCTTTTGAACCGATAACAACGTTCTGCATACATATACTACTAATACAGCGAAAGCAACCGCGATAATAGCCGCACTTACATATAAAAGAACTTGCATTTCATCACTTCCTTTATCTTTTTCATACTTTCTCCTATTATACAATCATTTTCCGTTTCGTTCTAATCCCTATCTTTTCATTAGAATTTTCATACTTATTCGTTAACTTTAACATAAATGATTCAACAAATTCCACTAAGTAGGTTACAATAGGAGAGGATACATAATTAGTAGGGAGGCTTTACATATGAAAGATCCACGCATTGAAAAGTTAGCATACAATTTGATTAACTACTCTATCTGCTTACAAAAAGGGGAAAAAGTATTAATTGAAAACTTTGGCTTACAAAAAGAACTTGTAACTGCACTTGTAAAAGAAGCATATGCAGCTGGTGGTTTCCCATTCGTTTCTTTAAAAGATCATCAAGTAGATCGCTCTTTATTAATGGGTGCTACTGAAGAACATTTTGAACAAATCGCTGCATATGAAGCAAGCGTAATGAAAGATATGGACGCTTATATCGGTCTTCGCTCTGGCGATAACATTAACGAACAAGCTGACGTGCCAAGTGAAAGAATGCAAATTCACGGTCAAACAGTTGGTAAGAAAGTTCATAGAGACATCCGCGTTCCGAAAACGCGCTGGGTTGTTCTTCGCTACCCAAATGCTTCTATGGCGCAGCTTGCTAAAATGAGCACAGAAGCTTTCGAAGACTTCTACTTCGAAGTTTGTAACTTAGACTACGGTAAAATGGATAAGGCGATGGATAGCCTTGTTACATTAATGAATAAAACTGATAAAGTTCGCCTAACTGGCCCTGGAACTGACTTAACATTCTCTATTAAAGATATTCCAGCTATTAAATGCTCAGGTCATTTAAACATTCCAGACGGTGAAGTATACTCTGCACCAGTTCGCGATTCTGTTAACGGTACAGTTTCTTACAACACACCATCTCCTTACAACGGTTATACATTTGAAAATGTACAACTTAAATTTGAGAACGGTCAAATCGTTGAAGCAACTGCAAACGATACAGAGCGCATTAACAAAATCTTCGATACAGACGAAGGCGCACGCTTCGTTGGTGAGTTCGCAATTGGCGTAAACCCATACATCTTACATCCAATGGGAGACATCCTATTCGATGAAAAAATCGATGGCAGCTTCCACTTTACACCTGGACAAGCTTACGAAGATGCATGGAACGGTAACAACTCGAACATTCACTGGGATCTAGTATGCATCCAACGCCCTGAATACGGCGGCGGCGAAATTTACTTCGACGACGTACTAATCCGTAAAGACGGACGCTTCGTTGTATCTGAACTAGAAGCTTTAAATCCAGAGAACTTAAAATAATAAATAAAAACGCTCGGAATTTTCTCCGAGCGTTTTTCATTTATTACCTACCATTTCTATTTTCACATGTGGACTCTCTTTTTCTACAAGCGATAAAAACTGCTCCATATGTTGCGGCATCGCAACCATATGTACTTTGTATGTATTCGTCGTAATTTCAAGGGATTTCCCAACTTGACGAATGATTCGTATCTCTTTCAATACGATATCGTCATTTAAAATACCGTACTTTAATACACCATTTTCTACTTTATGCTTTTTAATAAATACTTCCCAAACGAGTGGTACATTTACAAGGAAACATAAACCCATTCCAATTAACGCTGACATCCACTGCTCTTTATTTGAGATAATCATGACAAGTGGATATACGAACATAAAAACTAACGTGAGACAAACGAAAATTACTACCGATTTACTTCTTTGAATCGGAATGTTCATACACGCACCCCCTACCCCAAATTATACCACTTTTTCCATTTTAGTTCATAAAAAAAGGCCATTTCTACATGACCTTCTTAAACAATATATCTATAGAATTTCTTATCCACCTGTAACACTGGAAAACTTTTTGGCAAATCTTCTATATCCACACTTTGAAAACCATTCTTTTCATAAAAGCGATGTGCTGCTAAAAATTTCACTGTCGTTCCTAAGTAAATATCTTTCAGCTTTTTATTCTCAGCCCACGAAATTGCTGTTTGGAGCAACTTATGTGATGCGCTCCATTCTTTTCCGCGAAATTCTTTTTTTACGAACATTTTTCTTAGCGCTACTTGCTGATTCTCAATATCTAATAAAGCTACTGTTCCAACTACTTTATCATCATAAGTTGCTACCCAAAAGTTTCCATGATTCCTTTGATAAAATGTTTCTATTTCAAGCAGGTCTGGCTGCTCTTCTTTCGTAATGGGGACATTGTACTCTTTTTGCTGAATATGCACGATAAGATCTACTACTTCATCTTGAAACGTACTTTCATACGGAATAATACGTATCTTCTCGTTCATCGAATCTCCTTCCACTCTGAAGCTAGTAAACTATATACAGCGATATCGTGAAAATGATCATATAGCCATTCATCATCTCTTAAAATACCATCTAACTTAAAACCTAAACGCTCTGGGATAGCGCGGCTTTTCACATTTTCAACACCGCATCTAATTTCCACTTTATTTAATTTTAAATCCTCAAATGCATAGTGAAGTACAGCTTTCACGCTACGCGTCATAATACCTTTCCCACCAGCATCTTCTGCCAGGTAATATCCGAGACTGGCCGCTTTCTTCCCCCAACTTACCGGATGAATGCCTACCATCCCAACGAACTTTCCTTTATAACGTATGCCACTTTCAAAACCGTCTCCCTCTGCAAACTTCTTTAACCACATCGGACAAATCTCATCATACGCACCAGCTGATTTCATCCCATCTACCCAAGGAAGCCATCTTCGTAAATGATTACGGTTTTGGTCTATTAATTGATATAGTTCCTCTTTATGATGCTTCTCTAATAACTGTAATTCGATTTCATCGTCTACTCGAAGTGTGAACATGTTTTTTAGCTCCCTTTCAGTTTTCTTATTATTCTAACACTTACAGATGTAAATTGTTAAATATTCACACTTTTTTCGGTTTTATTTGTATAAAATCAGAAGAATACAATACACCCGTAACAACTAATATCATCCCTACAGACTGTGCGGGCGTTATATTTACTCCTTCAATAAAAGAAATAATCATTGTAACAACAGGCACTAAATTAAAAAATAAAGATGTCCTTGCTGCTCCAATTTGAGCAATTCCATTATTCCACCATAAGTAACCGAGCACGCTCATTCCAATTGCCATAAAAAGAATCGCTCCCCAAGCTAACAAAGGAATTTCTAAAACTGGTACTATATTTTTTTGAGTGAAAGATATGATCATAAAGGCAATAGCACCAATAGTCATTGTGTATGTCGTCGTTTGTATTGGGCTACTAGTTTTAATAAACTTTCTGCCTAGTACACCGTATAAAGCCCAGCAAATATTCCCTAATAAAATATAAAAATCTCCTTTTGAAAATGATAAGTTTTGTAGTATCGTAAACGAACCTTTTGTCAGTACAAAAACAACACCAAGTAATGCAAGTAACATCCCAATACCTTGGCGTTTTATAATTTTTTCTCGTAAAATAAAACTTGCTAACAGCGTCGTAACGAGCGGATTCGTCGCCATAATCAGTGCACCATTCATAGCTTCTGTATGTTTCATACCTAAAAAGAAAAAGAAGTTAAAACCGAATACACCAACAATACCTAACAAAAAGTAATAAGCCTTATTCTCCCTCCATACCTCTACCTCAAAATCTTTTCGTATTTTTAACAAACATAACATCACAAATGCAGCAATTCCAAAGCGCCATGCTGCTATATGAATTGCTTCGAAATACTGCACAGCATATTTCGAAGCATTAAATGTCCCACCAGTGAAAATCGCAAATCCAAGTAGCTGAGCGTATACTTTATTTTTCATTGTCAGCCTCCGAATCTTCCCCTTCTAGAAAACCGTAATAAATTTCTAACTTCTCCTCCGTTAGCTGAACAACTTTTTGCAATTGTTCCTGCTGTTCTTTTAATCGCTCCAAGTGAGTTGTTAAAATTGAAATTCTCTTTTTTACTTTCGCTGGTACTTCCTCTTTTCTCTGCCTAATTTCCTCTATAATACATCCATCACTTGCAAACTCAGCCATCTCTTCTAATGACATTCCAGTTTGTTTTAAAGAATATAAAAATTTTAATAGGCGTACATCACCTTCTGTATATTGGCGAATCCCGCTATTTCGCGTTGGTGGTGGTAATAATCCTAATTTCTCATAGTAACGCAAAGTATGAATGCCCATCCCAGTTAACTCTGCTACTTCACCGATTTTATACATGTTCTCTCCCCCTTGTTTTTACATTTTCATCTTACAACCTAGAGTTAGCTCTAGGTCAATACACAAATAAAAAATAACTATATATGATTGATATCTAGATATGAGTCATATATAGTTAAAGTATGGAAAAAAATGATAATTTTATAATTCAATTACGTAAAGGTGTTTTTGATCTCGCTATTTTGTCTTTAATAAGTAAACAACCTATGTACGGATACGAAATTACAAGTGCATTACAAGATATCCCTGTGTTTCATATCCCAAACGGTTCGATTTACCCCATATTAAATCGAATCACGAAAAACAATTGGGCTATTTCCTATTGGGAAGAGTCCGGTGATGGCCCAAAAAGAAAATACTATCGAATTACAGACGAAGGGAGAGAAATTTTAAATAGTCGCTTACATGATTATGATGCAGTGTATCATGCTCTAATGTTACTAGCTAAAGGAGAGGATAAAAAATGAATAAAGAACAATTCTTTTCAAATGAACTCATTACTTCTTTCTTACACGATCTTCATAAAGGTTTAATGAACCTACCTACGTCAGCAAGAGAACAACATGTGCTAGAGATCAAATCGGATTTATATGAAAATGCATTAAGTAAAGAAAGTGAAGGGATACCATTAGAAATCATCCCTTCACAAGTGATTGAAGAATTTCTTCCTCCAAAAGAATTAGCAAAGGAAATTGCCGGAGAATATACAGACGTTATTCAAGATGCACAGCAATCTACAAATACATTTATTAAATACTTTACAGGGCTATCTGTTGCTCCACTCGTTGCTTTATCAGTACCTATCGCACTTGGCTTTATAAATATTTCAGCTAATTTACCATTTTTATTAGCCTTTATCGTAAGCAATATTTGGTTCATCTGTAGAGAAAACCATTGGAATACAAAGCAATTAAAATTTTTAAAAACAATGATTTCCTTTAGTACTAGCGTTTTAATTGCACTTCCGTTTGCATTCTTCGCGATTCGAATTATGATAACCAAACAATTCGATATGTTTTCATTCTATTATTTAATCGGATATGTACTTTTTAGTTCACTATATATCTTTTTATTAAAACAACTATACAAAAAGAATAAACAATATCAACAGATTAACGCTTTTTAAAATATATCGAACACAACAAAAAAAGACGCACAGCCACAGCTATGCGTCTTTTCTATTACTTCTCTGCAACTTGAACTTCTTTTACGTAAGCTGCTTCGAATTTTTGGATGTCTCCTGCGCCCATGAAAATTAGAACGCCGTTTTTATGTTTCTTTAATACATCCGTTGTTGTATCTGTAATTAGTTCTGCACCGTCAATACGCTTTTGCAGATCTTCAATTGTTAATTCACCTTTGTTTTCGCGCGCTGATCCGAAAATATCACATAAGTATACTTGGTCAGCTTTGCTTAAGCTTTCAGCGAACTCATCTAAGAACTTTTCTGTACGTGAGAATGTATGCGGCTGGAATACAGCGACAACTTCACGCTCTGGATGTTTTTGACGAGCTGCTTCAATCGTTGCATTAATTTCTGTCGGATGGTGTGCGTAGTCATCGATAATAACTTGCTCTCCCATTGGCTTTTCATTAAAGCGACGTTTTACGCCTTCAAAAGTTGTTAACTGATGCTTAACTGCTTCTACATCAACGTTTTCATAATGGCAAAGCGCGATTACTGCTAATGCATTTAATACGCTGTGGTTGCCGTATCCTGTAATTTTGAACGTGTCATAGTACGTATTACGAACGAATACATCGAAAATAGTACCATCTGTTCTCTTTTGAATGTTACGTGCTTGGAAATCATTATCTTCTCCAAATCCATAGAAAATAACAGGTACTTTCGCTTGAATTTTTTGAAGTTCTTCATCATCCCCACATGCAATAATACCTTTTTTCACTTGCAATGCCATCTCTTGGAATGCATTGAATACATCATTGATATCTGAGAAATAATCTGGATGATCAAAATCAATGTTTGTCATAATTGCATAGTCTGGATTGTAAGACAAGAAATGACGACGATACTCACAAGCTTCAAATACAAAATACTTACTATTTTCTACCCCATGCCCTGTTCCATCTCCAATGAGGTAAGATGTAGGGTGTGCACCTTGCATTACATGGGCTAACAAACCAGTTGTTGATGTTTTTCCATGTGCACCAGTTACAGCAACACTTGTGTATTGGTTCATAAGATCACCTAAGAAGTGATGGTAACGATGTACTGGGATGTTTAATTCTTTTGCTGCTACAATTTCTTCATGCGTATCAGGAAATGCATTTCCTGCAATAATCACTTGTCCTTCTTTTACATTATTTTTATCAAAAGGAAGGATCGAGATATTACGCTTTTCCAACGCTGTTTGTGTAAAGAAACGCTTTTCATAATCAGACCCTTGAACAGTATGCTTCATGTCATGAAGAATTTGAGCTAATGAACTCATTCCTGTTCCTTTAATTCCTACAAAATGGTAAACTGTCATCTTAAAGAACCTCCAACATTTCGAACTAATACAACGGCCTATCTATAAGACAGTATATGAATCTTTTCTTATTTTGGTAATCATCATACATTTTTGATGTAGTGAAGTTATTCTTTCCCTTCACTTATCAGGATAAACTCGTACGTACTTCTTTTTTATGTCCATAACAAATCCATTATAGCAAAAAAGAAGCCGCTATACTATGATAACAGAAAAACTGATAGGGTCAATCACCTATCAGTTTTTCTCTCTTTTACATATCTTCTCTTTTTTCTAATTGAACACGCTCTAGACGTGGGTTTGGACGATATTTACGACCAGCTTTCGCTTCTGGTTTTCCATTTAATTCTACGTTATCACCAGTAAAGCCAATATTCATTTTTAATAAGCTACTTCCTACTCCGTATATATCAACAGGTACGTTTTGAGCTTCAAATTCACGAATACGCTTCTCATCAAATCCACCAGTTACAACGATGTCTACATGCTGGAATCCTTCTTCATCAAGTGCTTTACGAAGTGCGAATACAAGCGATGGGTTTACACCACGTGGATCGAATGTTCCAAGTACTTCTGGGTGGCGAATGAAGTATTGATCAATCATCGTGCGCGACGTATCTACACGTACACCTTTTAATGTTGATCCAAATTCACGCGCTACGCGAAGTGCATCTGTAATGACATCATTATTGTAATCAATTAATACAACTAATTCATCTTCTGGGAATTTCTTATGATATGCTTTTGCCGCTTCCACAACATCACCATTAAACATTTGAATTAATGCGTGAGGCATTGTCCCCATACCACTTCTACCCCACCATTCATTCATCGCATGCGTCGCTTGTGCGCTCATACCTCCGATGTATGCTGCATAACCGTCACCAGCTTGTTGCGTATAATGATCGTCACGATCTCCCATGAAAATAACTGGTTTTTCTTTATCTACGCTACGCGCAGCTTGGACAACGTTATATACGTTTGTCGCAACTGATGTACGACGGGCTAAAATTCCATCAATGACACCTTCTAAAAATCCGAAATTTTCATAAGGACCATGAATTGTTAACACTGTTTCAAACGGACTAATATTATCGCCATCTTTTAAAGAGTTAATTTCAAGTTCCTCAGGATTTTTGGCGAATGTCTGTAGCAACGCAATCACTTCATCTGTTCCGCAAAGAACTGCATTTTCCTTTTGGAAAAATTGCATCGTCACAACACTTTTCGGGCGAAATTCTTCAATGATTTCTCTAGTCTTTAAAAAGTAAACGGCAGAGAACCAACCTTCTCCAACACGTTCGTCAAATTTAAATGTTCTATTTGTTAGTCTATTTATTTCACCTTTTAATTTTAATTCAATTTCTTTCATGTCGCTTTACTCCCTACTTTACTATCCAACATTTTCTATTAGTATACAGCAAAACCGTTTACTATACATTTGTTTCCTGCATAGCAGCGAATTCATCCTCAGAAATAAGGACATCTCTCGGTTTCGTTCCTCTTCCTTCAGAAATAATCCCTTGCGATTCCATCTCTTCAATGAGACGTGCCGCGCGATTATAACCGATGCGGAATTTTCGCTGTACAGAAGATGTGGACGCTCCCCCTTGTTCTACAACAAATTGACATGCATCAAAGAACAATTCGTCTTCCGACTCAGCTTGTTCTGTTTTCGCTAATAAATCCTCTTGCTTAAATAAGTAATTCGGCTTCATTTGCTTTCTCACATGATCAACTGTTTTCTCAATCTCATCATCCGATACATATACACCTTGTACACGAACTGGTTTAGACGTACCGTTTCCTAAAAATAGCATATCACCACGGCCAAGTAATTTCTCCGCGCCCCCAATATCAATAATCGTACGCGAATCAACTTGAGATGATACAGTAAACGCAATACGCGTTGGAATGTTTGACTTAATTAAACCTGTAATAACATCTACAGACGGACGCTGCGTTGCTACTAATAAATGAATACCACAAGCACGTGCTTTTTGCGCAATACGACAAATCGCTTCCTCAACATCACCAGGTGCTACCATCATTAAATCGGCTAACTCGTCAATGACAATAACGATATAAGGTAATGTCTCTCCTGGAATTTCTCGCCCACTTACAATCGTATTATAACGAGTTAAATCACGAGCACCAGCGTGCGCAAACAATTCATAACGACGCTCCATTTCTTCAACCGCCCACTTTAATGCAGCTGTCGCTGCTTTTACATCCGTAATAACAGGTGCTACAAGATGCGGAACAGAATTGTATGGTGCAAGCTCAACCATCTTCGGATCGATTAACATTAACTTCACTTCATGCGGTTTCGCTTTATATAAAATGCTCGTTAAAATTGCGTTAATGCACACACTTTTACCAGAACCCGTTGCACCCGCAATAAGTCCATGTGGCATTTTTCGAATATCCGTTACAATTGGATCGCCTGAAATATCAAGTCCTAGCGCAACTGTAAGCGGTGATTCGCTCTTTGTAAACACAGGACTTCTTAAAATTTCACGAAGGAATACTGGCTTACTTTCTTTATTTGGAACTTCGATTCCAATCGCACTCTTCCCTGGAATCGGTGCTTCAATACGAATATCTTTCGCTGCTAAACTCAGTTTAATATCATCACTTAAGTTTGTAATTTTATTTACTTTCACACCTGGGTCTGGCTGTACTTCAAAACGAGTTACCGCTGGACCTTGCGATACGTTAATAACATGTGCACCAACGTGGAAATTATTAAATGTTGTATCTAATAATTCTTTCTGTTCATCCAACCATTCCGTATTATCTAAAGCTGCCTGCTGCGGAATTGACAACAATGTTAATGGCGGAATTGCATATGTCGGTGGTGTTTGCAATACATTTCGCATATCGTTCTCTCTTTGATTTACAACATATGCTTTCTCTTGTACTTCCGTACTTGAAGTTGGCTTTTGTACTTGCTCTACCACCACTTGCTGCGTTGATTTCTCTTCCACTTGTGGTTCTACTACCTCTTGTTGCACTGGTTGTTCTTCCACTTGTGGTTCTACTACCTCTTGTTGCACTGGTTGTTCTTCCACTCGTGGTTCTACTACCTCTTGTTGCACTGGTTTCTCTTCCACTTGTGGTTCTACTGCCACTTGTTGCATTGGTCTTTGTTGCATTGGTCTTTCTTCCACTTGTGGTTCCACTACTACTTGCTGCATTGGCTTTTCTTCCACTTGTAGCACTTGTGTTTCTTCTACTTGTTGGACAGGCTTATTCTCTACTCGTTCACTCATAGAAGGTTGCATTGCATTTACTCTAGCCGCATGTCTTTCCATTAATCGCGTTCTGTCTTGTTTCAACATAACAACATTAAATGGGACATGGCGCTTTTTCTGACGTTTTGGTTCTTCTTTTTGTACAATTGGTTGCTCTTCTGAGACCGGTGTTTCCTCTACAACTTGTCGCTCTTCCGCAATCCGTGCTTCTTCTACAACTTGTTGTCCTTCTGCAATCGGTGCTTCCTCTACAACTCGTTGTTCTTCCGCAATCGGCGCTTCTTCTACAACTGACTGCTCTTCCGCAATCGGCGCTTCTTCTACAACTGACTGCTCTTCCGCAATCGGCGCTTCTTCTACAACTTGTTGTTCTTCTGCAATTACTTCCACTTCTTCTAGCTCTTCTGCTTCTGCAATTACTTCCACTTCTTCTGACTCTTCTGCTTCTGCAATTACTTCTACTTCTTCTGACTCTTCTGCTTCTGCAATTACTTCCACTTCTTCTAGCTCTTCTGCTTCTGCAATTACTTCCACTTCTTCTGACTCTTCTGTTTCTGCAATTACTTCCACTTCTTCTGGTATTTTCACGATGATTGTTTCTTCAAGTTTTTCTTCTGCTTTGACAATCACTGATTCTGCTGGAGCTTGCTTTTCTACTTCAATAGTAGGTTGTTCTATTTCTGTATTACGTTTAGTTTCTTCTGATAATATTGTATCCTCGTGCTCTACTTTAGAATCTACTAATTCTGTTTGTAGAATGTTTTTGACCACTACATCACTTTCTTGCTTAGCATCTTCCATACGCTCAGCAATTGTTTGATGAGGTACTTCACCCGCTGGAACTGCCTGCTGTGCACTAATTTCTTGAACCACTTCTTTTTCTTCTACTATAGGCTCTTGGCGTTCAGTTTCATAACCGTTTTTCTCTAGCCATTGATCGACAACTGACTTTTCTTCCTTTTTACTTTGTTGATCTCGCTGATCAACACCTTCATGACTGGAAGAATTCGTTGCTTGTCCTTCTGAGAAATCAGATAATGTATATCCTTTTTTCTCTAACCATGCATCAACGACTGATTTGCCCTCTACAGATATTTCAAGATCTTCTCTTTCCTTTTTTTCCTTCTGCTTTTCTACCTTTTTCTCTACAGAAGGACGATTATATCCGTAAATTGGCGAGATCATTTCTGTTGGACGAAATGGTCTACGGTTACTTTCTTGCGAAGGTGCAGATGCTTTCTTTACGACAGGCTCTCTCTCCGGTTCATATTGTACTGCCGGCTCTTCATATGTAGAAACTACCTTTTCCACATACTGTCGTCTACTTCTTTCCACTTTGACCCCTCTTTGAGTAGGCTGATTTTCATATGTTACAACTTGAACAGGTTGTTCTTCAAAATGCCCTGTTGCTATAACATCCTCTTCATCGAACCCATTATCCGGTACTAATGGAAAACGGCATTTACCTGCATTCCGACTTGCCATTTGTGCTTCTCTTGCTTCAGTGTAGTGGTTTACACGAGGGATCTTCGGCTGACTTTCGATTTGCTTTGGTACTTCTTTATTTATCGCTGTTTGTTCTTCCTCTTTGTTAAACAGCTTTTTCATCCAATCTAACATGCTTACCACTCTTTCTACTAAATAGTAACATCCTTTATTGTATCAGCATTCGGCAAAAAGTGCAGGTAAAATTAAGCATGTCATATTTATCCATAACATTCTAATTTACGAGTGTTTTCATATGGAAAAACGCAGCCTTCCATGTAAGACTGCGTTTAAGCTTTACTCTTCCGATACTCATCTACACTATCCGTTACACTTTGCAATAAAGAATTTACATACTGTGGGTCAGATAATTTTTTATCTTCTTCAGAATTTGACATAAATCCAAGTTCTAATAGTACGCCAGGAACCTTTGCCCAATTAAATCCAGAAAGGTCATCCCTGAATTTAATTCCATTTACTTTCACTTGATGATTCTCTCTCATTTTATTTACAATCGTTTGAGAGATTTGAAGACTTTCAGCATAAATCTCTTTCGTGTACGGACTTCCTTCTGCCGGCGTTAATACAGCAAATCCACTTTGATTCGGATTTTCAGAGCCATCTGCATGAAGACGTAAAAATAAATTCGCCTTATGATCATTCGCAAATGTCGCGCGTTCTTTATTACTTATATCCACATCTTGTGACGTTCTCGTCATTAATACTTGTATTCCCTTTGCTTCTAACTTTTCTTTTAATACGGAAGCCATTTCTAATACAAGAACAGCCTCTCTTTTTTTCGTCACAACACCAGTTGTACCATCTGTCACTTTATATTTTTGCGTCGTTGCTCCTGGCCCAATCGGCTCCAAATTTAAATTTGCTTTTTGTTGATGCCCCGGATCAATAACAACAAGAAACTTTCCTTGTTTTTCATTACTCTCTACTTTTTGTTCATTATTTTGCAGCGGTTGCTCTGTTGGCTGCGCTGGCGTAGCTTCCTCTTTCTTTTCCTCGGCCGGCACTTCCTCCTGCTTCTGCTCCACTTGCTCATTCGTTTGAACTGCTTGCGGTTCTTCTTTCTTTTCTTGTTCTTCTTGCTGCTTTTCTACCGGTGCGTCTTCCCTGTTATCTTGTTTTTTTTCCTGCATAGAAGATGTTACTTCTTTTTTCGGCTCTTCTTGCGAACAACCTCCCATATATATTCCAATGAATACAATCATGCTCATTATTTTTATATACTTCATGTGTTTCTCCCATCACTTTGCACCGGTCTCAAAGTTTTTTATAATTGTTTTATAATCTCATCCATATTTCCAATATGAACGGGTTGCCATGTTTCTGTACCACGCTCTGCCGTATAAACTAAATACGCACCATCAGCCACATTTACGAAAATCGGATCCCCCATATCTGTTTCATATCCGATAACAATCCATTCTTCTTTCCATTTTCCATGTTCTTCACTTATTAATGAATTTTTATGTTTATCATATCGATAACCGATTTGTCCTTTTTCTAATTCATTTTCGCTAAACACATATATTTCATAGGAACCTAGTTCGATATCTTGCTGTTTTGAAGTTTCAATTCGTTTCAGAAGTTCTGCGATTTTTAGTTGTTGTTTCATACGTCTATCCCCTTCTATTTTTCTAAATTTTAACTAGTTTGTTTATAAAATACAATATAGTTTTTGAGAAAAAAGGTGACATCCTTATCATATGAACGATTTTTTGAATATATCTGTCACAACTCGCAATATATCAATGATTCAACAGAAAAGAGAGGCTGTCCAAAAGGACAACCTCTCTTTTCTTACATCAATTAAAATTTGAACTCTTGTCCAACTTCAAAGCTATCTTCTAATACAAGAATACCTTTTTCTTGTGGAGCATTTGGAAGCTCTAATTCACGTGCTGAACAAATCATTCCAGAAGAAGGAACACCGCGAAGTTCAGCTGGTTTAATTAACATACCGCTTGGCATTACAGCGCCGATTTTTGCAACGACAACTTTTTGTCCTGCATCAACGTTCGGTGCGCCACATACGATTTGTAATGTTTCTGTACCGATTTCTACTTTACAAATGTTTAGCTTATCAGCATTTGGATGCTTCTCTTTTTCAGCTACATAGCCTACAACAAATTTTGGAGAAAGATCTGCTTCTACTGTTTCTTCAAAGCCGTTCTTCGCTAAAATCCCGTTGATTTTTTCTACAAATTCTTTCGTTAATGTTAGGTTACCTGTTTCTTTTACTTCTAAGTAAGAAGACGCATTAAAGATGTTGAATCCTGCTGTTACATTGCTTTCACGATCGTATACGCGTGCAACATCTCCTTTGCGATCAAAAGTACGGTTCTCTAAAGTAATATCTTGTAAGGCAACAATTAGAGTGTCACCAATTCCTTCAAGGTTGTAAAAAACGTTCACTTCGTTCATCCTTTCTCTTTTCCGTCTGTCTTCTTCCGATTCTTCGCTAAAATAAAGATTGGCTCGAAGTCTCCATCTTCATATACGAATGAAAGTGATGTAATCGGAACATGCCCTTCGGCAAAAAATTTCATTGTCATTTGTGCAATAATATCATAACCGATTTCGTTGACGATATCAGCAACAATTAATACATCTTGGTGAGGAACAGCAACAACCATGTCACCAGAAATCTTTTCACGCATCGATTGTAGTAACGATTCGTTTAAAATACGCGTCGCATCATACCCATCATTTGTGTTTAAAAAGTAGAATGTATTCCCTGCTACTGTTTCTTGTTTAAATTCATAACCTAATGAGCGAGCGTTGAATAATGCCATCTCACGCACTTGTTGCTCTGTAAGTTCTAATTTTTGTAATAGACGCTCATCAATGAGTCGATACGTTTTATTCGAATCTAACGCGTAGTAAATACGTGTTTCCGCCGTATGATCCGTCATAATAAACGGATTTCCTTCTTCTGCTTGTTTCGGGAAAGAAGTAGAGCGAATAACAGGTAAAATTTTCGCTGCGCTATTTTCTTCTTTATGCATCGCAATTAACGCTTCTTGTACGTAATAAGCAACCTCTTCAATTGCTTTTTCTTTATTCACTTCCCATTTTGCCACAACTCCTGGAAGCGATACGTTAATACCTTTTTTCGAGTCTTTCTGTTCTATACGTAGAACTTCTTTCTCGCTATCATACTGAAAGTCCCATTCTGGGCGAGATAATTTCTTCATTAACTCGTCTTTCATCTTTTTACTTGTCATCTTCATCTCTTTTTCCTCCCTTCCAAAAAAATAACCTCCCCCGCGAAGGTAGAGGTTGTTTTACAATTCAATTGGCAAATTGCCTTATTTTAAACCTTCAATGAACTCTTCGATTTGCTCTTGTGTTTTACGATCTTTGTTTACATAGCGACCTGTTTCTTCACCCTTATTGTACGCTACAAAGCTCGGAATGCCAAATACGTCTAATTTTACGCATAGATCAATAAACTCATCACGATCTACATAGTAAAATGAGAAATCACTATATTTCTCTTCTACTTCTGGCATAAACGGGTCTACAAAACGGCAGTCTGGGCACCATTCTGCTGAGAACATAAAGACCACATTCTCTTCATTTTTCAATTGTTGGAATTGCTCCATGCTTTCTAATGATTTCATCTATATTTCCTCCTCTAACGAGTGCATTTTTTCATGTTATAATCTTTCTTTTATACTACCATACATCGCGCATGGTGCAAGGTTTATGCTTGCTTTTCGTCATACTTATATTGCCCAACAAGTAACTTAACAACGTGTACAAATAATTCCGTGCGGTCGACATAATCATCTGTAAAAATACCGATAGCACCTTCGTGACTACGAATATCTTTTCTTTGTACAAACTCTTCCATCACTTCACTTAACTCCTTGCCATCTTCAAGAGGTGCTAAAAAATCATCTGGTAACTTAATACGTGCACCGCCTGCAACGAATGTTTTACCGGTATTTGTTGCTAGCGCGCCCCAGTTACACATAAATAAACCGTGCTCCGTTTTCATTACGCCACCTTCTAATCCAATACCAATTTGAGCTTCTCCTTCTTGTAGCGCTCGCTTCGCTCTATTAACCGCTCCTTGCATCGTCTCTTCATCTGTAAACGGCTGATTTGCTACCCCTGAAGGAACAGAAAGAGATGTAATTGTAGCATCTTTCCAAACCTTCTCTACAGCACCAACTTTCGTTTTATTCTTCGATCCAACTACTACTTTCATTTCGTTCACCTCTATAAAAATTCATCATTTTGTTCCATCCAATATCCGCTTCGGCACAAATTAAGTACCAACCACTATCACACACCACAGTGGAATCCCTTCTACCTATAAAAGAAGATGGCTTTCCACAATATTATTGGTCCTAAACAAAAAAACAGGCTTCTTCTTTCTTCCTACCCACGGTCTTAATACACCATTCGAGCACCTATTAAGCACTAACCGCCACCACACACCGCTGGGTCATCTATTCAACCTAAAAAAAGAAGGGTTTTTCGCCCTTCTTCTCCTACGCGTTATTCTTAATTGTCTCTAACGTCGTTTTATCCGTTGCTCTTACAAGCTTCGTAATGAGTTCTTTTGCTGCCGCATAATCATCAACATGTAAAATAGAAGCATGTGTATGAATGTAACGTGCGCAAACACCAATTACTGCTGATGGGATACCTGAGTTACTTGTATGTACACGGCCCGCATCTGTACCACCTTGTGAAATAAAGTATTGGTACGGAATGTTGTGTGTTTCTGCTGTATCTAAAATGAATTCGCGCATTCCTCTATGCGTTACCATCGTACGATCATAAATACGAAGAAGAGCACCTTTTCCTAATTGACCGAACTGTGTTTTGTCACCAGATGCATCGTTTGCTGGACTTGCATCAAGCGCATAGAAAATGTCTGGTTGAATCATATTTGCAGCAGTTTGTGCACCGCGAAGACCAACTTCTTCTTGTACAGTCGCACCAGAGTATAATGTGTTTGGTAATGTTTCATCTTTTAATTCTTTTAATAATTCGATTGCAAGGCCACATCCGTAACGGTTGTCCCAAGCTTTCGCCATAATTTTCTTTTCGTTTGCCATCGGCGTAAACGGGCAGATTGGCACGATTTGTTGTCCTGGTTTTACACCAATTTCAATCGCATCTTCATAGCTATCTGCACCTATATCAATTAACATATTTTTTATATCCATCGGTTTTGCACGTTGCGCATCACTTAATAAATGAGGAGGAATAGAACCAACAACCCCAACAACAGGACCATTCTTCGTCATAACTTGTACACGTTGTGCTAATAGCACTTGGCTCCACCAGCCGCCTAACGTTTGAAAACGAAGCATTCCGTTTTTCGTAATTTGCGTAACCATGAAACCTACTTCATCCATATGACCTGCTACAAGAACACGTGGGCCAGTTTCGTCCCCTTTTTTCAGGCCAAATACGCTACCTAAACCGTCTTGTACAATTTCATCCGCATATTTGCTTAATTCTTGCTTCATAAAACGGCGTACATCATGCTCAAAACCTGATGCACCTTGTAATTCTGTTAACGTACGAAATAATTGTAATGTCTCTTTATTCACGAAGTCCCCTTCTTTCAAACCTTAGTAGAATACCTCTTTTATTGTAACGAAATTTTCGAAATGTTTCTAGTTTCTTCTTTTTTAACTGTATTTGCTTTATAATTATTATTGGTACACTATTTTTATTTTATAGAATTGAGGTGAATATATGAGCTGGAAAGGTTTAGTAGCAGGTCTTGGCGTTGGGTTCGCAGCTGGTTATCTTGTTGCAAACAAAGTACAAGAACAATCCCATATTTCTTCAGAAAAAGCATTGAAAATGGTGAAACAAGCATTAAGTCATAAAGGTGAAATTACTGGCTCTTGGGTACATATGGTTCCAGAGGCATTTGAAAAATATGATGTCGCATACGAAGTTTATCGTGGCGGTCTTACAACAATGTTAGATGATATACAAGAACGATTTGAATTTTTAGTTGATGCTAAAACAGGTACTGTTTTAGAGGTTATAGCAGCATAAAAAGGAGGGTTCCCATTAGGTGAACCTCTTATTTTTTAATTGTGAAAGAAATAAAAGGAGTATCGATGTTAGATGATATTAGAAACCGAATACTTATGCCTAAAGGAAATGCGACAAGATGATTTTGATGATTTAAAAATGATGTTGCAAGATCCAGATGTAATGTATGCTTATGAGCACAATTTTTCTGATGCTGATGTTCAATCCTGGTTAGATAGAAATATAAAACGATATAAAGATTTTGGCTTTGGCTTATGGGGGATGTATCTAAAAGAAACTGATGAATTTATAGGAAATGCCGGTTTAAGTATGCAGGATACCGATGTTGAACAGGTCATAGAAATTGGATATTTGTTAAAAAAAGAGTTTTGGCATAAAGGTTACGCAAGTGAAATTACCAAAAGCATTAAAGAATATGCTTTTAATGAATTAGGACTGTCAAAAGTCTATTCAATTATTAAACATGACAATATTGCTTCACAAAAAGTTGCTAAGAAGCTTGGTATGATTAAAGAAAAAGAATTCATGACTAAATATTATAATGGAGATATGCTTCATTATTTATATAGCATATCTAAATAGGAGGCTGCTCCAGCAAATATTCTGGAACAACCTCCTATTTTTATGCTTCTACACTCGTTTTCCGCTCTATCTTTTCTACAATATGTCCTTCCTTATTCCACTTTACTGCACGGTAATACGCGTCATGATAAAACGTAAACCAAGCATCGTTTTCAGCGCCGTACTCCATCCACTTTTTCTTATTTTCAATTGATGTCATTGGATAATCATCGTAGGCCATCACCCATAGTACATTTTGATGTGCGTGCGTCGGCAATAGGTCTGCTAAATGAATCATCGTTTCACCTTTGCTTTCTAAAGCAATAACTGCATGTCCATCACTATGACCACCTGTATGCGCCATTTTTATTTCATCCGTAATTTCTATTTCTTGCTGGAATGTAGCAATTTGATCTACAATCGGCTCCCAATTTTCCTTCCAATATGTATTGCGCGACCTGATATTTGGGTTCCTCATTTCATTCCATTCTGTTTCGCTTACGTAAACTTTCGCATTCGGAAACGATGGTACAAGGTGATCACCTTCCCATTTCGTTAAACCAGATGCATGATCAAAATGCAGGTGTGTCATTAAGACATACTGAATATCTTCAGGTTTTAAATCTAGTTTTTCTAATGATTTATAAACCGATGACTCTTCTGTTACACCTTGATTTCGCTTCATCTTCTCATTCAATTTACCGTTTCCTATTCCGGAATCAATGAGCATATTACCGTCTTTCGTTTGCAAAAGTAACGGATCTGTTCGTAAATAAATATGATTTGTATCATTATGTTTATATTTACGTGACCAAAGCACTTTCGGTACAACACCAAACATTGCTCCTCCATCTAAATGTGTGTTCCCGCCTTTTAGCCACGTCACTTTTATATCTCCAATTTGTAACTGTTCCATTTTTCATCCCCCTTTCCTTTCAATATTAACATAAAATTCCGATTATTTTAGTTACAAAAAAACCTATGCATTACTGCATAGGCTCTGTGCGATATTTTGCTTCAACTCGGTAAATACGATGACCTTTACTTGAGAATTTCTCTTCGTATTCTGTCATAATGTTTCCTTCATAATCACTATTATGAAGATCTAGGCTCAGGTAAGTTAATAACATACCATACTCAGCCATACTCATTAGAGAGTATTCAAATAAACCTTGGTTATCTGTTTTGAAATGAATTTCTCCACCTTCTACTAACACTTCTTCATAATTGCGTAAAAATGTTTTATACGTTAGACGACGCTTCGTATGACGATTCTTCGGCCATGGGTCTGAGAAGTTTAAATAAACGCGGTCAATCTCACCTTTTGCAAAGAAAACTGTTAAATCTTCAGCATCTTTATTAATTAACTTTAAGTTCGGTACTTCTTCTTCAATTAATTTATCAAGTGCATCTACAACAACACTTGTGAATTTTTCAATTCCAATATAATTAATATGTGGGTTTGCTTTTGCCATATCGTACATAAAGCGGCCACGACCTGTACCTACTTCAATATGAATTGGTTGCTCATTTCCAAATACTTCTTTCCAGTTACCAGCGCGCTCCTCTGGGTTTCCAATTACGATATGTGAATACTCATTAATTCGATCCATTGCATATGGTTTATGTCTTAAACGCATAGATGTCTCCCTCTCTTTACATAGCTATTTTAAAGGAATAATTCCTTCTCTCTGTTTTAATCAATCTCCCAAACAAAAAACCAAGTACGTACGAGCACTCGGTCCGTTTCTTTCAAGTATAAGATGTACCATTTTGATAAAAACTACATACAGCATTAAACATTCCATGACGAAACAGCTTTTTCTCGTACATTTGAAGAGAAAAACAATCGAAAGGATGATCCGTTCATGCCAATTAATCAACAACATCAATTAGAAGTGCTGAAAGATATTTTAGTCAATCACCAAAGTGATTGTTGCGGGACAGTTTCTGAATGCGAGCAATTAGAGCGTCTCATTCAATCGTTACTCGCAAACGATAGTATAAGTAGTGACGCTAAAGCAATGCTAAACGATGTATATTCTTATAGTCAATCGGGTAAATCTTCCTCTAATTTGGACAACCACATTTCCAATAATCAAGAACAACTTACTCAGTGGATTGCTGGAATGGACAATTTTTCTTAAGTATTACTCTGAAGCAAGTAGTTGCTGTAAATATTGATGCCAATATTCAGCTTCTGCTTGCTGTTTTTTTGTTGTGTGCCATTGCATAGACAAAATCGTTTGTGCTATTACATACCATCTCATACGCCTAAGCAGCGATTCATCCATTTCAATATCATAATATTTGAGCCACTCGCTCCATTCGTGGCGCGGAATGTACCAATATAATAACATACCGAGGTCTAGAGCTGGGTCAGCAATTACAGCTCCATCCCAATCAATTAAAAACAACTCATCTTCATCCGACAATAGCCAGTTGTTATGGTTCACATCACAATGGCATACAACGAATTCATTGTATTCAATATCTTTTAATGAATCCATTAAATATTGAAGGCCTTGCTGAATTGTTTCATCATCCCTTATATCTCCTCTTAAAACCAGTTGCAGTTGTTGTAATAACTCTTGTGCGTGAAGCGGCTGCTTCCCAAGTCTTTGAATCATCTGTACAAGCGCTTTAGAAGAGTGTATTTTCTTCAAAAGTTTCGCAACACGTTCTAGTTTCATATCCTCTGGCTCTAGCTTCTGTCCCGGAAGCCATTTTTGAGCAGAAATTACATCACCGTTCGTTACCCTTCTTGTCCAAAGTAATTTTGGAACAATTCCTTCTGCTGACAATACCGCTAAAAAGGGCGATGTATTCCGCTTTAAAAATAACTTCTGTTGTCCGTTTTGCGCAATATACGCATCGCCCGTTACTCCACCAGCCGGTACAAGACTCCACTCTTTTCCTAATAATTGTTCCAACCATTCCATATTCATTACCCGTTAACAAATCCTTATCTTTTATAGTTATGAAAAGAAAAACCGCAACATTTCTACATATGTTGTGGATTCATATATTTTACTGTAAATGAAAAGAAAACTTGGCATAAGCCAAAAACTCTCTATTTTATTTTACAAAACCTGTCATAGAATGACAACTTATCAAAATCGTCACCTTTGTCAATTCTACATTTATTACATTCTCATCGTCAAGTAGCGATTTGTCACATTATCGTCAATATATACGTGCTAATCGGAGCGAGCCTAAGTTCCTTTCCTCTAAATGAAGAAATTGGCTCTATTTTCGCTTGCTTTTCGTTTACTAACACATGCCACGTTTCTTCTTTCGGAAGTTGCACCGTTTTAGCTTCTAAACCGCTATTAAATAAAACTATAATCTCTTTCCACGGTCCAAATGATTCTGCATGCTCTAGGTGATATGCAAGTACTTCTGGAGATGTTTGCAAAAAAGTCATGTGCTTTTTTATAAGGTCTGCGTTTTGTAATCGGAATGCTCTGTGCTCTTTGCGAATCGCAATTAAACCTTTTATATAGTTAACGGTCTCTATCTCTTCCTCTTTTTGATCCCAATCTAATTGATTAATTTCATCATTTGCATTATAACTATTTTCATTTCCTTGCTTCGTACGATAAAACTCTTGCCCAGCATGTAAGAAAGGAATGCCTTGCGAAAGAATCACCATTGCGCTCGCTAGAAGGTGACGTTTTTTCAAAATCTCTTCTGGTTCTTCATTACTCCGCATTAGTTTATCCCACATCGTCATATTGTCATGACATTCTACATAGTTAATGCTTTGCACAGGCTCTAGAAACAGACCTGTTTCTTTCATACTCAAAAGACTTCCCGATGCTATATACTGCAAATGATTACAGTCTACATGCCCACCAAATGCAAACCCACGCTTATTTATATGAAAGGTACTCCCTTTTATCCCATCACGAAATTGATCATTAAATTGCGCAATATGCGGCATTTTCTTTGCGTTATTTAACGTTGCTTTTTCCTCTAGAGGAAGTGGTGTTTGTAGCTCCCACCCTTCTCCTAATAACAATGCATCTCGCTTTATGTTTCGTACTTCTTTTTCTATTATATTCATTGTATCAACATCTAAAATTCCCATTAAGTCGAATCGGAATCCATCAACATTGTATTCAGTAAGCCAATATAAAATAGACTCTACAATAAATTTCCTCATCATTTTCCGTTCAGATGCTATATCATTCCCGACTCCCGTCCCATTAGAAGGCATACCATCTTCACCATGACGAAAATAATATCCTGGGACAAGCTTTTCAAATGATGATAGCTCTCTTTCATACACATGATTGTATACAACATCTATAATCACCCTAATGCCGTGCTCATGAAATGTTTCAATTAGTTGCTTACACTCTACTATCCTGTTATACGGGTCAGAAGGGTTTGTAGCATAAAATCCCGTAGGCGCATTGTAATATAATGGATTGTAACCCCAATTATATGCAGAAGAAGGATTCGCCTCATCTACACCACCGAAACAACATAAAGGCAATAATTCAACATGTGTAACACCCAAATCTTTTATATGAGACAAGCCTGTTAACGTCCCATTTCGCCCTGTTGTCCCTTCTTCCATTAGCCCTTTATATGTTCCTTTTTTACTCACTCCACTGCCCTTATGAATAGTGGCATCACGAATATGCAGTTCATACAGTATGGCATCTGTCATTGCGTGTAATGGTGGTAATTGCTCTCGTCTTGTTACATTTGTCTTTTCCAAATCGATAACAACGCCGTACTTCCCATTTACAGTCACTGACTTTGCGTAAGGATCCACTGCTTCATTCCATATTAAATTAATACAAACAAGAAATGTATACTTTTCTTCAGCTAAATTACCTTGTAATGTATGAGTCCAAACCCCACTTTCTCCTCTATACATTTCATGATCGGTATATTCTTTATCACTTTTATAAATCCTTACTTTCGCAAGCCTCGCAGTTGGAGCCCATACTTTAAATGTCGTTGCTTCTTTTTGATAAACAGCCCCTAAATCTGTACCTTCGTAATAATACTTTTCATCGAAAATCGCTGTTCTTATGACAGCACCTATTTGTAAATCTGTTTCTTCATTCCGTTCATCTCGTACTGTATAATACTTCCCCACATCTAGCGGCTCTTCTATAAAGCACTCATACTTCGTTGCATCCGGAAGCGCAATTGTATGAGCAATCGGTAAATCTTTCACGTTA
The DNA here is from genome assembly GCF_008042305.1 of Bacillus sp. AY18-3. Taxonomy (NCBI): domain Bacteria; kingdom Bacillati; phylum Bacillota; class Bacilli; order Caryophanales; family Bacillaceae; genus Bacillus; species Bacillus sp. AY18-3. The sequence goes on along the minus strand of NZ_QKQR01000006.1, from coordinate 159,173 downwards.
CTTCCTTCTTGCAAACGAAATGTCCGGCTTGTTCCATACGCATGTGGGAGCAAAATTGTAATTTTATTCATTTCATCTAAATAGGCATCAAATGGACGTTTTACTTTCAACATAAAAAAATCACCATCATTCTTAAAGTTAAAATAAAGTGAAACTTTAATCAGCGGGAAAGCTTTACCCCACTGATTATTAACCTTCACCAATTGGGCCTTTATGGGCAGTTGATCTCCCACCTAACTTCTTTGCTTGATCCTAATTTTGAGGTAGGAGTCTTACTGCCCGCAAATAGAGGGATGAAACGAGCTTTAATGATAAGACTTTTCTTATCATTAAAGCCCTATACAGTAACTCATTATTCTCTATAGTATATTCACCTGTATAAAAAACGTTTTCATACATTCTATTTTTGTAATTTTATTTCAGCAATCGCTTTATACTTCGGTGTCTCCTTCACGTGAGATTCATATAAAGTAATCGTATCCGCTTGAAATGATATTTCAGGTACTTCCTTTATATGTTCTAAATCAAACTTCTCTTCTCCTACCCATTTACGAGCAACAGTAATATGCGGATGATACGGGCGCGCTTCTAAAGAAAATCCATTCCCTTCACACATAGCGTGCACTTGCTTTTGTAATTGAAGCAAATCGTAATTCTCGCTTACCTTCGACCAAAAAATACGCGGCCTATCTTCCATACCGAACGTAGAAAATCCTTGTAATGTGAACGCTAGTTCTTGCGTTTCTGTAAGGGTTTGTAATCCATTCTTTATTCCTTCTAATTGTTCCTCTGTTGCACTACCTAAAAATGAAAGGGTAATATGGTAGTCTTCTTTATGTACCCATGAACGAAATGGTAATTCCTCCTGCATTTCCTCTTTATAGTTAGACAGCACTTCTTTTATATGGTTCGGTAACGTAATCGCGACAAAATAATGCGGCTCCATGTACATCTTCTCCTTCTTTCTATTGTTGCTTTTCTTTCTTATCTCATTCAATTAAATAGAATCAAACTTCCCTACAAGTCTAACCAAGTTAGGGTCGCGTTAATAAAGTGAAACTTTAATCAGTGGGGGTTTTGTCCATCCCCTACTGATTATCAGCCCTCACCAATCGGGCTTTTACGGGCAGTTGATCCCCACCTAACTTCTTCGCTTTCGCTAAATTTTAAAGTGGGGGTCTTACTGCCCGTTAATGCGGGATAAATGAAATTATATCGACTTAACAACTAAATACGATAAGAAAAGCAACCTATACGTAACAGAAAACCGTCCCAAAATATGTATCGGGACGGCCTCTTCTTATTTATATATCCATTACTTCGCTAATTCATGAATTGCTTGCGCGTAAATTGCTGTTGCTTTTAATAAGTCTTCAATTTCAATGTATTCGTCTTTTTGATGCGCAAGTTCTTCTTTTCCAGGGAACAACGGACCAAACGCAACGCCAGCTTTCAATGAACGAGCGTAAGTACCACCGCCGATTGCTAATAGTTCTGCTTTTTCTCCTGTTTGTTCTTCATATACGCGCTGCAACGTACGAATTAACACGTGGTCTTTATCAACATGATGCGGGCGAGAGTTTGAATAATCCGCCACTTTAAATCCATGATTACCAACGTATTCTTTTAACTTTGCAATCATTTCGTCAAAGTTAGTCGTAACCGGGTAACGTACATTTAATCCTAAATTACCACCATTCTCTTTCGTATAAGAAAGGCGACCAACATTCACAGTTAACGGTCCGCTAATATCGTCTTTATAAGAAATACCAGCTTTCTCTCCTAAAATATCTCCTGTAAATGTTTCTGTTACAAACGATGCAAACGAAGACCCTTTTCCATCAAGAGCAACTGTAGTTAAGAAGTTTGCCAGTAATAAACCTGCATTCTCACCCTTCTCTGGAGTAGATCCGTGAGCTGAAATCCCTTTAATTTGCAACGTCACCGTATTACCTTCTACAATTGCTTCACCTATTTTTTTAGCAGTTTGTAAATACTCTTCATATGCTACTGTAAGTGCATTTACATCTTCTCCTGTAATAATCGCTTCTGCAAAATCAGGAACCATATTTAAACGGCGACCTGATTCAAATGAAACAAGTTCATATGTACCTTTCTTTTCTTCACTACCACTTTGCACAACTTGTATATCAGAAATTCCTTTTTCTGCATTAATAATTGGAAAATCTGCGTCTGGCGCAAAACCGATTGTTGGCATTTCTTCGTTTTTAAAGTAGTGATCTACACATTTCCAATTGCTTTCCTCATCTGTTCCTAAAATCATGCGAACGCGTTTTGAAAGAGGCAAACCTAATTCTTTCACAATTTTCATCGCATAATAAGCTGCCATCGTTGGGCCTTTATCGTCAATTGCACCACGTGCAAAAATCTTTCCATCGCGAATATCTGCACTATATGCCGGAGTCGTCCAGCCATCTCCTTCTGGCACAACATCAACGTGACAAAGAATACCTACTAACTCTTCTCCTTGTCCCATTTCAAGATGACCTGCATACCCTTCTAAATTTTTAGAAGCAAAACCTTCAGTTTCTCCTTTATGTAACATGAAAGATAAAGCTTTTTCTACACCTTCACCGAATGGTGCGCCCTCTTTCGCTGATTCTTCTTCCCATACACTTTTAATTTGTAAAAATTGTTGTGTATCACAAATTAAATCATCTTTTCGTTTTGCAACTTCTTCTGTCCAATTAATCGCTGACATCACGCATCCATCCTTCACTATATTGTTTCTTTCATCATAACAAACCGAAATCTCTTATGCCATATACGAAACTTAAATACCTAACAATTGTAATATTTCAGATATTTCTTATTAGTTTTTCTTTTATTTTTCTAAAAAAATTTGCAGGAATTTGGCGTTTTACGTAGAATTTTATGTGTTAGTTGACTGACCATATATACAATGTCAACTACCAATATTTTTCTATATGAATATTTGTTAAATTTCTGTAAAATTTAAGTAGATTAAAGCATGAATTTTATCATGTAGAGTACAATGGTAGTAACGACCTTCTTTCCTGAATGGGGTCAAAAAAACTAGTAGAGGAGTGGTTTTCTCTTGAAACCTACAACTACTCGTATGCTAACACGCATTAAATCAATTTATATGTACATCAATGAAAACGGAACGGTAACGACGAAAGACCTTGTAGATGAGTTCGGGATCACACCGCGAACGATACAACGTGATCTAAATGTGTTGCAGTTTAATGAACTCGTGTATAGCCCTTGCCGCGGTAAGTGGACAACAACAGGAAAGAAAGTGAGAATGACCTCATAATGAACAAATAATTGTATGTAAATAAATACATACCCCTTTCTAACTCGTTAGAAAGGGGTCTTTTCTGCGCCAAAAACAGCACTATTTCTCAGTATCTACTTGATATGTTTTTAACATTTCTACTTCTTCATCTGATAGCTCTCGGTATTGTCCAAGTTCTAGCTCTTCATCTAATACTAATGGTCCCATCTCTGTTCTCTTTAGGTAGACTACTTTTTTCCCTACCGCTTCAAACATACGCTTCACTTGATGGAACTTTCCTTCTGTAATTACAAGCTCGATTTCAGAAATCTCATCGCTTTTTAATATTGTAAGTGCACCTGGCTTTGTTTCATAGCCATCATCTAAAATAACACCTTTAGCAAACTCTTTTACATCCTCTTCTGTTACTACTCCTGCAACGTGTGCATAATATTTTTTCGGCACATGCTTTTTCGGAGATAACAATTGATGTGATAACTTCCCGTCATTTGTTATCAATAAGAAACCTTCCGTATCAATATCAAGTCGTCCAACTGGGAACGGATCAAAGATTGCGTCTTCTAACTCTAATAAATCTATTACCGTTTCATGATTATCATCTTCTGTCGCTGAAATAACGCCTTGTGGTTTATGCAACATTAAATAAACAAACTCTTTATATTCCACAACTTCTCCGTGAATCATAACTTCTTGCTCTTCTACATTTACATGAACCTTCGCATCTTTCACTGGCGTTCCATCAATTTTTACAACGCCGTCTTTCAATAATTTCTTTACTTCTTTTCTACTTCCATATCCCATATTTGCTAATAATTTATCTAATCTCACGTTTTTCACCTTCTTTGTTTATCATAGAAAAGGGGACGTAATTACGCCCCTTTTGATTTCAACTTTATTTTGAATCTATTGCCAAGTTTACGTTGGATTTTCTCTAACGCTTCTCCGCCAAATACTCGTTCAAGTACTCCTGTGCGAATTGCTAACAATCCATACACAAGACCACCAATACCTGCACAAACCACAACTGTAATAAGAGCACCCATTCGGCCATCAGGTGAGATCATGAAGGACAGAGTCCATTGTGATAACTTTACAGCAATGACCATTACAAGTGTTAATACTGCAATTTGGAAAGTTCTCTTATATACAACACCAAATGAATAGTGTACATGTTTTTTGATTTGTCGATTCGTATACCATACTGAAGCTAAGAATCCGACTGCAGTTGCTAAAATCGCTCCAACTGTACCGAAATAACGAATAAAGATTACGTTACATACGAATTTCAAAATAACACCCATAATAAGCGCGACAATCGCATGTTTTTGTTGATTGATCCCTTGCAGAATTGCTGCTGTTACTGTAAATAAAGCGAATAACAACGCAACCGGTGCATACCACATTAATACTTGTCCACCTAGTGGATCTGAATCATAGAACGCAGTATAAATTGGATATGCAAGTGTTGAAATACCGACAACTGCTGGCAATGTTAAGAACATATTTGCCTGGAATGTTTGTGTAATTTGTAACTTTAAATAGCGGTATTGTTTTTCAGTAAATGATTTTGTAATCGCTGGTACAAGCGTTAAACTAAACGCTGTTGCAAGCGATACAGGAATCATAATTAATTTATGCGTCCACATTGTGAAAATACCAAGCGCTCGCTCTGCGATATCACCTTGGCCAATCGCTTGCATAATTGAGTTAAATGTCAATGTATCAATTTGTTGATATAAAGGAATTGTTAACCCAATTACAACGTAAGGAATCGCATATGCAAATAATTCTTTAAATAATTGAACCGTACTCACTGTCGATTCTGGTACAGTTTGTTCAATTAAATATTGATCCAAATGTTTTTTACGTTTTAACCAGTACCAAATGAGTACACCGAGCGCTCCAACTGCTGAAACGAACGCAGCAAATGTCGCTACCCCAACTGCTGTTGCAACTGTACCGCCAAGTACTTTAATAACGATAAAACTACCCGCTAATAAAAAGACGATACGAATAATTTGTTCAATAATTTGCGAAACAGTAGTCGGTCCCATCGATTGGTGACCTTGGAAATAACCACGAATTAAACTCGCTGCGGGTACAACAATAAGTGCAAAACTTACAAGACGAATAATCGTCGTAACTTCTTCTACATTACTGTGTATACTTTGTTTACCAAGCATTGCTTCTGCAAACAGTGGCGCTGTCATGTATAGAACTAGGAACGAAAGAACTCCTGTTACTATCATCATAACCATTCCCGAACGGAACATTCTCCGGCTCGTTTTATAATCGCCAAGCGCATTATATTTGGAAACAAATTTGGAAACAGCAAGCGGCACCCCTGCCGTTGCAATACTTAAAAAGATCGTATATGGAATGTATCCATATGTATAGAGCGTTCCGCCTTCTGTACCTACTAATGCATGAAACGGAAAGACGTAAATCATGCCTAAGAACTTTACTAAAAATGTCCCTAACGTAACAATAAGCGTTCCGCGCAGAAATTTCGAATCGGACATACAAAAATCCTCCTACATCTACATAAAGTGAAACTTTAATCAGTGTGGGTGTTCTTCCCCACTGATTATTAGTTGAACTATTCGAGCATTTATGAGCTACCAAATTCCCTTTTTATTTCTCTTACATCTTAAGGTTTTTGTCTTATTGCCCACAAATAGCAGGATAGTGCTGAACTCTAACTTTTGTATTGTACCACAATTCTCTCCTTAAGCAGTACTTCACTCTATTTTTCTTTTAAGGGAAAACATGCTATTCTTTTAGGCAGGAAATGTAGAAAATGAGGTCGATATATTATGCATTATGATGTTATTGTCATCGGCGGCGGGCCTTCTGGGCTAATGGCTGCAATCGGTGCTGCAGAAGAAGGCGCAAGTGTCTTACTTCTTGATAAAGGAAATAAACTAGGGCGTAAACTTGCGATTTCTGGTGGTGGTCGTTGTAACGTAACGAACCGTCTACCACTTGATGAGATCGTTAAACATATACCAGGAAACGGTCGCTTCTTATACAGCGCTTTTTCTATTTTCAATAATGAAGATATTATTACATTCTTCGAAAAGCTTGGCGTGCAACTAAAAGAAGAAGATCATGGTCGCATGTTCCCTGTATCAAATAAAGCACAATCAGTAGTAGACGCACTTTTAACACGATTAAAAGACTTAGGTGTAAAAATCCGTACGAATACACCCGTTGAAACAATTGAATATGAGAACGGTCAAACGAAAGCAGTCGTACTGCAAACTGGCGAAGTGTTAGAAACGAATCATGTCGTTATCGCTGTTGGCGGAAAATCCGTTCCTCAAACTGGCTCTACTGGAGACGGATACGCTTGGGCTGAAAAAGCTGGGCATACAATTACAGAGCTATTCCCAACAGAAGTACCAATCCTTTCAAACGAACCATTTATTCGTGATCGCTCCTTACAAGGTCTTGCTTTACGCGATGTTAACTTAAGCGTATTAAACCCGAAAGGAAAAGCTATCATTTCTCACAAAATGGACATGCTCTTCACTCATTTCGGCCTATCTGGTCCTGCCGCTCTTCGTTGTAGCCAATTCGTCGTGAAAGCACTGAAAAAGTTTAAAACGAATACGATTCAAATGAGTATCGATGCATTGCCAGAAGAAAATAGTGAACAACTATTCCAGCGCATGCTGAAACAAATGAAAGAAGATCCGAAAAAAGGGATTAAAAATGTATTAAAAGGTTATGTTCCTGAACGTTACTTCCTATTCTTATTAGAAAAGAATGAAATTGATGGCAGCGAACAAGCTGGACAAGTTTCTCACGAGAAAATTCGTGCACTTGTGAAAGACTTTAAAGAGTTTACTGTGAATGTAAATGGTACGCAGTCAATTGAAAAAGCATTCGTTACTGGCGGCGGTGTATCCGTTAAAGAAATTAACCCGAAAGAAATGTCTTCTAAATTCACGAACGGCGTATATTTCTGCGGAGAAGTTCTTGATATTCATGGTTATACTGGCGGCTATAATATTACATCTGCTCTCGTTACTGGTAGAATTGCCGGAACAACGGCTGGAGAAAACGCGAAAATGCAATATTAAAAAAGAAACAGGGCTTCCTGTTTCTTTTTTTAGGTATATGAAATTATATCAGTGATTCTACAATTATATCGGCGATTCCTCGAATATATCAGCGTTTCTACAACATATATCGGCGTTTTCTTAAATATATCAACTTACCGACAAAGAACGACAAATATACGCTCCTCCTAACTTCCCATTGCTTTTTTGTTGCTTTATATACCTTAGTACCTTTATATTTTATATTGTTGAATATTTGAAAAAGGGTAAGGGGAAAAAATATGAGAAAAAAAGTCATGATGTCTTTAATGCTAATGACGTTTCTTTCTGCGGTAGAAGGAACGATTGTTAGTACAGCGATCCCTCGTATAACGAGTGATTTGTCAGGCGTCGAACTTGTTAGTTGGGTATATGCAATTTATATGCTTGCAACAGCTGTTTCGACTCCAATATACGGAAAGTTAGCTGATTTATTCGGCCGTAAAAAAGTTTTACTCATCGGAGCTACAATCTTCTTAATCGGTTCTGCGCTTTGCGGATTCGTTACATCAATGGAACAATTAATCTTCTTCCGTGCTCTTCAAGGTATAGGTGCTGGTGCTGTTATGCCGATTACAATGACGATTATTGGAGACTTATATAGCGAAGCGAGAGACCGCGCGAAAGCACAAGGTTGGATGAGTGCCGTTTGGGGTGTATCGGGTGTTATCGGACCGTTAGTCGGTGGATTTTTAGTTGATTCTCTATCTTGGCGTTATATTTTCTTCTTAAACGTCCCATTTGGAATTATCGCTTGCTTAATGATCGCCATTTACTACAAAGAATCTATTAAGCCCGCTAAACACCATATCGACTATCTTGGTGCAACAGTCTTCTCATTAAGTACGATCGCTCTACTATATGCATTATTAACAGGTAGCAGTAAGCAAAACTGGGGCGACATAACAATTATCGGCCTATTAATCTTTGCCGTCGTTTCATTCATTATTTTCTTATTCATCGAGAAAAAATCTCCGGAACCATTAATTCCGCTAGCACTTTTCTCTAACCGTACATTATCTACAATAAACATATTAACGCTCATTGCTGGCGCAATGATCATTAGTATTACAATGTACCTTCCAATTTGGAGCCAAGGTGTATTAGGAAAAAATGCGACAGAAGCCGGACTTATTTTAATGCCAATCCCTGTTATGTGGACATTTGGCGCTATTTTCTCTGGTAACTTAGTAGGCAAATTAAAAACGAAACAAATCATTTTACTTGGAGCTAGCATTTTATCAGTCGCTACGTTCTTATTATTTACATTATCAACAAATTCACCATCGTTCCTTATCTATGTAGCAGTCGGATTATTCGGATTAGGAATGGGGCTTGTGACACCTATTTATATGGTAACAATTCAAGCAGCCGTACCAGCTCATACACGCGGAACAGCCGTTGGTTTAAACACATTTATTAATACATTTAGTCAAACGTTAGGTGCTGCAATCTTTGGCACAATCTTTAATACGATGATTCATGCACGCGGTATTCAAAACCTTGATCTTGTATCTGGTGGCAGACACGGAGGAACTACAGCAAACGTAGTAACCGAATCGCAAGAGGCATTAGCATCAAGTGTACACGTCATTTATATGAGTACTTTCGTATTAGCAGTATTTACACTAATTATCGCTTGGATTTTATTAAAACCAGCTACTCAAACAAGTGAGCAATAATAAAGAGGATGACCATTTTGGTCATCCTCTTTTTACTCTTCATTCTCCACAATATGTTTCAGCATAGATAATTTATTATCCCAAAAACGTTCATAATATGAGAGCCACTGTTGTAATTCCTCTAATGGTTCTGGATGCAAACGATATATCTTCTCTCTTCCGCTTTTTCTTCCGCTTACTAAATTCGCTTCCGAAAGAATATGAAGGTGCTTTACAACCGCAGTACGACTCATCGGAAAATGATCCGTTATTTTGGAAATCGGTAACTCTTTATCACTTAATAACCGTATTACTTCTCGGCGGGTTGGATCAGCAATTGCTTGAAATACATCATATTTCGCTGCTGATGAAGACACTTAGCCTTCAACAACCTTTTTCAGTTTTTCATTTACAATCGCTACCCAGCCGCCACTCATTCTATCGCGAATAATAGAGCTCTTCGCATTCGCTTTCGGAAGAATTTCATCAGGATGTTTCCAGCCGCCGTGAATTAACGTAAATTCTGTTTTATTATCTCCTAGGTCTTTCAGATTAAATGAAACGACCCAGCCATCTGTATCCCATGAGAAAGATAGATGGTTTGGTTCATCAATTTCTAACACTTTACATGGTGATGGGCCAAATGGTGATTGCACATGAAATTCATGCCCTACCTCTAATACAAAATCATTCGGCATAAACCATGACGCAATCCCTTCTGCAGTTGATACTACATTCCATACTTTTTGAATAGACGCGTTAAAAACGATCGTTTGTTTAATATCAGTTAATGTATTTTGTTGTTCCATTTTCATTCTCCTTTATTCGGCAATTAAATATAACACCTTTTGGTTATACTTCAATGATATAACACCTTTTGGTTTCATGTCAACGCTAGTTATTTTTTACTGTTGAGAAATTCTCAACATTTTTTCAACAGGACAAACACCCTCTGAGCATTCCCTCATAATATACTCACAAAGGCAACAAAAAATAAAAACTTCTCTCAACATGAAACTCCATCATTCATCTTGAAAGAAGTGCCTTACGTATATCATGCGTATTTCGTCTCTCCTCCTTCCCTCAGGGACACTACGCGAGATATGAAAAATCAGAAGGAATATGCCCACCATTTGATTAGGTAGTTATTTCTCTTCTCCTCAACATTTCCTTAGGAGCGAAATGACTACCAACTCACTTTTTTCAAACAAAAATAAAAAGGGGATGAAAGCTATGTTCTATTGCATTAATTGCTCTGACATTCACCATGAAAAACATCCGAATGATAAAGTATTCAAAAACGGTTTTTATATCGATCCATTTTTAGGTGATCGTTATCACCTTGGTATGTGTACAGATGCCCAAAACCATGAAACAGGGGAGCCTATTTTAGCGAAAAAGAAATTAGGCACAACTCAATCTATTATGAACGTATTACCGACACATGTTGTCCCAACATAAAACATAAAAAAGAGCTGGCTCACCCAGCTCTTTTTTATGCTTTATAAACGATCATTGCTGAAAAACAATAAATTTGGTTTTCGTCATCATTAATGGAAACACCGACTTGGTACTTAATATCTACAAAATTACTATCATCAATCTTTTTCAAAAAAACATTTACAGCGTCTTCTAAGTCTTTTTCGTGACTTTCATCAAACACTTTCACACGAATCATGTTAACACCATCCTAGATCGCAGCCCTCCGCCGCTTGATTATTGCCACGGTGCGTATCTATGATGCGATAAAATTTTCCGTCTTCATATATATATCCGTCTTCTAACACATATTGTTTACCTTCAGTATAGACATAAAACTTACCTATCATAAATTTACTCGTATATAATTCCAAATAATCCGGTCTAAATTTAGCTACAACTTTATTTGTAATATCAATTCTTATTGTGCGCCCCACCTTCTCTCCCTCCCTTGCAAAGAACGGATTTAGGTATATTGTATTAACGATTTTACATTTTATGCTTAAAAATAAGTGGATATGCCTTCTTTCTTCGTCTGTACTATTTTTCAAAAAAATCATCAATAAATAAGAGCAAAAAAATATAAAAAAAAAAAAGAGTTTTTACTTATTGACTATAATATCAACATTATGGTATTATATAAAATTTGACATTTTCACTCACTTGTGCTATCATTAAAAGTGGTTACCACATATGGAGGTGGATGATTTGTTTCAAATTGGCGATAAAATCGTTTATCCAATGAACGGCGCAGGAGTCATCGAAGCCATTGAAGAGAAAGAAATATTAGGAACAACACGTCAATATTGTGTGATACGTATCATTAGTAAAGACATGCAAATAATGCTTCCTATGGATCAATTACAAAAATCAGGTATTCGTTATATCGTAGATAAAGGTACATTAGATGTTATACTTCTTGAATTTCAAAACGGGGAATCAGACACATCACTTTCCTGGAAACAGAGATATACAATGAATATGGAAAAAATGAAAAACGGCAATCTGCAAGATAGCGCAGAAGTTGTTCGCGATTTACTTCGCCGTAATAAAGAGAGAGCATTAAATGCGAGCGAAAAACAAATGCTAGATAATGCACGCAAAATGATGATTAGCGAAGTTGCACTTGTGCAAAATGTTTCTGAACATCAAGCAACAGAATTTCTTCAAGATACAATTAATCATTAAATTTAAAATAGCCGACCGCTATTTTTTTTTGCAGAAAAAAGGACAAAGAGATAAACCTCTTTGTCCTTTTATATTACCCGCGACCTGCTTGAAACGACGGGTATAAAGTCATTCCACCATCTGCAAATAACGTAATTCCAGTTACGTAACTCGCTTCTGAGGAAGCAAGCCACGTTGCGACTGCTGCAATTTCTTCCGGCTTTCCAATGTAGCCCATCGGTATCATACTTTCTACGTCAGCACGTTTTTTAGGATCAGCAAACTTTTCTGCATTAATTGGCGTATTTATTGCACCTGGCCCAATATTATTTACTCGAATACCTTTTGGTGCATATTCTAACGCTAACGTTTCTGTCATCAGTTTAATACCACCCTTACTCGCCGCATAGTGCACGAATAGTGGCCACGGAATTTTCTCATGAACACTCGACATATTAATAACAGAACCTTTAATATCATGTTCTACAAAATATTTAATCGCTTCACGGCTTCCTAAAAAAGCACCTGTTAAATTTGTATTGATTACTTTATTCCAATCCTCTAACGGCATTTCATGCGACGGGACCGCGTTTTCTATCCCTGCATTATTAATCATAACGTCAAGCGTACCAAACTCTTTCACAGCAGATTGAATGAGGTTCACAACATCAGATTCAACTGTCACATCACCTTTTACAGCAATCGCTTCTCCGCCTACTTTTTTTATTTCTTCTAATACATCATGCGCTTCTGACTCTCGTGAGCGATAGTTAATTACTACTTTTGCTTTCTCCTTAGCAAACCGTACTCCCATCGCTCTTCCAAGACCAGTTGCTGATCCTGTAATAACGACAACTTTTCCTGCTAAATCACTATACATTTCAATACCCCCTTTAACTTTTTGCAACACCTAACATTATTCCGGCTGCGATAATAAAAACGATACCGACAACAATCCCCGTTAATTGGCGTTTCGTTTTTCTTTCACCTAATATAAGAATCCCGCCAAGCGTTGAAATAATAATTCCCATTTGCGATAGCGAAAAACTTGTTGCCACTCCAACACGCGGCTGCGAAATGAATAAAAACATATTTCCAGCTGCCCAAATTAATCCTGGGATAATATTTCGTAGTGCATATTTATTAAATGGATGATGTTTAAACGTAAGCAAAACGCCCCCTAACACCATACCAACTGCTTGTGGCAATAAAGCTGACCAACCATCTACGTTAAATAGCCTAATCACTACTACGTAAACTAAATAACCGACTGTTGAAATCAATAAAATGATAATGCCCCTTTTAAAATTACCCGCCTGCTCTGCACTCTTTTCTTCTTCACTTTGAAGTGATGTTAAAATAACACCGATAATAATACAAACGAGAGCCAAAACACCAAGGACGACTGATATAGTCGTGGACCACTCATGAAATACGATGACTCCAAATAAAGTCGTCGCAACTAATTGCAGTCCTGTTGAAATGGGCATCGTTCTCGAAACGCCCATTAAATCAATACTTTTTAATTGATTCGCCTGACCAAGTGCCCAAAATAAACCTGACACAATTCCAACTCCAATAACAGTAGGAGTTAATACTGGCTTCATAAAAATATAAACAACAATCGAGAAAATAAGTGCCCCAAACGTTGTACCGAGCGTTTGACTATATGGTCCCCCGCCCAGTTTCACGTTAAATAGCACAATACTTCCCCAAAATATAGCCGGTAAAATCGCTAAAAGTATGTCCATCGCTCATTACCTTTCTTTACTAAATGTCATAAGTTATCACTCTGAATCATTAGAGTGAGCTTTTATTTTTTCTTTTTCCCGTTCACAAACTTTTTCTGCAATAGCACCAGAAACATTCTTTTCTCGCTCCACCTTCTTTATTTTTACGTGATCTAAATAATCTTCCAAAATAAGTGTAACTTTATCATTCGGCGGATTATGTGCACCTTGGAACGTAAGAAATTGTAGCGTAATTTCAAATCTAGGAACGAACTCACCGTTCTTACCGAGACGTTTTATATTTATAACGGAAGCACATTCATACTGATCTTCTGTCACTTGTCTAATAACTGAATAGTACCTATTTGATAATGCACTCTCTAACAGCTGCTCCCTCGATTCTTTCGCAAAAGAATCACTTGGAGAAGAGAAAAAGATTGCACATAGCATTGTAATAACTACACATATTTTTTTCATAACACCCTCCTTGTTCTATAAGTTAGTGTTCGCAAAACTTCCATAAAAAAACGACTTCCCTATGTAGGAAAGTCGTTTGAATGAATCCAATATTAACCACCGCTCACTGGTGGGATTAGTGCAACAACATCACCATCTCGGATCGTATCATCTTCATTTGCGTATTCTTCATTAATCGCAACCATAGTTGATGCTGTCACTGGTACATTATATTCTTTAGCAACAACATCTTTTAACTCTGCAACCGTAATATTTTCTTTCTCTATTTGTAATTCACTTGTTCCTGCTTCCTCTTGCAAGTGCGCAAATAATAATACTCGAATCATACTTACAGCTCCTTCCCAGGCTCCCCTGCCGGATATGGCGTTTTTTCTAATTGATCACCAATCCATGAGTCTCCATCTTCCCAAAACTCCTTTTTCCAAATCGGAACAATTTGTTTTATACGTTCCATAATGTATTCATTCGCCTCATAGGCCGCTTTACGATGCGGTGTTGAAACAGCAACAACAACCGCGATATCAGAAATTTGCAGTGTACCGATGCGATGTGTAATCGCAACGTGTGTACCTGGCCACTTCTCTTTCACTTCTGAGCCAATTTTCTCTAGCATCTTTTCTGCCATCGTTTTATAAGCGACATATTCTAAGTATAATGTACGACGCCCTTTCGTAAACTCCCTAACCGTTCCAATAAATGTTGTAACAGCACCGCATTCGCGGCGAATAACCTTCTTTGCTACCTCTTCAATCGAGATTTCTGTATCAATTACTTCATAATACGTATTTGTCATTTCGTACTCCTTACCGTTTGTATAAACCAGTCTATATACAACTCTTCTTCTGTTAAATGAAATACTTTATATTCCTCTCGTAAGTTTGCAGGTGCATCATGCCACGTAATAACCGCTACTATGTTTTCTACTTTATGTAAAAGTTCAACGTCTTCCGCAGAACGAAGTAATACTACTTTCGGATAGCTCTCTTTTTTATAGCCCTCTATTAAAATTGTATCCACTTCAAAAAACTCATATAAGCGAATAATTTCTTGCAAGGACCATTCCTCTCTTAATGACGACAGTGAAAGTAATCCAGCGCCTTCTACACTACTGACAACAGCCCCAGCCTTTCGGTGCCTTTCACTATCTTTTTGCGCTACTTCTGGAAAACCTCCGTGCCCGTGATGCTTAATTGTAGCAACTTTCATGTTTCGTTCAGCTAATGCATACACAATTTTCTCAACGAGCGTTGTTTTTCCGCTATTTTGATATCCTACTATTTGTAAGATTGAAGGGGCTTTGCCCATGGCCAATCACATCCCTCGTCGTGCTCTAACAATAATACAGATACTTTCATCCCTGCCTCAAATCCTCTCGTTCCTCCAGGCAACACAATAAAAGCATTCGCATCGGCGAGTGAAGAGACCGCACTCGATTTATCTAAACCGACCGGCATCGCTTGTAATGCCCCGTCCACGATTGTCACGTTTGCTCTTACAAAACGAGTAAACGGATTTGGCTTCGGAAAATCTTTTTGTAAAATAGCATCTGCTCTATATACGTGGGGTTCTTTCGCATACAAATATGTTTTTATAACCGGATGCACAAATAGCTCAAAGCCTACGTAGCAAGCTGACGGATTTCCTGATAAACCGAAAAGTAACTTTCCATCAACTTCAGCTACTGTCGTTACACTTCCTGGTCTCATCGCTATTTTATTAAAGAGTACATTCGCCTGTAATCTCTCATAAATAGCTGGCAAGTAGTCATAATCTCCTACCGACACACCGCCTGTCGTAATTAAAATATCAACCTCATTCATCGCTGATTGAACAGCTGCAAAGCATGCATCTAACTCGTCAGCAAGTTGGCCATAATAACGAACTTTCCCTCCGACTTTCATAATTTGAGCGGCAATCATATACGAGTTACTATTTCTAATTTTCCCCGGCTGTAACGACTCGTGTACCTCTAACAGTTCACTTCCTGTCGTCACAATACCAACAACAGGCTGTTTTACAACCTTCACAGTACTATATCCAAACGTCGCTAATAAGGCCGCAACACCTGGATTAATTGCAACACCTTTCTGAACAAGAACTTGATTTTTCTTTATATCTTCTCCTTTAAATGACACATTGTCACCACTATGAAAAGGACGCTTTACCTTCATATATGTTTTTCCGTTCTTCTCAAAACCTTCCGTCAACTCTAGCATTACGACTGCATTACAATCCTCTGGAATAGCTGCCCCTGTCATAATACGAACCGCCTGAAAAGGTCCTACTTCTTCTGTAAAAACAGATCCTGCCCCGATTTCTCCTATTACTTCAAACTCAATCGCATTCTC
This sequence comes from Bacillus sp. AY18-3, assembly GCF_008042305.1. Taxonomy (NCBI): domain Bacteria; kingdom Bacillati; phylum Bacillota; class Bacilli; order Caryophanales; family Bacillaceae; genus Bacillus; species Bacillus sp. AY18-3. Next base: position 142,922 of record NZ_QKQR01000006.1, on the reverse strand, counting down.
TTGATTTGCTTCTTTCGTATCTTCTGCTCGAATCGCGAAACCATCGTAAGGAGAACGATCGAAATGAGGAACGTCATGATCAGAGATAACATCCTCCCCAAGAATTCTCCCGTAACTTTCCGTAATTGAAACCTCTTCTACTTCACCATTTTTCGCATATTCCATTACTCTCTCTACTGCCTCAGCAACTTGAATTGGAATTCGTTTTTCTATCATCGTTTCTCACCTCATATTTGCATTTTTTTTTATCTCGATTAAACTTTATATATTAAATAGAAATTACTTCAAGGAGGAATTCCATGTCTTCATTCACACACTTTAATGACCAAGGACGCGCGAAGATGGTTGATATAAGTGACAAAAAAGCAACCGTCCGAACAGCAATTGCGTGCTCTAGCATTGTCGTTACAAAAGAAATTTACGATAAAATCTCTCACAATGAAATTGGGAAAGGTGACGTATTAGCAGTTGCACAAATCGCAGGTATTATGGCTGCGAAACGTACTTCTGATATTATCCCAATGTGCCATCCTTTATTATTAAAAGGTGTTGACGTTTCTTTCGATTGGAAACAATCCGAAGAACAATATCGATTACTTATTGAAGTAAAAGTTAAAACAGAAGGTAGCACCGGTGTTGAAATGGAAGCTTTAACAGCCGCTTCCGCTACAGCTCTTACTGTGTACGATATGTGCAAAGCTGTTGATAAAGGTATGATTATTGGCGAAACGTACTTATTTGAAAAAACAGGTGGAAAAAGTGGAGATTATACGAGAAAGTCTTAATCTTCTTTCCGTTGAACCTAAAGGGCTCCCTTTAGGTTCAACCTATATATCTTGCATATAAGCGTTTTGCTATATTTATATCATTCGTCCCATGAATGAACGCCCTGCCATCTGTAAATAAAACAAAACGAAATTCCTCCACCGGAAATGATAATAAATACGGAGTAGCTTTTACATCCACACTTCTTTGTAAGCGCTTTTTAATTTCTTCTAAATTAAATTCATTCCGCACACCTGGACGGATTTGTACTGTATTTCGGCCACATAACACTTCTGTTTTTGTTTGTGCTTCAAATGTTAAACTCGGATATGTACGTAATCTTCCGCAAGATAAACATGTGTCTTTTTTCTGCCTATTCACTTTAAATGCCATCTGTTGATTATTCCAAAGATCAAACGATAACATCGTTTCGCGAAGTGCCCCATAGTCTTCTACTAATATTTTCAGCGCTTCCGTTATTTGATGCGCAACTACTAATTGTACTGCCGGCTGTATAATACCAGCCGTATCACATGTTGCCCCGCTCGCTGGATGTTCCATTAAACAGCGGAAACACGGTGTTTTTCCTGGTAAAATTGTATACGTTACTCCGTAGCTTCCGACACAACCACCATATATCCACGGAATATTATACTTTTGTGAAATATCATTAATAAGAAGACGCGTTTCAAAATTATCTGTCGCATCTAATATTAAATCTACATCATTCACTAGCTCTTCCATTTCTCGCACTGTTACATCAGTCACAACCGGATTTATTTTCACCTCAGAATTAATCGCTTGTAAATGCTCTGCTGCTGCTACCGCCTTTGGTTTATATTGCTTTGCATCTTCTTCTGTATATAATTGTTGCCTTTGTAAATTACTCCATTCTACATAATCACGATCCGCAATTGTTATTTTGCCAACACCTGCTCTAACAATTGCTTCTGCATTCGCTGCCCCGAGAGCACCAGCGCCGATAATAAGCACATGCTTCTCTCTAATTTTTCTCTGCCCTTCTTCTCCAACACCAGAAAATAATATTTGTCTTGAATATCGCTCCTGCATACGATAGCCCCCTTTCTTATCCTCCTATATAAGACATTTCAATTTTCGGACGATTCTTTGCACTTTCTTCTGTCCGTTCATCCGAATACCTGTCTTTTCTATTCATCCATACATCTTGTATAACGCTTACTAACTCATCATCCGAAAGATTTCCTCTAAGAAGTTCCCTTACATCCAATCCTTCTGTCGCAAATAAGCAAGTATAAAACTTTCCATCTGCCGAAATTCTTGCTCTCGTACAAGAGGAACAAAATGACTCTGAAACAGAAGTAATAAAACCGACTTCGATATTTGTTCCAACGTAACGATATCGCTTCGCAACTTCACCGAAATAATGCGCTTCAGCTGGCTCAAGTGGATACACACTATGAATCATTTCAATTAATTCTTGCTTTGTAACGACTTGATCAAAGTTCCATCCATTTGTACTACCAACATCCATAAACTCAATAAACCTAAGTGTGATTCCTTGCTCTTTAAAATAAGCAGCCATCGGAAGTACTTGATGTTCATTCATCCCTTTTTTCACAACCATATTTACCTTTACATCAAGCCCGGCCTCTTTTGCAGCCATAATTCCCTTTATAACAGGTTTCGTATTGATATTCCGGCCATTAATGTCCTTAAATACATCGTCATCTATTGCATCCAAACTAACATTTACTCTATGTAATCCAGCTTCTTTTAATGCTTTTGCTTGTTTCGTTAAATGAATTGCATTTGTCGTTAACCCTATATCTACTAACCCTTCAATTTTCACGAGACGAGCAATAAGTTTTGTTAAATCTTTACGCAGTAGTGGCTCGCCACCAGTAAGTCTAATTTTTCGTACACCGATGCTAACAAATAGTTTTGCCAAACGCTCAATTTCATCAAACGTCAGTAAAAACTCATCTTTCAAAAAAGCATAATCTGGCCCAAAAACTTCCGCTGGCATACAATATGTACATCTAAAATTGCAACGATCAATGACAGATATGCGCAAATCTTGAAGTGGGCGTCCAAAAAAATCTGTAACCATCTCCTGCATCACCACCCTCCCTTTCTGTCAAATTTCTCTCTTTTCATTCTATTATAATATATTTTCGAACTGCGATGTTTTTGCTTAAGTGAATAAAGTGAAACTTTCCTAACCAATTAGACTACCTACAAATAACAGGATAAAAAACCTTGAAGCATAAAAGCTCCAAGGTTTTCTTCCTATTAACTTAGTCTAATAATAGTTAGAGTAGCTCCTGGCGTTGCCGTAGATAATGTAGCTATTGCAACTAATCCAAATAACTGCAGACTAATGGCAGCTCCAGCAGGCAAATTAGCAATTATTGTCGCATTAAATGAACCTGTAGCTATTGCTGGTGAATTTATTGTTCCTGCAAGCGGACTGCCATTTACAGTTATACGAGAACTTACAAGTAAAGAGGCTGTTAAATTTATTGTATAAGCTATATAGTAATTCCCCGCATTCGCAACCGTAAATACGGTATTTCCTCCGCTAACGGTAATTCCTGGTCCAATATTTTGATTGTTCGGTAATGATACATTTGTACCACCTAATAAAACGGAAATAGCGGTTCCTGATGTATTATTCGCAAATGCATACGTTGCAGTTGTACTAACTCCGGTCACACCCGTTGCTCCAGTGGACCCGGTTGCTCCAGCTCCAGTTGGACCGGTTGGACCTTGGATCCCTTGCGAACCGGTTGGACCTGTGTCCCCTGTTGGGCCTTGTGAACCTGTTGCTCCAGTGGATCCCATTGGGCCTTGGATTCCTTGTGCTCCTTGAATTCCTTGTGGGCCTGTCGCTCCTGTTGCTCCAGTGGATCCCGTCGGGCCTTGTGGACCTTGAATTCCTTGTGGACCTTGTGAACCAGTAGCTCCCGTATCCCCTGTCGGGCCTTGTGGACCTTGCAACCCTTGCACGCCTTGCGGACCGGTTGGACCTATTTCTCCTTGAACACCTTGAATTCCTGTTGGGCCTTGTGGACCGGTCGGCCCCTGCACTCCTTGGATTCCTTGAATTCCCTGTGGACCTTGTGCTCCTGTTGCTCCTGTCGCACCTTGAATCCCTTGTGGGCCTTGATCTCCTTGTACTCCTTGTGGACCGGTTGGGCCTTGGATTCCTTGTGAGCCTTGATCTCCCGTTGCTCCCGTTACTCCTTGTATCCCTTGGGGACCTTGAACACCTTGCGGACCGGTTGGACCTATTTCTCCTTGAACACCTTGAATTCCTTGGGGTCCCTGTAAGCCCGTCACACCAGTTGCTCCTGTTTCTCCTGTCGCTCCTGTCACTCCAGTTGAGCCTATCGCACCGGTATCTCCAGTTGCTCCTGTCACACCGGTTGCTCCTGTTGGTCCAGGTGGTCCACCGGATGGACATGTCACTCCTGTCGGACCTGATGGCCCCGTTGGACCACTCGGTCCTGCTGGTCCTCCAGAAGGACCAGTTACCCCTGTTGGACCGGTTACTCCTGTCGGGCCTGTAGTTCCTTCCCCTGTCGCTCCGGTTACACCCGTATCTCCTGTTACTCCGGTTGGACCTTGGCCCCCTTGAATTCCCTGTGGCCCCTGCACTCCTTGCGCACCCGTTGGACCTTGAATTCCTTGAATACCTTGCACGCCCTGTATTCCCATTGGACCTGTTGGGCCTATTTCCCCTTGAGTACCTTGCACTCCTTGCGGGCCCTCTGGACCTGTTGCTCCTATATTCCCTTGTACACCTTGAATTCCAGTTGCTCCTTGTGCTCCTGTTGCTCCTGTTACACCTTGAGGTCCTATAGCCCCCTGTATACCTTGTGGACCTTCTGGACCTGTTGCTCCTATTGGCCCTTGGATTCCCTGTATACCTTGCGGCCCCTCTGGACCTGTTGCTCCAGCTGGTCCTGGCACCCCTTGGATTCCTTGCGGACCTTGAAGTCCTTCTGGGCCTTCTGGTCCTGTTGGTCCGATCTCACCCATCGGGCCTTGAATCCCTTGAACTCCTTGTGGTCCCGTTTCTCCTGTTGGACCCGGTACTCCTTGTATACCTTGTGGACCTTGATCTCCTGTTGCTCCTGTTACACCTTGAGGCCCTATAGCTCCCTGTATACCTTGTGGACCTTGATCTCCTGTTGCTCCTGTTATCCCTTGAATTCCCTGAACTCCTTGTATTCCTTGTTCACCAGTTACGCCCGTCGGCCCCGGAATACCTTGAATACCTTGCGGACCTTCTGGACCTGTTGGTCCAATTGGCCCTTGAACCCCTTGTATTCCTTGCAATCCCTGTGCTCCTGTTTCTCCTGTACTTCCAGTCGGTCCTGTATTTCCCGTTACTCCAGTTACACCTGTACTTCCTGTTACCCCTGTATTTCCCGTTGCTCCCGTCGCACCTGTACTTCCACTCGGTCCACCTCCTGGACCTGTCGCACCAATTGCCCCCGTCGCACCTGTACTTCCACTCGGTCCACCTCCTGGACCTGTCGCACCAATTGCCCCCGTCGGACCTGGTGGTCCTCCAGATGGACCCGTTATCCCTGTTGGACCTGTTATTCCAGTTGGGCCTGTAACCCCTTGACCAGTTGCTCCTGTTGTCCCCGCACTTCCACTCGGTCCTTGTGGTCCTTGTATCCCTTGTGCCCCTTGTATTCCTTGTGGACCGGTTGCACCTGGTACCCCTTGCACACCTTGAATTCCTTGAGGTCCCTCAGGTCCAGTCGCTCCAATCGGACCTTGTAACCCTTGTACCCCTGTATACCTTGTGTCCCAGTCGCTCCTGTTGGACCAATCGGACCTTGCAACCCTTGCACTCCTTCTGGTCCTGTCGCTCCTGTAGCTCCCTGTGCTCCCCTCAATCCTTGCGGCCCCTGCTGTCCTTCTGGACCTGTTGCACCTATTGGTCCAACTGGTCCTTGTATCCCTTGCACACCTTGAGGTCCTGTCGGGCCCATCTCCCCCACCGGACCTTGTAATCCTCTTGGTCCTTGAGGGCCAGTCGGACCTTGGGGACCGGTTGAGCCAGTAATCCCAATGCCAGTAAATCCCGTTGGAACGGGTGGAAAGGTAGGACCAATAAGATTTGGTGAAATTCTGAAATTAGAGTTTAATGAATGTTTTTTATCGCGCTCTCTCACACTTTCACCACCTGCACACCATCTTTTTTACATGAAACAAACCTCTTCTTCTTAATATGTATTTACAAAAACAAACTCAAAGACTATTTTTATTTGAAATAATAAAAACTCCCTTAAATCCTTAAGGGAGTCCAGCAATTGAATCCATATTATCTGTATTAGGGACAGCTTGTGCTATACTCGATGCATTTACACTTTGCCCCATATTTGTTCCTGTTACAGTACCGGCAGGAGTGCCTCTTGTATATGTTGTCGTCACCGAATCACCCGGCTGTAAACAAAGCTTCGTCTCCGTCCCTATTACTGTAACAACGTCAATCCAAGTGCACCCCATTGAGCCACTATACGATTTCGTAGCAGTAAATGACGTATCACTCAAATTATCACCAGTAAATATATTCCCAGTGTTATTCACAATAACAAACTCTTTTATATGAGCAGGCATAATTACACTCTACCTTTCCTCTATGAACCTAATGTACGTGTACTCGTTGCTAATGGCGGAAGAAATACTGATGTTCGAATCACCGCTTCTGGCTGCCTTTTCCCATTTAAAAAAATAGCCGCACTCGATCCTCCAGCACCTGCATATATTTTTGCTACAGCTAAAGGTGAGATATCATAACAGTCACCGACATTAACAGCCCCTGTATTATTAATAATTTTTACTTTCCGCAAGTTAATCCCCATTTACCTATCCCCCTTTTGTACACTGTATGCAAAAGAAAAAAACTTGAAACAAACACGTTTCAAGTTTTTTTAGCTACTTATTTCGTTTCACCTTCATATTGAAGCATACCGCCAACCATGTTCATTGTTTTAAATCCTTGCTCATTTAAATAATGGCATACATTTTCACTGCGCATTCCCGAGCGACAAATAAAGATATATTCATTCTCTTTATCAAAGAAATCTACTTTATTTGGGATATCACCCATTTTAATATGTACAGCTTCTGGAATTTTCCCTGCCGCTACTTCTTCATCTTCCCTTACGTCTACTAAAAATAACGTTTCTCCATTTTCTAAACGCTCTTGCACTTCTTTTGTAGTAATTGTTTTAACTTCTGTCATATGTCGTTCCTCCTTATATACAATAAAACCTTTAGTCTCTTCCTTAAACAAGCATATCTAGTCAATTTTAGCATGCGAAAAAAAGAACGCAAAGAATGGAAATTTTATTTCTCAATTTTCTCGCAAAACTTATTCTTTACAAACATAACTCGTGCATTGTATCCTCAATATACTTGTTTTATGAAAGGAGCCAATGAAAATGACACTTTTTCTTTTCATTACGGGCATCATTTTCTTAATCGCCGCAATTATTGCACTTAGTATGAAGAATAATAAAAAGATAAAATCACCACAAGAAATGTCATTCTTATTTCTATTGCTTAGTATCGCATTCTTCGGTATAGCAATTGCCACATATATTTTCCGTCTACAAATCATGTAAAAAAAGGTGCCTACTACATACATCGCACCTTTTTCACACCATTTATTTTCTACACCAAACTAGATACTTTCCGATTTAAAAATTCATAAACTTTCTTTTCAAATAAATGAATATCAAATGCTCCTGCCATATGCCCATTTATACTTTCTATCTCATACACTTCCGCATACTTCCCTTGTTTTTGCAAAATGTCTACCATTTTATAATTATAGCGTGACGGCTGAAGCAAATCTTGTTTGCACGGAATCATAAGTACATTTGCTTCTATGTTAGAAAGCGCCTCTTCTAAAGACGAAAATCCATGCGCAATATCATGTAATAAAACTGCTTTCGCAGTGTATATCCACGAATTTGCATCTACTAACTCTATACTTCTATATGTCACTTTATTTATTTCTTTCTCAAATGATGTTAATGCAGCAAATGTTTCATAAGGTTCTTTCTCTACACTATTACGAGGGAATGTCGTTTCATAAAAATGCTCATCAAATGCGTTCATAAACATCATTCTATTTGCTAAATGAAGTCCCTTCATTGGCTGCTCTTCTCCATATTTTCCGCCCTTCCAACTTAGATCTAGTTGAATAGCCTCAACTGCATTTTGCGCTACATTTACCGACGTAATAATTGGATTTTGCGGGTTCGTAATAACACCAATCATCCGCTCTACAATATGAGGATAATGAACAGCCCATTGCTGCGCAATCATCCCACCAGCTGACGGTCCCATTACAGCATGTAACCTTGAGATTCCCATATCTTTTATTAACTCATATTGCACACGAGCTACATCAAGAAATGTAAAAACCGGAAAATCCATCGCATATTCATCTCCAGTTTTCGGATAAATCGATTTCGGTCCCGTTGTAAACACATAAGGGTTCTTAACCTGCACATTACAAAGATTATCAGTACATATAACAAAATATTTATTTGTATCAACTGCTTTTCCCGGTCCAATTAAACCATCCCACCAACCAGACTCCTCATCATGCGCTGTATATTTCCCTGCCGCGTGACTCGTTGCACTAAAATAATGGCATACCAAAATCGCATTTGACCTTTCTCTATTTAAAGTACCATACGTCTCATACCCCATTTGAACAGGAATTCCCCTACCATTTTCAAACGTAAACTCTCTTAAAACAAACTTTTCCTTTTTTACAAATTGCACAGACTCGCCCTCTTCCCGCCATAGTATGAACTGCTGCTTACTAAAGGATTTTTTCTATGCAAACTAATCTCCTCCTTCTTTTCATAAATAAATGAATAATATACAAAATTAGCCACAAAATAGCATTATATTACACAATCAAAGAGGGCATACATATGATTTGGAATTGGCTACGTAAGAAAAAAAAATCAAATACGACAGAGAAAAACGAAACAGATAACTCGGAGCAACAGCCTAACAACCAAGAGAATGATAACAAAGAACAGACTAGAAGTATGAAACATAATAAAGATAGCAATAGCGAGCAAAAAAAAGAGGAACACAAAGAGCCTTCTCAAGATCAGCAGCAACAACATTCTAAACAAAACGACTCAGATCAGAATCAACAACAAAACTCTAAACAAGACAACTCGAATCAGAATCAACAACAAAACTCTAAACAAAACGACTCGAATCAGAATCAACAACAACATTCTAAACAAGACAACTCGGATCAGAATCAACAACGAAATTCTAAACAAAATGACTCAGATCAGAATCAACAACAAAACTCTAAACAAGACAACTCGAATCAGAATCAACAACAAAACTCTAAACAAAACGACTCGAATCAGAATCAACAACAACATTCTAAACAAGACAACTCGGATCAGAATCAACAACGAAATTCTAAACAAAACGACTCGAATCAGAATCAACAACAAAACTCTAAACAAAACGACTCGAATCAGAATCAACAACAACATTCTAAACAAAACGACTCGGATCAGAATCAACAACATTCTAATCAAGACAACTCGAATCAGAATCAACAACGAAATTCTAAACAAAACGACTCGAATCAGAATCAGCAACAACATTCTAAACAAGGGAACTCGGATCAAGATCAGCAGCAAAACTCTGGAAATAATAGTATTTATGATTTTACGAAACCAGAAAAAGACCGGATTCACTCTCTACAAGATTTAATAGAGAAACTTAAAAAATCTAGCGATTTTGTTAATTATCACACATCTGACGATGAAACGATGCCTTATTGGATTTCTTACTATCGCCCTTCGCTTGATGGAGAGAAATTACAAAAGTATTTAATGCCTACTCTTTTAGAACGACCTAACGCTTCACTAGAAGAGCTAAAAGAACATACTCCAATGAGCGGTATTACAATTACGAACGATTTACAAAAAATTGAGGATATGGTGTTAAAGGGACATGCGATTATTCAATTAAATCAGCAAGACCAAAAGTGTATGCTTGCAAACATTGCAATTGATACGTACCGGGCACCAAGCCCTCCTTTAAACGAATCGACTGTTATCGGTCCTCAAGAAGGTTTCGTAGAGGATATTGATACAAATATTAATTTAGTTCGAAAACGTCTTCCTGTTTTAGATTTACAAACAAAAGAAATGATTGTCGGCGAGTTTTCCAAAACAAAAGTTGTCATGATGTATTTAGACAACCTCGCTGAAAAAGAAAATGTAGATTTTCTCGAGGAGTCATTACGTGCTCTTGAATATGATCAAATTAATGATAGTGCTTATATACAAGAACTAATGGGTGAAAAGTCGATTTTCCCTCTCTATATCAATACAGAACGTACTGATAGAGTTACAAAAGCACTCATTGATGGGAAAATTGCTATTTTTGTGGATGGTTCTCCAAGTGTTCTACTTACGCCAGTATCCTATTTCGATTTTTTCATTTCACCAGAAGACTATAACGTTTCTTGGCTATACGCTACATTTTCACGCATTTTACGCCTTATCGCTGTTCTATTTTCAATCTGTGCTACACCACTATATGTTGCAATTTTAAATTATCATTATGAACTTATTCCAAGTGATTTACTTGAAACTTTGATTTTATCAAGGGCACAAGTACCATTCCCACCTTTAATTGAAGCACTCTTTTTAGAACTTGCAATCGACTTATTGAGAGAAGCTGGCGCGAGGTTACCGATGAAAGTTGGTCAAACACTCGGGATTGTAGGCGGTATCGTAATTGGGCAAGCATCTGTACAAGCTGGTTTAACGAGTAATATTTTATTAATTATTGTTGCCTTATCAGCACTCGCTTCCTTTATTACACCTATTTATAAAATGGGTAATGCAGTTCGATTACTACGCTTTCCATTTCTTATGTTTGCAGAAATAGGCGGATTGTTCGGGATTTCTCTTGGATTTATCTTCTTATTTACGCATCTATTCAGACTTACTTCCTTACGTAAGCCGTACGCTTTGTTTTATCCGACGAGACAACAGTCGGTTAAGGACTCTTGGATTCGTTTTCCTTTAACGATGATTGATACAAGGGATGTACAAGCGAGGCCACAACATGTAAAAAAATCAGCAAAAGGAATTTCAACAAAACATAGATCAGACTTTGATGATTAAAGAACGAGGTGCATCGATGAGTAAAGTTCAAGAAAAATATCAAATATCTCCTGTCTTTGTCTTCTTCTTAATTCACGGTGCACAGTTTGGAGCTGGCGTTCTCGGCTTCGCTCGAATTACTGCCAAGGCCGCTGGATACGATGGCTGGATGGGCGTTCTAATCACAGGAATCTGTATCCAGATTCTTATATGGATGATGTATTTTTTATTAAAAGAAACAAACGGTAATTTAATCGACTTACATCGGCAAACATTTGGAAAGTGGCTAGGGAACGGCGTTAACATCATCTTTGCTGCTTATTTTTTAATCGTCAGTATTTCCGTCATTCGAACATACGTTGAAATTATTCAAGTGTGGATGTTTCCTACTGCTTCCACTTGGATGTTAACACTCTTTTTATGCTTAGTTAGCTATTACATTATTTCTTCTGGATTTCGTGTAATTACCGGTATTTGCGTCATCTCTGTTGGTGGTACATTAGGATATTTATTTCTAAGCTTATTCGTTTTGAAATATTCACATTGGGATAATTTACTACCTATATTCACACATTCTTTTTCAGACATTTTAAAATCCGCTCAACTGTCAATCTACAGTATGACCGGTTTTGAGATTTACCTCATGGTGTATCCATTTGTGAAAAAGCCTATGCAATCTCATAAATACGCCCAGCTTGGAGCACTATTTTCAAACCTTCTATATTTATTTAGTACCCTTTTAGCCTTTTCGTTTTTTAGTGAAAAACAATTATTAAAAACGATATGGGCCCAACTTTCTATGACCCAAGTCATTCAATTACCATTCATAGAAAGGCTAGAATATATTGCAATTTCAGCTTATGCCCTCGTTATTATTACAAGTTTTATTCTACCTTTGTGGGCGGCAACGAGAGCAACTCACGAAATATTCCGTGTAAAACAAAGAGGTGTTTTAATCGCTTTTATCATTATCACCCTCATTGTTTCACAACTTTTAACAAACAGACACGATATTAATAATTTTATTAGTAATGCATCAAAGGGGAGCTTTTGGCTCATTTATGTATACATCCCAATCCTATTTATCATTGTGTGGGTGAAAAGAAAATGGAAAAAATCAAAAATAAATTAATACTTATCTCTTGTATAACACTCATCAGTCTAACTGGATGTTTACAAAAAAATATTATCGATGACGTACACCTTATCCAAGGAACTGTCTTTGATGTAGCAAAAGATAATAAAATAAAGGTAACATTTGTTTGTCCTATTCAGCAAAAAGGGAACAAAGTTCAAGTTTTTGAAGGAACAGCAAATGCTGTAAAACAAGTAAAAGCAGACACATCTTTAGAGTCTTCTCAACCATTTGCTAGCGGGCAAATGCGAGTTGCTCTATTTACCACCCGAATTGCTAAGAAAGGAATGGTTGCTTCCTTCGATACATTAATTCGCGATGTAAACATTGGAAATGCCTTATATGTTGCTTTACTTGAAGGTAATGGTACTGAACTTTTAAAAGGAAAGTACACGACTTCATCCAACGTTGCAATTTATATAAAAAAAATGCTAGAACATAATATGGAAACCGGTCCTTTACCAACAGATAATCTGCATGTAGGAGCATTCCGTTATTATCAAGAAGGGCAAGACTACTATATTCCAATTTTAAAGAAACATGGTGATAAAATAAAAATCACCGGAATTGGTCTTTTTAAAAAGGATAAATATGTTGGTAAAATTGCAGAAAAAGATATGTTTGTATTCAAAGGACTTTTAGAGAAACATAAGTTGGATTCACATGAATTTAAAGCAAATCCTGGGTACGTAATGATTAATAATATTCGTTCTGTTCCAACATACGATATAAAAATAAAAAATGGAAAGCCTTCTTTTTCCATTCATGTTAAAATTGATGCTCGCATTCAAGAAGTATCAAAACAAATTAACTTAGAGAATGCTAAGAACACAAAAAAGATTGAGAAAGCCATCCAAAAACAATTGGATATACAAGGTAACAAGTTAATTAAGCAATTCAAATCTTTAGGTGTCGATCCGCTCGGGCTAGGAGCTAAATACAAGCAACATTATCGCCCATTCAAATTAGAAGAGTGGAGGCAAATGTATAAAGATGTTCCAGTTACTATAAAATACACCGTAAATATTACAAATTCTGGTGTAATTGAATGAGAAATGATTGAACTCCTCTCTCCAGCATGATACAACGGAAAGAGGAGTTTTTATTTTAGATAGAGAGAGAAGATATTTACGGGGGAGCTTATGTCTAAAAAATTAGTAAAGCCTATTTTAAATGGTATTTTATTTCTCGGCGTCTTTTTATTTGCTCATACATACTTAAAAAATGTTTCCTTCACACGTTATTTACTTGTCGTTATTCCAATGTTGCTCGTTGGTATGTTTGGCATCGATCTTCTTTTATCCATTTTAATAAAAGAAGAAAAATAACGAGCAAGGCCGTCCCAAAAATATTCCGGGATGGCCTTCTTTTATTAATGGGTTATGTTTTGTCGTTTAGTCGATATAATCTTTCCCTATCTTAACTAAAAGATGAAACTTTTGAACAGTCCTTTTTCATTTCATAATCACCTTATGTTACAATGAGATTCGGCACAAAGCGAGAAAGGATGAAACAACATGACAAACGAAAAAGGTTTAGATAAAGGATACGAACTTGTTGCAAAAATGCATGAAGAGTTCGGACACCCTGTGACAAATACTCCAACGAAATTAACAGAAGAACGTGCAAAAATTCGTGCTAGCTTTATGCAAGAAGAGCTAGAAGAATTTCTAGAAGCAACGACTGTTGAAGATCAATATGATGCACTAATTGACCTTATTTACTTTGCATTCGGAACGTTTGCCGAAATGGGCGTACGTCCTGATAAAGGATTCGAAATTGTAAATAACGCAAACATGGCAAAACTATTCCCTGATGGAAAACCTCGATTCCGTGAAGGTGACGGCAAAATTCTAAAACCAGAAGGCTGGCAAGCACCAGAACCACAACTTCGTGCTGAAATCGAACGCCAGCGCCAAGAAGCTGAAAAAAACTGCTAGGATTTCCTAGCAGTTTTTTATTATGTCTTTTTTTCTGCAATTCATTAATGACCCACGTGTCCAGCGTGCCCTGCTGCCCCACCAATGCTAGCCGCTCCTGCTGCTGCTCCTGCTCCTCCTGCTCCAATTCCACCTGTCCAAGGAGAAGATTGTTGCTGTTGATATTGTTGGTATTGTTGGTGCTGTTGGTGCTGTTGACCATGTTGGTGCTGTTGACCATGTTGGCCTTGATGACCGTGTTGACCTTGGTGTCCGTGTTGGCCTTGGTGACCGTGTTGACCATGATGACCGTGTTGGCCTTGGTGACCATGATGACCGTGCTGGCCGTGTTGGCCTTGGTGACCATGATGACCGTGCTGGCCTTGATGACCGTGTTGGCCTTGATGACCATGATGACCGTGTTGACCTTGATGCGTTTGATAAAGAACAGCCTGTGGATATATATGATGGTGTCCGTGGTGATGTACTTGTTGTTGATGGCCGTGTTGACCTTGGTGATGATGATGACCGTGCTGACCTTGTTGGCCTTGGTGATGATGGTGTCCATGATGACTATGTTGACCTTGATGGTGGTGATGTACATGATGACCGTGTTGGCCTTGATGGTGATGATGTACATGATGACCGTGTTGGCCTTGATGGTGGTGATGTCCATGATGACCGTGTTGGCCTTGGTGGTGGTGATGTCCATGATAACCGTGAACACCTTGCGGATAACCACCTACTCCACCTGCTACAACACCTACTCCCGGTACCGGAAATCCTGTCTGCACTCCTCCAACGAAAGAAGGAAATGTAGTTGGTACTCCTACTGGAATTCCTGTCTGTACGCCAGCTACTGATGTCGGAAATCCTCCTGTTACTGTAGGCATTCCAGCCCCTGATGTCGAAAACCCTCCCATTAATGTAGGCATTCCAGTTTGCATGCCCGCTACCGATGTTGGAAATCCCCCTGCTCCTCCACCCATCCAGCTCGGAATTCCACCGTACCCTTGTTGGCCAGCTCCTCCCATTAACATCATTTGTGTATAACTGTCCGATTCGCCTCCGAAGAAGCCATGTGGTGCATTATTGTCCATCCCTTTCATTCCTTTCACCTCTTCTACTCAATTTAGCCTACCTTTTTTATCATATTTCCTATAGAAAAATAGGTGTTTGTCTGTATTGGAATTCCGCTCTTTTATTTGTACGTAGTGGAATAGTTAAAAATTTAGATGAAAGAGATCCTGAAATTATTTTCTACACAAAAAAGCTCAGAGCATAAATGCTCTGAGCTTTTATTTAGAATGAATTAGTTTGCAACAACGTTAACAAGTTTTCCAGGAACAACAATTACTTTACGAACTGTTTTCCCTTCAATTTGGTCTTGAATTGCTTCAAGTGCAAGTTGTTCCATTTCTTCTTTTGATGCGTCTTTACTCATTGTTAGTTTCGCGCGAACTTTGCCCATAACTTGAACAACGATTTCAACTTCATCTTCTACAAGTTTAGACTCATCAAATGTTGGCCAGCTTGCATATGTGATTGTTTCATTGTATCCAAGTTTGCTCCATAGCTCTTCCCCGATGTGAGGTGCAACTGGTGCAATCATTTTCACGAAACCTTCTACATATTCTTTCGGAAGTGTTTCAGCTTTATATGCATCGTTAATGAATACCATCATTTGAGAAATCGCTGTATTGAAGCGAAGTTCTGCATAGTCTTCTGTTACTTTCTTCACTGTTTGGTGGTAAGCTTTTTCAAGCTCTTTATTTGATGCATCCGTAATTTTCTCACTTAATTCACCGTTATCTTGAATGAATAGACGCCATACGCGGTCTAGGAAACGACGAGCTCCGTCAAGACCATTTTCAGACCAAGCGATTGAAGCATCTAATGGTCCCATGAACATTTCATATAGACGAAGTGTATCTGCACCGTGGCTTGCTACGATATCATCAGGGTTTACAACGTTACCTTTTGATTTACTCATTTTCTCGTTGTTTTCACCTAGAATCATACCTTGGTTAAATAATTGTTGGAACGGCTCTTTCGTTGGAACTACACCGATATCGTATAATACTTTATGCCAGAAACGAGCATATAGTAAGTGAAGTACAGCGTGCTCTGCTCCGCCGATATAAATATCAACTGGAAGCCATTGTTTTACTTTTTCAGGATCTACAAGTGCTTCACTATTGTTTGGATCGATGTAACGTAGGTAATACCAGCAGCTACCAGCCCATTGTGGCATTGTGTTCGTTTCACGACGACCTTTTTTACCAGTTTCAGGATCAACAACGTTTACCCACTCGTCAATGTTAGCAAGTGGTGATTCACCTGTACCTGAAGGACGGATGTTTTCTGTTTTAGGAAGAACTAATGGTAATTCTTCTTCTTTCACAGCTGTCATTGTGCCATCTTCCCAGTGGATTACTGGAATTGGCTCACCCCAGTAGCGTTGACGGCTGAATAACCAGTCACGTAGACGGTACGTTACTTTTTGATTTCCTGCGCTCGTTACTTCAAGCCATTCAATCATTTTTACGATTGCTTCTTCTTTATTTAAACCATCAAGGAATGCTGAGTTTACGTGCGCACCATCACCTGTGTATGCTTCTTTCGTAATGTCTCCGCCTTTTACAACTTCCTTCATAGGAAGATCGAACGTTGATGCGAATTCATAGTCACGCTCATCATGAGCGGGAACTGCCATTACAGCACCTGTTCCGTAAGTTGCAAGAACATAGTCAGCGATCCAGATTGGTAATTTCTCGCCATTTACTGGGTTAACTGCGTAAGCACCAGTGAATACACCAGTTTTCTCTTTCGCAAGTTCTGTACGCTCTAGGTCACTCTTCATTTTAACAGAGTTAATGTAAGCTTCTACAGCTTCTTTTTGCTCTGCTGTTGTAATGTCAGCAACAAGCGCATGCTCTGGGGCAAGTACACAGTAGCTCGCACCAAATAGTGTATCAGGACGCGTTGTGAAAACTGTGAATTTCTCGTCTGTACCATCGATGTTGAAGTGTACTTCTGCACCTTCAGAACGACCAATCCAGTTACGTTGCATATCTTTTAAGCTTTCTGGCCAATCAAGCTCATCTAGATCTTCTAATAGACGATCTCCGTAAGCTGTAATTTTTAACATCCACTGTCTCATCGGACGACGCTCAACTGGATGTCCACCGCGCTCACTCTTACCGTCAATGATTTCTTCATTTGCAAGTACTGTACCAAGTGCTGGGCACCAGTTTACAGGTACTTCATCAACGTAAGCTAAACCTTTTTCAAATAGTTTTAGGAAGATCCATTGTGTCCACTTGTAGTAGTTTGGATCTGTTGTATTTACTTCACGATCCCAATCGTAAGAGAAGCCTAATGCTTTAATTTGATTACGGAACGTATTAATATTAAGCTCTGTAAATTCTGCCGGGCTGTTTCCAGTATCAAGTGCATATTGCTCTGCTGGAAGACCGAACGCATCCCATCCCATTGGATGAAGAACGTTATATCCTTGCATACGCTTCATACGAGATAAAATATCTGTCGCTGTATAACCTTCTGGATGTCCTACGTGTAGGCCTGCACCTGATGGATATGGGAACATATCTAGTGCATAAAATTTTGGTTTTTCTGTCTCATCTGGCGTACGGAATGTTTTATTCTCTTCCCAGTACCCTTGCCACTTCTTCTCAATATTTTGATGATTAAAGCTCATGAGATACCCTCCTTGAAATTCTATTTATTTTCACCGCCCAAAATACAAAAAACCTCTCATCCCTAGAAAGGGACGAGAGGTTATAGATTCCCGCGGTACCACCCTAAATTAATGTACAAATATACATTCGCTTAGATCCGTAACGTGGATTAACGGCAATTGCTACTACTAGTTTCACAACTGCAACTCAAAGGCGAGTTCATAACGAAACGTGGATTGACTTGCACCGACCGTCAACTCTCTAAACCAGCTTCTATTACTACTACTCCTTCTCACTGTTATTACAAATATAAGTTAATGTGAACTACCCACCACTTCGTATCTCTAAAGAGCTTACTTGAAGCTAAGGCTTCTCGGTTAATCGTTACTCTTCATAACTAACGAATTCGTCTTAGGACAGCCGAGCTATCTCCCTTGTTCCAAAGGTTGTTTTATTTAAATATATTCTAAAACATGTTACATGTTCCGTCAAACTAAACTGCAATTTTTTCTTCTACTGTTTCTTCTACTTTTACTCGTTTATCATACATGCTCGTTGCAATAATCGCTACTACAAGCATTACCATGATTGCTATAAACAATACTTCCATATTGTATAAATCAACAATTGCTCCGCCAACGACCGGTCCGAACATTTTCCCTACAGTCGCCGCGCTATTTACAACCCCTTGATAAAACCCTAACTTATCTTTTGGTGCAAGTATATTTGCAATGGTCGGAACTGCTGGCCATACGAATAACTCACCAATCGTTAACGTCACCATCGCAACGAGGAACATCGTAAATTGCTGCGCTTGACTTAACACAATAAATGACGCCGCAAAAATGACGATTCCAATCATAATTTGTTGTTTTAAAGAACGCTTCATCCAGCGAATTAACATACTAACAAGTGGCTGCGCACAAACAATCATCGCTCCGTTTATCGTCCATAATAAACTATAATGGCGGAGGCTAATATCTAATTCCCGCATATGAGTCGCAATCGCCCCTTGCCACTGCACATATGTAACCCAGCATAAAGCATATGCTACACATACGATAAGAAGTGCTTTGAATCCAGGTGTAAGTGTCCAGCCTTTTTTCGTTTCGACTTCTTTTTGCACTCCTGGCTCTTTCTTGTCTTCCATACCACGGAATCCAATAAAAGCAATTAAGAAGAAAACAAAGTACAAAACAAAATTGGCTAAGAAAATATAATCAAAACGGTAAGATGCAACTAAACCACCGCACGCTGTTCCGATCGCAATACCAACGTTTTGCCCAACATACATCGCATTAAATGCTCGTCTTCCGCCCTCTGGCCAAACCGTACCGACCATCGCATACATCGATGGGAAGACCATTCCAGAACCAAAGCCGATTAATGCTAGCCACACAACATATAACGGCCAACCGTGGAAGAACACAAGACCTAAAATCGATACGAGTGTAATGACAATCCCTACTAAAGTTGATTTATAACCGCCCCATTTATCAAACAAAACACCGCCGAGCAAGTTTCCGATTACACCAGTAAGCGAGTTGATCATTAATACCATTCCGGCCACAGATAAAGATTTTCCTAGGTGATCATGCAAATAAATTGTATTAAAAGGCCATAAAAAAGAAGCACCCGTGACATTAATAATCATCCCAGCTACTAATAGCCATACTTTCCTTGGCATAGTCTCCCCTCCTATTCTATTTTTTTCGTTCATCTATAACAGTAAAATTGTAGTCGTTTTTAAATAGGAAGGCAACTGATTAATAGTTGATGAAATTCAGATAATGGTTTTTCGGTAAATGAAATTATATGAATTGTCACTTGAAAATATATCAGCGATTTGGGGAATATATCAGCGAATCTCAAAATATATCGGCGATTCCCGAAATATATGAGCGATTATTAAAATATATCGACTTACCGACAAAAAACGACATCAACAACAATATATAAAAAAGGAAGACTACATAAAGTTCATGCAGTCTCCCCCTTATTTATACTATCCAACTTCTTTTTCTCGCTTCGCACGTTCTTTCGCACTCCATTTAAATATTTTATCTAGTAGAGAGTATATTCTCCCAGACTCCTTCGTTAATAGCGGTCCTAACGATGCTAATATTAAAACGTACAGTGCAGAGAACGGTTTAATCGTTGCCATTAAACCACCCGCAATGCCGATATTGGCTACAATAATGGAGAACTCTCCGCGTGATACGAGGGTTAAACCGATATTCGTAGAAGCCTTATGCGATAACCCGGCTTTACGTCCCGCCATCATTCCAGCTGTAAAATTACCGATGAGCGTAATGAAAACTGCTCCTAATGCCAACCACACTGCTCCTCCAAGTGAAAACGGATCTATACTTAAACCGAAACTGAAAAAGAATATGGCTCCAAAGAAGTCACGAAACGGAACGACGAGATGCTCAATCCGATCACTATGCTCTGTTTCAGAAAAGACGAGTCCTAACAATAATGCTCCAATTGCCTCAGCAACATGAATTGTTTCTGAAAATCCTGCTACAAAGAATAAAATAGCGAATATTACGATAATAAAAATTTCATTTGACGAAATATCTAATACTTTATTTAGAAACGGCGTAGCTTTTCTAGCGATTACAAAGAATAGTAGCATATACCCTACCGCGATTAACACCGATGTAAGAGCACCTACAAATGATGTTGCACCACCGAGTACTAACCCTGAAACGACTGATAAATATACAGCTAAAAAGATATCATCAAACATAATGATTCCTAATATTAATTCAGTCTCTTTATTACCAGATCTTCTTAAATCAACAATTACTTTTGCAACAATTGCACTCGATGAGATTGTAATGATTCCAGCAATAATTAATGTTTCTAATAAGGGGAAACCCATAACATATCCATAAAGTAAACCCAATATGAAATTAAGCGATATATGAATGCTACCCCCAAAAGCAATCGACTTTCCTGATTTAATTAATTTTTTTATTGAGAATTCTAAACCTAAGTAGAATAAGAGGAATATGACGCCAACACGGCCGAGGAAGGAAATAACTTCTCCGCTTTCAATAAACCTTAAATCGATAAGTCCTAAATCTGGGGCATGAGGCCCCACTAACATACCGAGTATAATGAGAAACGGAATAATCGAGAACTTTAACTTCGCAGCGAGGATAGCTGCAAAAGCTACTAATACTAACGCAGTTCCAACTTCAAAGATTAAAGTATCCATCGATTAGGAATCACCTCCTGCTGAAAGCAATTCATTAATAATTCTTTTCACTTCATGTCTTTCACCCGACAATACGAGCATATCGCCAGCTTCAATAATAGAATCTGGACCTGGATTAAAGAATTTCTTCATATTCTTTTTCAAAATAGCAATAATCGTTACGTTATATGTTTTTCTGACATGTAAGCTACCAATTGTTTGTTGTACTACTGGTGCATTATTCTCCACCTTAAACCATTCAATTGATAATCCTTCAAAAGCCATCTCAATTGTGTCTAGCGCTTGCGGCCTATATACCATTCCGCCTAATATAGCCGCAATTTGTCTCGCTTCAGAATCACGAAGAGAAATGCTTGAAATACTCTCATCATGATCCGCATCAAAATGATACATTTCTCTTCGGCCATCATCATGAATCACAATAACCATTTTTTCATTACCTTTTGTTATCACTTCAAATTTACATCCAATGCCAGGTAGTTCACTCTCTCTAATATTCATATTTTCCGCCTCCTAAAGTTTTTAGTTACGGCTCTTACAAATCTACATCAATCTCTGTTTTAAACTTCTCATCTTTTGAGATTCCTAAATACTTGAGCGTTTCTGATGGAGTTGCGTGATGAAAATGCTTTTGCAATAGCGCAATCGCTATTCCTCTTTTGTACGCATGAAATCCAAATGTTTTTCGCATTGAATTCGTTCCAATCTTTCCAACAATCCCAACCGCTTCAGCTGCGCTATGGATAACACGATATGCTTGTTGGCGTGAGATTGAATTTTTCGTTTTATTAGATTGAAATACGTAGTTTTCTCTTTGAGCA
The DNA here is from genome assembly GCF_008042305.1 of Bacillus sp. AY18-3. Lineage (NCBI taxonomy): Bacteria > Bacillati > Bacillota > Bacilli > Caryophanales > Bacillaceae > Bacillus > Bacillus sp. AY18-3. The sequence continues at coordinate 121,171 of NZ_QKQR01000006.1, read as the reverse complement.
TCAATAGATTGTGCGTACTCTAAAAGGGCTTCTTTTACTTTTGTATTTAAATAAATATCTTGTTTAAATTTTTCATCTTTCACAGGAAGAGAATAGAACTCTTTAACAGTTCCATCTTCATTCAATACCTCTTCAAATTTCATACTAAGTAGTTCAGTGATCTTTAATCCAGTGTTAATTCCAATAACAAATAAAAGATAATCTCGCTGCGAATGCTCTTTTAAATACTTTTTCATAGCCTCAATTTGGCTTATATCTTTTAATGCCTCTACAACTTCCATACATGTATCTCCTCATCTTATGAACGGTAATTTTCTCATTATCCTGTCCATTTTACCTTATCATGCTATGAGATTTCCATGTATTATCCATTATTTTCACAATATACTCTTACGACAATTTTTCATTTGGAAATTTATGATTGTACAAATACGGTGTGGGTAGAAAAAATAGGGGGAGTACAAGTTCAGCTTCTTTCTACAGATCGGATTCCTCCTTTCATTTTCCGGTTGCTGATACTTTCATATTACGTTACTTATTTACATTATATTATATATTTCAGTAACATTAAAGTGTTTTTTCTGAAAATACAAAAAGCCGAGCACTTTCACTCGGCTTTTTACCTATTAATCTTCTTTTGGAAGAACAATTCCTTTATACAATTGAACTGTAATGAAGTAATAAATCGCATAAATAACTACGAAAATTACGATCGGTACCCAAATACGGAAGTAAGGATCCATTAAAATAAATCCGAAAATATTCATACCAACTAATACGTGAGCGATACCCACAATTGCCGGGAATAAGAATACTAAGAATAATTCTTTATAAATCGATTTCGTTAATAACTCACGGCGCACACCGATTTTACGAAGCATTTGATAACGCGTAATATCTTTTGATGCACCAGAAAGAATTTTAAACATTAAACAACTTGCCATCATTGCTAAGAACGCAATTCCAAGGAAGAATCCCATAAATACTGTTCCACTCGCAACGCCGTAGAATCCATTGTAAGATTGATATTTACTATCTAATCTTTCAGCTTTTACATTTTTATATTTAACTAGCTGCAACTCGTCAAGTTTTTTCCATTCTTTTGTGTATGCTACAAAATCGTCTGTTTTTCCAGTAACTACGATTCCTTCTTTACCATTTACAGTATCGTACATTTTCTGATCTACAATTTTAATTGCATGATCTTCATATAGATAAAATGGCTGAATTGTTCTGAAAGCCTCGTTCCATTCTTCTGGAAGTTCTTTAGCACTCGCATCTTTTTCATTCATTTCTCTAGAAACTGCACCTACTGGCAGTTCCTCTGAAACTTTCTTTATTTTTCCTAAATCCTTCATACTTTCCATCTGTTTTGTATCTTGTACGAAAGGAGGATTTTTCTCTAAATCTTCTTTTACATAATAAACGTATTTATTATCAACTTTGTAACGATATTCATTTTTCTCTTTAAATGTAATACCATCTAAAATATTCTTTTCTTCAGCTGTTGGGTTATGAATAACTGAATCATATATTACTAAACCATCAACCATTTTTATAACGTTATTTTTAAACGCCATACCACCTGAAATTGCACCCGCTCCAAGAGCAACTAACATCGCTACCGTTGCAAGTACTTTCGTTAAGCTATTAATACGGAAATTTAATTGTGCAAACGTAAAAGCATTAAGTCCTTTTTCACTACGTTTTTTATTACTCTTTAACTTTCTAATGATAACTGGGAGAAGTGATCCAAATAGCATGTAAGTACCAGTTGTTGTTGTAATTAATGCAATAAGGATTCCCATTTCTCTTAGTTTTGCCATATAGATCATTGATGCATAGCCAATTCCTAATAAAATAACAGCAAGGATTGCAACGACACCTGTCATTTTTCCCTTTACTGCAACACGCTCTGTTTGTGCATCTGCATGTACAAGTTGCAGTACAGAAATACGTGATAACTTAATACTGTTCATAATTGCTGATAATACAAATAGTGCAAAGAAGAAAATGCAAGTAACAGTCATAGATGGAAGATAAAATGCTTTATAGCCTTCACCAGCAAATTCTAATTGTTTCATTAATAACTGTCCGATACCTTCCGCAAGTCCTACACCAACTGTAATACCAATCGCAAGAGACGCAGCACCTAATACAATCGTTTCAATAAACATAAGCAATGTAACTTTATGTTTTTTTGCTCCTAACATCATGTACATACCAAACTCTTTTTGACGAAGAGATAATAAGAAAGAGTTCGCATATAAAATATAGAAGAACGTTATAATGGCTAGTAAAAATGAACCTGCCTGGAATACGAATCCAATTGATTGAATAACTGAGTTAGATTCAATAAACGCTTTATTAAGCGCTAACGTTTGGAACATATAAAAAATTGAGATAGACATGACAAGACCAACAAGTAAGACGATATAATCTTTCAGCTTACTCTTCAGCCCCGACATGGAAAGTTTAAATAACATACTGGAACCTCCTTTCTTACGCTTTTTGTGTACCTAAATCTGCAAGTACATCTAAAATTTCTTTGTAGAACTCTTCACGCGTACCACCGCGATGAATTTCTTTATATAGCTCACCATCTTGAATGAATAAAATACGCTGACAGTAACTTGCACTATACGGATCATGCGTAACCATCATAATCGATACACCTTGATCTTTATTTAAGTTTGTCATCGCATCAAGTAAACTCGTTGCATTTTTAGAATCAAGAGCTCCTGTTGGCTCGTCCCCTAAAATAATTGCTGGCTCATGCACAAGTGCACGCGCTGCTGCTGAACGCTGCTTTTGTCCACCAGATACTTCAGATGGATACTTTTGAAGAATTTCTGTAATCCCTAGCATATCCGCTACTTTTTCTACTTTCGGTCCAATATTACGTGATGAAACACCTTGAAGGGAAAGTGGAAGTGCGATGTTTTCATAAATAGATAAGTTCTCTAATAAGTTAAAGTCTTGGAAGATAAATCCTAATTTTTGTGAACGGAAATCAGAAAGCTCACCTTGCTTCATTTTCGTAATATCCGTACCCGCAATTTCAACAACGCCGCCCGTTGCTTTATCAAGCGTTGAAATTACATTTAATAATGTCGTTTTACCAGAACCAGATGGTCCCATAATTCCAACAAACTCACCCTCTTGAATTGAGAATGAAACACCTTTTAACGCGTGTGATTGGTTCTCACCTTTTTTACCGTACACTTTTTGAACGTTTTTCACGTCTACAACTGGTTTCGTCATATATATCCTCCTACGCTTGTTTTTCCATTACCTATTTTGCGCCTTTTAGAAGAGAACTGCTATTTGTTAACATTACAATTACCTTACACTTTTGTAATATAAAAAAGGCGCGCGTGTAAGGTTCGTTTTCTTTTAGATCAACCTCATTGGTAAATGCAATTTTATCAGCGATTCTCAAAGGAATATCGACTTACCGAAAAAGATGACAATAAAAATAGACTGTTCCACAAAAGGAACAGCCCAATTCTCTCCTTATTTCTTTAAAGGTGTTACCGTCCAATACGTAATAACACGCCAAATCCATTCTAGTGGACCCATTTTAAAGATTTTCATCCAAATTACACTAAACACAATTTGAATAGCATAAATTGCGATACATACATATAACGTCTGCATGTATGTTAAGTTTCCTGCAAAGTTACATACACTACCAGCAATTAAAATCATTGCAGTTTGTCCGATATAATTCGTTAAAGCCATACGACCGTAGTATTTCAATGGTGCTAACAATGTTTGAACTGGTTTTAACTGAAGTAATAAAATTAATGCTCCTACATAGAAAGCTGAAATAATTGGTCCAACTGTAACACCAATTTTTAAGAATTGACCTGCAGCGTCCATTGTTCCATCTTCATTCATAATTATCATATTTACAAATGGATTAGCAGGAACGTGCCCATATTGATACCATAACGCTGCAACACTTAAAACAAACATAATGCCTGTAAAAATAGCGACTTGTTTGATTTTTGCTGAAAGGTTTTCAAACACTTTATACTGCCCTGCAGCAAGACCTAATAAAATTAAACCTAATGGTAATAATTCCTTAGCTGCCATAATACTAAAAGCTATCGTAAGAATAAGACCGAGTACTACATTCACTTCTTTTTTCGCTTTATAAAACGGTAAAACGACTAATCCACAAATTGCGTATAACGCTAGTGCTTCTCCAGGCTGAAACATTTGATGAATTAAACCAAAAATAAATAGTGCAACTACGCGGCGTAGAAATAGAACGTACCCATTCTTCCCTTTCGCAATTGCTCTTGTAATAAAGATGTAGAATCCTACTCCAAATAAGAATGAGAAAATCGAGAAGAAACGACCTTCTACAAATAAGTATAGAAACCTTTGATAACTGGCATCTACTGTATTAGGATCGGGTACCTTAATATTGAGTAGTGCAAGAATATTTACTAAAATAATCCCCAGTAATGCGAAGCCACGAATGTAATCTAACTCATCAATTCGTTTGTTTGTAATGTTGTTCCCCATAAAGCAACTCCTTGTCCAAAATTTAATCCCCCCTTACTCTACTGGAAAAGTAAGCTTACAACTATCGGTAAACCTTACAGAAATCTTACATTATTGTCATATAGCAAAATAAAACCAGGTCATATTGCGACCTGGTTTACTCTGATTGCTTTGATCTTTGAGGTTGTCCTTTTTTACTGTTGCGCTGTTTCACTTGAACAACTGGATCAAGTTCATTTGAAAACTCAGCGTTATGTCCATTTTGCGTTTTTTGCTCTGGATTATTTTGATTGGAACGTTTCGCCATTACATTCACTCCTTATTAGTGCGGTGTAATAATCATTTGATGTTGCAGTTGGCGAATTGCCATGCGTGCTCTATTTAACTGCTCACGTTGCTCATCATTCGCATGTTGCTGCATCGTTTGTAAATCGTTATATGCTTGTTCTAATTGTAACTGTGCATCTGAATACTCCATCGTATTATAATGCTCTTGTCTCATACCTTGGTCTAATTGTTCTTTCGCATATTCCACCGCTTGTTCCGCTTGTGTAATATACGATTCAAGTGATTGACGCTCTGCCATAATTGTCCCTCCTTGCTTCAATTCCCCTTTAGTGTGTCCCTTCCATCTCTACCTTATGAGTATGTTATAATGGATTTTGTTTCATTTTGACTCGGCTTAGGAGGGAAAGTAATGAAGGTTCAAAACCCTTTTCCATATACAAACGACAATAAACGTTATCATACATGGAATTACCATTTACGAAATGAATTTGGTGAAAAAATCTTTAAAGTTTCATTAGATGCTGGCTTCGATTGCCCGAACCGTGACGGTACAGTTGCTTACGGTGGTTGTACATTTTGTAGTGCTGCCGGATCTGGTGACTTCGCTGGTGATCGCCGCGATGATGTTATAACGCAATATCATGAAATGAAAGAAAAAATGCGCTCAAAGTGGAAAGACGGAAAATGTATCGCTTATTTCCAAGCGTACACAAATACACATGCACCACTTGAAGTGTTAAAAGAAAAATTCGAACCGCTTCTAGCAGAAAAAGACGTTGTCGGTCTTTCTATCGCCACTCGTCCAGATTGCTTACCGGACGATGTCGTTGAATATTTAGCGGACTTAAATAAACGCACATACCTTTGGGTTGAACTCGGTTTACAAACTGTTCACGAACGAACTGCAAACCTTATTAATCGCGCTCATGATTACCCATCTTACGTGGAAGGTGTAAATAAATTACGTAAGCATGGCATTAGAGTTTGCTCTCATATTATTAACGGTCTTCCACTTGAAGATTACGACATGATGATGGAAACAGCTCGTGAAGTAGCGAAGCTTGATGTACAAGGAATTAAAATTCATTTACTTCATTTATTAAAAGGAACGCCAATGGTGAAGCAATATGAAAAAGGACAACTAGAATTCCTTTCTCTTGAAGATTACGTAAGTCTCGTTGTTGACCAACTTGAAATGATTCCAGAAGACGTAATTGTGCACCGTATCACAGGTGACGGTCCGCCTGACTTAATGATTGGTCCAATGTGGAGCTTAAATAAATGGGAAGTATTAAATTCCATCGATGCAGAATTTGTACGCCGCGGAAGCTGGCAAGGAAAATATGCAAATGAGGAGAAACAACAATGAAATTAGAACGTGTATTACCGTTTGCTCGCACACTACTGCAAACGGCAGTAAAAGAAGGCGATTACGCTGTAGATGCAACGCTCGGCAATGGACATGACACATGCTTCCTAGCTGAAATCGTTGGAGATAACGGAAAAGTATTTGGATTTGATATTCAAAAAGAAGCAATTGAAAGCTCTACTATCCGTCTAAAAGAAAAAGAGCTTTTTGAACGTACTGTTTTAGTTCACGATAGTCACGATACGCTTCTATCCGTACTACCAGAAGATGCAAAAGGAAAAGTAACAGGCGCTATCTTCAACTTAGGTTACCTTCCTGGTGGTGACAAGCATATCGTTACAAAACCGAACTCAACACTTTCGGCAATTGAACAATTACTAGAAGTAATGGCACCTGAAGGAATCATCGTCCTTGTCATTTACCACGGACACCCAGAAGGACAAGTAGAACGCGACGCTGTTCTCAAATTTGCAGAAGAACTCGACCAAAAACAAGCTCACGTACTACGATACGGCTTCATTAACCAGCAAAATAACCCACCATTTATTGTGGCGATTGAGAAGCGATAAAATATATCAACGATTTTTTCGATATATCGACGATTCGACAAAACATAACAAAAAAAGACGTGCACTCATTGCACGTCTTTTTCTTATTCTCCTATATAATGGATATATACACTATTTGAAGAAAGAAGGATAGAACTTTGCTAGTAGAACTAAGGGGAATTCAAAAGAAGTATGGCAAATCACTTATACTAGACAACATCGATTTATCCATTCCAGAAGGAGAGGCACTCGCTATTATTGGCGGGAACGGGACTGGAAAAAGTACTTTACTCAAAATAATTGCAGGATTTATTTCACCTACAACAGGGACACTTCAAAGAAAAGAACATATACAAATTGGCTATGTACCTGAACATTTTCCTGAAGGGATTCGTTTTACATTAGAGGATTATTTATATCATCTCGGCCACATCCACGGCTTATCAACAAAATATTTAAAAGATAAAATTCCGATGCTTCTTGAATCTTTTCATTTACATCATGCAAGGCATTCCGTTATACGAAACTTTTCAAAAGGTATGAAACAAAAAACTGGCATTATGCAAGCATTGCTTACAGACGTCCATTTATTAATTTTAGATGAACCTCTTTCTGGACTTGATCCTAACTCTCAGCAAGAATTAGAACATATTTTACTCTCATTAAAACAACAAGGCATATCTATACTCTTCACATGTCATGAAAAACAACTACTAGAAAACTTCGCCGATAGAATTGTGACGTTAGCAAATCATACAATCACAGAAGATATCTCTGTGCAAAAAGGAGCAGAACAAGTCTATATTGAAGCAATCGTTCACGAAACATTTTCAGCGATAGAACTACGGAAACAATTAGGCTTTATACACGTTGCACACAATTCAAATCAAAACCTTATTCAATTACAAATCGAAAAAGAATATACAAACGAAATGCTTCAGTTTTTATTACATAAAAAAGCATCTATCACACTGCTACAACCTAACTTTTAAATCGAAAGAAGGTTTATTATGTTTGCTCTTATTCGTTATCACTTTCTCGACTATACAAAATCGTATAAGTACGTCCCTCCTATTGCGATGTACTTTGTGAGCTTACTTTTTGTATATGCATATAAACCTACTCCTATTGTGCCGACATACTTAGAAACGGCACTCGCACTTTATTTATTATCTGCTTGGATTACGGTCACAATTTTTCATACTGAAGATCCTGTACAAGAACAAATTACTATGTCTCATACAAATAACATTTCAGCATTATACGTTGGTAAATATATTACAGCTCTTCTCATTTGTACTGTTTTATCTTTTATATCCGTAATCTACCCAATTTTTTTGCAAATGTTTAATGAAGAAATGACAGTTTCTTTATTTTTAGTCGGATTTCTCACTCACATGTCTTTCTCTATATTAGGAATTTCAATTGCAACTTTATTTACTAGAAATATGATTCCAAAAGCAAGCACCGCTTGGCTTAGCCTTACATTCATATTACTTATAACAATCGCCTCAATCCGGTTTAAAAAAGAGTTACTATGGTTTTTACCACCTGTCGAAAGCTTTCTAATGCTTGGACAATACAAATTTAATATACTTACTCACACGCTATGGCTCACAGCTTGGGCTATCGTATATTCATTTTTATTACTTACTTTATTTCTTTTTGTCGTTCGTAAAAAACGTTTTTAATTACATATTAAAGGAGACAAACCAATGATCGGGATACTAGCAGGAATGGGACCAAAATCAACTGGGCCATTCGTTGATACAGTTGTAGCAGGGTGCCAAACTATATACGGAGCAAAGCATGATATGGACTTTCCTCATATGATGATTTATTCTTGTCCGACACCGTTTTATATGGATCGGCCTATTGATCATGAGGCGATGAAAAAAGCAATTATTGAAGGGGCACAAAAACTTGAAAGTATTGGCGTAGACTTTATCGCTATGCCCTGCAATACAGCGCATCTTTATTTTGAAGAATTACAGCATTCTCTTTCTATCCCGATTTTAAATATAGTCGATGAGACGTTACAAGCAATTCCTGAAAGTACAAAAAGAGTCGCGCTTCTCGCAACAGAAGCGACAATTCAAGCTGGTATTTATCAAGACGGTATTGCAAAACGGAATATAGAATACATTCATCATGGAAAATGGCAAGAAATGATTAATCAAACTATTTCTTGTATTAAAGGCGGAGAAATTGAAAAAGCCCGCGAATTGTGGCATACGCTCGTTTTACAATTGAGAAATGAAGTAGATACCGCAATTATCGCATGTACCGATTTAAATGTTGTGGCGGATGAGGATTTTGTTGATTCCTCTCAATGTCTTGCTGAGGCGCTTGTTAGGATGTATCTATCAAATACAAAGAAATCTTCATAAACATAGAAAACATCCCCAAAACTTTTAACATTTTTCACAATTCCTTCAAAATATCCACACTTAATCTCGCTATATTAAAATGAGGAATTTATTCATATAGGGAAGGTTAGGGGAACTGAAAGTATGAAAGTAAATCGTTCGCTTCATTACATTTTTTGGCGTTGGCATTTTTATGCTGGGCTTTTTATTACACCGCTTCTTATTACGTTGTCACTGAGCGGAATTGGGTATTTATTTCGGGAAGAAGTTGAAGATTTCATCTATAAAGATTTATATTTTGGGAAGAGCGCCCAAACGGAATCTATTTCGATTTCTGATTCTATTTCCTTAACAGAGAAAAAATATCCACATTATAGTGTGGCGAAAATTAGTGAGTTTAATGGGGATTATAATACGAGGCTTACTATTGCAAATGAATATACAGGGCAACAAAAATATGTGTATTTAGATAGCAATAATCAAATTATTGGAGATCAAAATGCAAGTGAAACGTTTGCCAATATAATGCGGGAATTACATAGTTCTCTTTTAGTTGGTGGCACTGTCGTTAACTATATTGTAGAACTTGCGGCGTGCTGGACAATCTTTTTAATTGTAACTGGATTATATATGAGTATACGCCAGTTCAAAAACACACCGGCATCTAATAAACGAGAAAAAGTAAAACGACGTCATTCTATTATCGGTATTATATTTACAATTCCACTCGTTTTGTTAGTCGCATCTGGATTGCCATGGTCAGGATTTATGGGTAACCAAATTTATAAAATCGCATCGTCGAATGAATCGATTGGATATCCAAAGTTGTATATGGCACCGCCTGAATCAAAGGTAAAAGAATTGCCGTGGGCAACAAGAAAAGAAGCTCCTCCTGAATCGAATACAAATGAACCGAAAGCTATTTCTGTCGATGAATTACAAAAGAGAATTGAAATAAAGAAACCATATGTAATCTCATTACCAACTGATCCGAAAGGTGTATTCACCATTTCAAAATCGAGCGGTTCTGGTATTACGGGTATGCACGTCGCACCAAATGAAGAAATAACAGCTTATTTTGATCAATATAGCGGAAAACTTATTTCCAAAACGGACTATCGTGATTATGGATTATTTGCACAATGGTTCACTTACGGTATCCCGCTTCACGAAGGACATTTATTCGGATGGCCAAATAAAATATTATGCTTACTAACGACATTATCTTTATTACTTCTTATTTATTACGGAATAAAAATGTGGCTAGCAAGAAAGCCGAAAGGAAAATTAGCAGCACCGCCAAAACAAAGAGATAAAAAAAGCATAATCGTTTTCTTTATCATGATGGTTATACTAGGCGCTGTCATGCCTTTATTCGGACTATCTGTTTTAGTTATTTTCGCGGTTGAACTTCTCATATATGTATTTGCAAAAATACAATCATAATAAGAAAACCACTCTACAAGAGTGGTTTTCTTCATCACTGCGCCATTTTCTTTCGGTACATCTTCCCGTTCCAATAGAAGAATCGTGAAGTAAGCCCTCCGTATTTTACAATGCGCCGTGCCATTTTGTGCATATTCTTTTGTGCTGATACTTTTTGATCTGATAAATAAATACCAAGTAACCCTCGGCTTATGAGACGATGAAACTTCGCATGAGGTAAATCACCAATGCTCTTCTCTGCTTCTTCTACAAAATGTTTCATACGATCTAATATCGCTTGCTCGTTTTCATAATAACTACAGAAATTCAAATCCCCGCCGGCGCGGTCTTCTTCTTGATCGATGAAATAATCAAGTAAAATGTGAAGTCCTTGTACGTATGGGAAGTATCCTTGTCTAATTTTCGCAATATCTTCATCATGTAATTCATCATGAAATGCATATGCTACAAGACAGAAGATTCCAAGTGTAGAACCGGCACATGCTGAAAATTCAAACCAGCTCATTTCAGGTAAATTTTCTTTATGTGCTTCAAACCATTTTTGTAAGCGTGGTTCTCTTTCTTCTAACTTCACGTGTTTATGAATTTGCAAGTCACAATAATAACAAGCAAGTTCATGAAGAACAGGAGCAATTTTGTCATAGTGCTTCGTTTTCTTTAAAACATCTTGGCATGTTTCAACAAGTTCATCTAAATAACCACCATCGTCTTGATCATCACGATAGCGATAATAATTACCGCCACCTTCTACTTCAGGTGATAATGCCATTAACATAGATTCATGCAGTGCGGCAAAATCATTCGGATCAAGTGATGTACTGCGGTCACATAAATTATCTAAATAATCGCTGATTGTTTGATACGCTACGATAAAACGAATGCATTCCTCTCGGTGCTCATTTGCTAACAGTGCTAAAATACCACCGCCTTCGCAATGAAACGTTTTATTCTCAATACTCGCGATTGCCTGACTATGAAGCTCATCATTCGGAATATGGTAGGCACGCTCTTTCCACACCGCTAGCTCATGGTGTACTACCGGAAACACATCACGGTATACTTTCGCCATGAGCGTTATGGGATTACTCGGTACGTTCACTTCTTCCTTCATCTCCTCTATTCGATGTACAAATAATTTACTTATTTGTTTGTTTCTATTATGTTATTGATGCGTATTTCAGTAAATGACTGAATATAATTCAAAATTTCATCACGCTCATACTCATTTAATAACTCGTGATAACAATTCGGCCATTCTTTAAAAGCCTTATCACTTATTTTAACATTATCAAACCAAGTGCGGACACGTATTTTATCTACAAGTTTATCCTCACAAGCTTGCATTAGCAAGAGCGGAACATCTGGAAAATCATCTATTTTTTTATGAGCAATTTCGATAGACTTAATCAATTCACTATACCAACGTACTGATACTTTGCGCAAGAACAATGAATCATTCTCCATCGCGTCCCTAACTTCATGATTACGAGTGGACATTTCCACTGTAAGATTCGTTGCAAATTGCAATTTTGGAGCGATAATATTTAATATTTTTGAGGCAGCTTGAAGTGGTGCTGAAGGTCCAGCTACTAAGCCTAAACATGGCGAACTTAAAATAATGCCGTCTACATCTTCTCTCTTCGTTTCTTGCATCATACGAATGACAATAAGACCACCCATACTATGACCAAATATAAAAATAGGTAACCTATACTTTCTTGCCTCTTTCACCCATAATTTAACTTCCTCTATGTATTCATCAAATGAATCAATATGTCCTCTATTTCTTGAAGTCGTTCCGTGTGACGGAAGGTCCCCCATCACGACGTGATAGCCGATATGATTCCACATTTCCGCAACGGCTTCATAACGTCCGTGATATTCCATTGCGCCGTGCACGATAACAACGACAGCTTTCGCTTCCTCTGCTTCATAATTCCACATACGGACCTCCTCCATTTCACTCTTTCTCATAATTTGATACACTGAAACTAGTCTCTAGGAAAGGAAGACTTTACATGATATATCCTTACAAAGAAAAAAATCCGAAAATTGCGAGTAGTGCTTTTGTCGCTGATTATGTTACGATTACAGGCGACGTTTCCATTGGTGAAGAATCAAGTATTTGGTTTAATACAGTCATACGCGGTGATGTTTCACCAACAATCATTGGAAACCGGGTAAATGTACAAGACCAATGTACACTTCACCAAAGCCCACAGTATCCTCTTATTTTAGAAGACGACGTGACCATTGGGCATCAAGTTATTTTACATAGCTGTCATATTAAAAAAGATGCTTTAATTGGAATGGGATCTATTATATTAGATGGTGCTGAAATTGGTGAAGGAGCCTTTATCGGTGCTGGAAGCCTCGTTTCACAAGGAAAGAAAATTCCGCCAAACACATTAGCATTCGGTCGACCAGCTAAAGTCTTTCGTGAATTAACAGAAGAAGACCGTAAAGACATGGAGCGAATTCGCACACAATATGTTGAAAAAGGCCAGTATTATAAATCATTACAGAAGTAACTTTTCCAGCTGCCATTAAAGTGGCAGCTTTTTATATAAAAACTAACTTTTTCTTTACAAAACATTATTACTCCCTCAATAAAATCTTATTAAAATAAAAGCTAATATCTCCATATATATGTAAACGAGGGAGGAGAATTTTCATGAAGGTCAGTGGACTGTATAAAATAGAATGTTACATTTTCAAAGGAATTAACCGATACTTTGATCAAAAAACATTAAATATCTTTTTCAGCAATATTACTCATATCGGTGGTGCTACTTTCTCAATCGCACTCACACTTTTCTTTTTAATTTTTGCAAAAGGGACTTTGCATCAAGCTGCAATCGCAACTGCTATTTCTTTAGCAATTAGCCATATTCCTGTACAAATATTAAAAAGATGGTATCCGCGAAAACGCCCTTATTTAACAATTCAGGATGCGAAATATCCAGTCCATCCATTAAAAGACCACTCTTTCCCGTCTGGTCATACAACAGCCGTTTTCTCTGTCCTTATTCCATTTATTTGCTATAATCCAAGCATATTTGCTTTTCTATTACCGTTAGCATTATGCGTTGGTATTTCTCGCATTTATTTAGGGCTTCACTATCCGTCTGATGTATTCGTCGGTATGTGCCTCGGCACTTGCTCTGGCATCATCTCTTTTTATCAATTCATCCCACTTTTCACATAAAGGAGTGATATGATGAGAGTCGCCATTTTTACCGATACTTTTACGCCACAAGTTAACGGAGTTGCGAAAACATTAGAACGATTAACACGTTACTTTCAGAAAGAAAAGATCGCCTATTCTGTTTTCGCCCCTCAGCATACAGCTGAAGATAATTTCGTAGCTAATGTGAACAAGATGAGAAGTATCCCGTTAACAATATTATATCCAGAATGCCGCTTTTCTTTTCCTACTCCGCGCATTAAACGAGAACTTCTTTCCTTTAAACCTGACATTATTCACATTGCTACACCTTTCAACATGGGACTTTGTGGATTGTATTATGCAAAAAAGTTAAACATCCCAGTTGTCGGTTCTTATCATACTGATTTCGATGCTTATTTACGCTATTACAAAATCGAATTTCTCTCTAACATGCTTTGGAACTATTTAAAATGGTTTCATAGCCATATGCAAAAAAATTTCGTTCCTTCCTTTGAAACGTTACACCAACTAAAAAATAAAGGCTTTCATTCCCTCTCCATATGGGGACGTGGTGTAGATTGCACACTCTTTCATCCATCTTACAATACAGACCTATTCCGAAAAAAATATAATATTACAGCGAAGTATGTCCTTTCCTATGTTGGACGGCTTGCCCCTGAAAAAGATATTGATACGTTACAACACCTTATCGCGAAAACAGCGCATACTCGAAACGATATTCATTGGCTCATTGCAGGAGACGGTCCTCTAGCAATAAATTTACGTGAAGCTGTTCCGAATACAAATGTCACTTTTACTGGATATTTACAAGGTAAGGATTTAGCTGAAGCATATGCTTGTTCTAACATCATGGTATTTCCATCCGCTACTGAAACGTTCGGAAATGTCGTACTCGAATCACTTGCATGCGGTACACCTGTCATCGGTGCAAATAGTGGCGGGGTTAAAAATATTATTACGGATGGACAGACAGGAGTTCTTTGCCCGCCCAAACATGCGGATTCATTTCTATCATCCATCCATTCTTTATTGCGAAATGAAGAGCAACTTATGCAAATGAGCATAGCGGCTTCATCTTATGCTAAAACAAAAAGCTGGGATGAGATTTTCCGTGGGTTACTTGACCAATACGAAACCATCCTTCAGAACACCGCATCAGAATTACTCGCTTAAACAGAAGAGCTCCCTTCAACTAGACGAAGGGAGTTTATTACACAGTTATAAATTTTAGTTTCATAAATGATACATAAGGTTAAACATTGTTTTATTTCTATATTCATTATATCAAAAATAAACATAACTAAACAGACTTGTAATAAAAACCCATAAAAATTAATATATGGTTATACAGTATTTTAACTGTATAGTGATTTTAAGAATTCCCCTTAAAATCAACTTACTCACATACCTTTATACAGTAATTGTTCCCCAATTTCTGTATACCAAAAAACCTTTCATTCATTTGAAAGGTTTTTTTGAGCCTGCACATATTCTTCTTTCGTATTCACATTTATAAACCAATCCGCATGCGCTTGTACATCTTCTCCAGCAACATACTTTACATTACATTGTGATAAAAGCTGGCCCACACTTCTTTTTTCTTCCTGAAGCAAAGCATAAATCTTTTCTTTCACACGGTTATGATACGCTGCAAGTAACGGTTGTTTTCTTCCATTAATAATAGGTACAACCGCATCATATTCATTACTCGTTTGCTCTAGCAAAATGATAAACCATTCTTGCGAAATATTTGGCGCATCGCAAGGCATAATAGCGTACCAATCTGCTTCTATATATTCCATACCTGATACAATGCCGGCAAGCGGTCCATTTCCTTTATAATGCGGAATATCTTCTATAACAGGTACTTGTACGAATTGCTCTACTCGCTCTTTTATATCAGTATGGCTAATTACTACAATGTCTTGCAAAGTAGTTCCCATCACTTTCACAATATGCTCAACAAAAGTAGTTCCCTTCCAAATTGCTAACGCTTTCGGCTCACCGAATCGACTCGATATACCGCCTGCTAATACAATTCCAGCATACTTACTCATTGGCGATACAGCTCAAATGTAATATGACCTAATTCCGGTAAAATTAATTTATTCATTGCAAGGCGAACTGCTCCGCTCGATCCTGGCATCGAGAAAACTACTTTGCGTCCAATTGTACCACCAATCGCTCTACTTAACATTGCGCTGCTTCCGATATCTTCTAAATAACTAATCATACGGAACAGCTCACCAAATCCGACAATTTCTTTATGTAATAACGCTGATACTGCTTCAATTGTGACATCGCGTTTCGTAATACCAGTACCGCCATTTGTTAATACAACATCTACATCTTCCTTATGATAACCAGCTAACACCGCTTGCTGAATACTTTCTTTATCATCTTTTACAATTTCATAAGAGGTCACTGTATGCCCTGCCTCTTTTAACAATTCATGTAATAGTTTTCCGCTCTTATCTGTCTCTTCCGTACGTGTATCGGAAATCGTCACGATCTTACAACGCACTTCTTTTGGAGCTTGCTTTTTATGTTCAGTTACACTCATTTTTCATCTTCCCTTTCCTAAAGTCTTTTCTTCATTTTATCATACCTATCTTTACACAATTATGTATGAAGCCGCTAATACACCATGATACAATATAAGTATATACAACCACAAAAAGGAAAATATACTTTCTTATACTCCTAGACTACACATCATTAGCTACTCTTTAAATCCTCTTATATTTTCCACATAGTAGATTTCATTTTAAATTACAAAATAATCTGGGGGTTCACTCACTATGGAACTTTATAAAAAACTAACAACAACATTCATCCTCTTATTCGTCGCTTCCATTACTGTCGGCTTTTCGCTAAAAGGCGCAATTCCATACGCTACATTAGTAAGTATTATATTCGCAACACTATTTTTACTAAGCAGTGCCTTTTGCGCGGGTAAAGCACGTCAAATGAAAGGTTGATTACATATGTTCAAGAAGAAACCAACCCTTTGCAAATCATGTGAAAAAGAAATACAAACGTATGAAAAGGCATGGGTTCATATGCCTTTTCCGGCAAGTGGCATGACGAATATGAAAAAGTATATTGAGCTAGACGGCAAAGTATATTGTAGCTCATGCATTCAAATTGTAAGTAAAACGAAATAAAAAAAGCTTTGCGCTCACGGCGCAAAGCTTTTTTTCATATATTATAGACCAGCTTGCTCTTTTAAAGCTGCAGCTTTGTCTGTACGTTCCCATGTTAGGTCTACATCAGTACGTCCGAAGTGGCCGTAAGCTGCTGTTTGTTTATAAATTGGGCGACGTAAGTCTAGCATTTTAATAATACCAGCTGGGCGAAGATCGAAGTTGTTACGAACTAGTTCTACTAGTACGTCTTCAGATACTTTACCAGTCCCGAATGTATCAACTGAAATTGATACTGGTTGTGCTACACCAATTGCGTATGCAAGTTGTACTTCTGCTTTGTCAGCAAGACCAGCTGCTACGATGTTTTTCGCAACATAACGAGCTGCATATGCTGCAGAACGGTCAACTTTCGTTGCATCTTTACCAGAGAATGCACCGCCACCGTGGCGAGCGTATCCACCATAAGTATCAACGATGATTTTACGTCCTGTTAAACCAGCATCACCTTGTGGTCCACCAATTACGAAGCGGCCAGTTGGGTTAATGAAGAATTTCGTTTCTCCATCCATTAATTCTGCTGGAACTACAGCTTTAATTACATGCTCTTTTAAATCGCGATCGATTTCTTCCCATGTAACATCTGGATGATGCTGTGTAGAAATTACGATTGTATCTACACGTACAGGTTTACCATTTTCA
Source organism: Bacillus sp. AY18-3 (assembly GCF_008042305.1). Lineage (NCBI taxonomy): Bacteria > Bacillati > Bacillota > Bacilli > Caryophanales > Bacillaceae > Bacillus > Bacillus sp. AY18-3. The sequence continues at coordinate 103,595 of NZ_QKQR01000006.1, read as the reverse complement.
TCATACTCAACTGTAACTTGCGTTTTTCCATCCGGACGTAAGTATGATAATGTGTCATCTTTACGTACTTCAGTTAAACGGCGAGCTAATTTGTGAGCAAGCGAGATTGGAAGTGGCATTAATTCTTGTGTTTCATTACATGCGAAGCCAAACATTAAACCTTGGTCTCCCGCACCAATTGCCTCAATCTCAGCGTCAGTCATTAGACCTTCGCGTGCTTCTAGCGCTTGGTCAACACCCATAGCGATGTCAGCAGATTGCTCATCGATAGATGTTAAAACTGCACAAGTTTCTGCATCGAATCCGTATTTTGCGCGTGTGTAACCAATGCCTTGAATTGTTTCACGAACGATTTTTGGAATATCTACGTAAGTAGAAGTCGTAATTTCCCCCGCTACCAATACTAAACCAGTTGTTACAGTTGTTTCACAAGCTACACGTGCATTTGCGTCCTTTGATAAGATCGCATCTAAAATTGAATCAGAAATTTGGTCACAAATTTTATCTGGATGTCCTTCAGTTACAGACTCAGATGTGAACAGATGACGTTTTTTTGTCATGTGGTAAACCTCCCTACAGTAATTGTATATATTGTACGGAACTCATCCTTAATTTGCCACAAACTGCGACATACATTTATTCTCCCACACAAGCATACAGAAAAACCTTTCCTACTTTGCATAGAGGAAAGGTTTAATTTGCTACTTGCATACTGCTTTTTGCCCTTTGCTCTTATCGTTCGAGACCGTTAGCCTCGCACAGGTTTTAGCACCTATTCACCTGTATTTACCACTACAAGTGAGGTTGCTGGGCTTCATCGGGCCTGTCCCTCCGCCAGCTCGGGATAAGAGAGTATCCGTCCCAACCTATACTAAAGAAATGATATTCATTTGTCAATTAATATTCACATTTTCCTGAAAGTTTTTCTCAATACGCCTGGAATGAAATATTAATAAGGAAATAATACATTCACACAAACAAAAAGAAATAAATAGTATACATTATTTATATAATTGTGTTATACTCTTGTTGGGGATTACGAGAAATATTTCATTAAATGAAAAGGATGGTATATAAATATGAGTACTGTGAATGTCCAAATTGGTTTACACGAATTATTGAACGGAAGCAATGCACAGATTCAACTAAGTGTTCCGCAATTAGTGGAAAAAGTATTAATGCGAAATGAAGGGAAATTAACTTCTACTGGTGCCGTTTCTGCTTCAACAGGAAAATATACAGGACGTTCTCCTAAAGATAAATTTATTGTGAAAGAAGCATCGGTTGCTGACAAAATTGCTTGGGGAGCAGTGAATCAACCGATTTCTGAAGAACATTTTAATAAATTATACACTAAAGTTTTAGAATACTTAAAAGAAAAAGAAGAGTTATTCATCTTCAATGGATTTGCAGGCGCTGACCGCAATTACCGCCTACCAATTCAAGTTATTAACGAATATGCATGGCACAATTTATTTGTACATCAATTATTCATTCGTCCAACTGAAGAAGAATTAACAACTCATGAATCAGAGTTCACAATTGTTTCTGCACCGAATTTCAAAGCTGATCCAGCTGTTGACGGTACAAACTCTGAAGCATTCATTATGGTTTCATTCGAAAAACGTATCGTACTAATTGGTGGTACAGAATACGCTGGAGAAATGAAAAAATCAATCTTCTCTATTATGAACTTCTTACTACCTGAACAAGATATTCTTTCTATGCACTGCTCTGCAAACGTAGGTGAAGAAGGCGACGTAGCACTATTCTTCGGTTTATCTGGAACAGGTAAAACAACATTATCTGCTGATCCACACCGTAAATTAATCGGTGATGATGAGCATGGTTGGTCTGATAACGGTGTATTCAATATTGAAGGCGGTTGCTACGCAAAATGTGTAAACCTTTCTCACGAGAAAGAACCACAAATTTTCGATGCAATCAAATTTGGATCTGTTTTAGAAAACGTTATCATTAATAACCAAACGCGTATCGCAGACTATAACGATACTACTTTAACAGAAAATACTCGTGCTGCATACCCTATGCATGCGATTGACAATATCGTACTGCCAAGTGTTGCTGGACACCCAAATACAATCATTTTCTTAACTGCTGATGCATCTGGCGTATTGCCTCCAATCAGTAAGTTATCAAAAGAACAAGCTATGTATCATTTCTTAAGTGGTTACACTAGTAAACTAGCAGGAACAGAGCGCGGCGTTACATCTCCGCAAGCAACATTCTCAACTTGCTTCGGTTCACCATTCTTACCACTTGATGCATCTCGCTATGCTGAAATGCTTGGTGAAAAAATCGAGAAACACGATGCGAAAGTATTCTTAGTAAACACTGGCTGGACTGGTGGCGAATACGGCATTGGTAAACGTATGAACTTAGGTTACACTCGTGCAATGATTCAAGCAGCATTAAGCGGCGAACTTGCGAAAACTGAAACAGCTAAACATGACATCTTCGGTCTTGAAGTTCCACTTCACGTACCAGGTGTACCTGACGAAGTGTTAATGCCTGAACAAACTTGGGCTGATAAAGCTGCTTACAAAGCGAAAGCAATCGAGCTTGCGAGCGAATTCAAAGAGAACTTCAAAAAGTTCGACAGCGTTTCTGAAGATATTATTAACTTAGGCGGTCCAATCGCTTAAGTACAAACTTTCTGTTGGAATACCCCTTTTACTCATATGAATAAGTGTCGTGTAACCGTAAAGTTCCGCGTACTCACCGACAAAACCCAATGCGGCTTAACGGTTATACACACTTACATAAAAAAGAAGCTTACGTTAAAAACGTAAGCTTCTTTCTATATCTTATCTCTTCATCTATGACTTAGTTCGTGAAATTACAGAAAATTCATTTTATAATCATTCGTTTTTAGTTTTTTATGATACAATTTACATATACAGGAAAGGATGAGGCATATGGAAAATTTTTCTCGTACAGGAAAAATTTTATTCAGTTACGGAGCGATCCAAATGTTTTGGGGACTTGTGATGCTTAACGTTAATTTATTTGAGCATACAAATGAAACGATAAAATATATTATTCTAATTACCGGAATAATTTGTTGTATTATATCCACCTTTTTTAAAGAACATAAGAGTCATACTAATATGTGATTTCATGTTAGCTTATAGGAAGCAGAAACCTGTATTTTATGCAAAATTATGCTTCCTATTGTAACTCCCCCTCGCCGGACCCTCTATTCCATCTAAAAAGAGGCTTTTTATCTTTTTAGCCCTTTGTTAATTCTTCCTCATCTTTCATACTATAGTAGCCTAAATTCACAACGATTAAGAAATAACCACCCAGAATCCCTACTGCAAATGCCCACATAACCATGTGGTGCTCAATTTCGTACATAATAACAGCGCCCAAAATGGCAGCTGCAAAACGATTAAACATACCGAGCATCGGTGCTTTCGTTTTCTTTACGATACTATCTCCAAGCTTCTCAATTCGTCTCCCTAAAAGCCAAACACAATACATACTTACGATAAGTCCAATTCCAGCACCTAGAAAATGAGCTGAAAACGGTGTTAACATCCATCCTAGCAAAAGAAAACCTAGTAAATAATACGATTGAATTTTAAATGATCTTAATGACATACTAATCATGCTGTTCTCCTCTTCAGTAATTTTTATCTATCCAACAAAAGCTGTATAACTCATTTCTTTCGAGTTCATACTACTTAAAATTCATTTCACTCAAATTAAAAACAACATAAACAGTATGTTTATGTTGTTTGAATGTTTTCAGGAAATAATATTATACAAGATTTCAAACATCATATTCTCATAATTTGTGACGTTTTTCCAAACATTTTTCGTCCATTTATGAAAAAAGTGATATCAATCTATGAACATACGGATATGATGTAATAAGTACACAAATAAAGGGGGCGTCTAATGATTTATTTTTTAATGGCTCTCATTCACCTCATTATCCCTGCACTTATTGGACTTTCATTGTATTGGTACACGAAAAATCATAGTATTTTCTACGCTGTCCTCGGTGTTCTTCTTCCAGGTATTATTCTTATCACACTCTTCCGTATTCCATTTTTAAACTTAATTCCACTTATTACTGCTATCTTATTTCTCGTCTTCTTACCAAAAATAAAAAAATAGGAAAGCAGATCATAGATGATCTGTTTTCCTATTTTGATATAGGTTCCCCCGCAGTAGAATGAATTTTTACTTTCTCCGATTTCACAAACCATAGACCGAAGAAAATAATAATTCCACCGATTATTTGTTGAAATGATACATATTCATTTGCCCATATAGCTGCAAATAAAACAGCTACAAGTGGCGTTATATACATATATACCATCGTATGTGACGCGCCAATTTTTTGAATACCAACATACCACATCACTAAACCAAATACTGTTACAAAGAAAATGGAATATAGTAAAGCGAATAGTGTCATTCCATGTGTAATGTGAAATGGCATTATAAATACATGTGGTCCACTTAACAATAAAAGCGGAATCGCGCCAACTAATGCTGACCATGCGGTAACACGTAGTGCTGAATATTTTTTAATTAATGGACCTGCTAAAACAGGATAAAGCCCCCAGCATATTGATGTAATAAGTCCAATTCCGTTACCATAAAAAGAACTAGCAAGCGAATGCCCTGCTACTAAAACTAATGCGGCACCACCAAAGGCAATTATAGAACCGATGAGCTTTCGAGAAGAAAACTTTTCTTGTTTCAAAAAAATAGCAAATACAGTTGTAAAAATAGGTGAAATAGAAATGAGTAAAGAGGCATTTGTAGCGGACGTATATTTGACAGTTTCCATAAATAACGTTTGATACAGTACAATACCTACAACACTAACGATGATTAATCTAGGTATATCCTTTCGTTCCATATAAACCGACTTTTCAATAAAAAATGTAAGGAGTAACATAAGCGGTGCCGCTGATATCATCCGAAGTGCAGTAAACTCAATTGCTGTAAATTCTAAAAGTCCATATTTAGCAATCGTAAAATTAATCCCCCAAATAATAACGACTGCTAAAATTAATAACTCAATCCCCCATCTTCTCATGCATATCCCCTCCGCAAATAAGATTATACAGAAAATTCAATCACATGTACATTTCATTATGTGAAAAAATCTTTGTATTGTATGGAGAGGTTTGCTTTGTTTGGTACATAAACTTATATCGACGATTTTTCGAATATATCGACTTATCAACAAAAAACGAAAATAATAGTACCTTATATAATAAAAAGATGGTCCAAAAATATTTTGGACCATCTTTTCTTTCTTACACTCGAACGTGTAACTTCATATTTGGATTATAAAATTGGCTTGGGCTCTTCAGCTGAAAAGTTCCTCCAACTTCATGCCAATCAACTGTTAACTTATCATCCATAAATACAAGCTTTGTGCGATCTGCGATAAAATTCATTGCGCTAGATTCGATATCCACATCGCGCTCATCTTTTTCTGCTACAGCTACTAAATCGATAATTCCGCTCATTACACAACCGCAACCTTCATTATCGTAAAATAACTTTATATATTTCGCTTCATTTGGAATCGTATCCATAATCTTTTTATATGCTGCTTCTGTTACAGTAACGTACATATGTTAATCTTCATCCTCTCTTCTCATATCCTTCATACATTGTACCACCATTTTCTCTTGAATTTATATACAGAAAATTAAGACTAATATACAATATATGTAATAAAGGAGGTTGTATCACTCATGTTCAAATTACTGCGATACCCCATCTTCTTAGGCCTACTCGGTAGCTTTTTTATTTCTAGCGGAATGCTATTACAACATATACTTCCTTATTCTCCTTCTATTGGTTGGATTTTAGGCTTTATTTGTTTCCTAACCGCTTCTTATTTTGCTATGAAAAAATAAGAATCACTTTAAGATTTATTTGCAGCTTAATTTTGACTTGGGTGTTACTTTCGGCCCACAAGAGAAACGTTGGCTCTATAACGATTCAACTCTCCTCTCTATTTTGAAATTTATACACAATACGATTGAACACACAAAAATATAGAATTCATAATATGTATATAGTGGTTCTATTTTTAAAACAAATTTTTCAAAATATAGAAAGGAGAACATACATGTAGCCACGTAATTGTTTTAGTTGCGATGGCAGACGCAACAGTGGCTCTAACGGAAACACTGGTCCCACTGGTAGCACTGGACCTTCTGGGCCTACCGGCATTACTGGACCTTCCGGGAACACCGGACCCACTGGTAGTACTGGACCTACTGGCTCTGCCGGGCCTTCCGGAGCTGGTTTCCAAAGTACTACCGCCTTTAGTCTAGCAGCCGCCCCCACCTATAAAAAAGGACAAGTTGTCACTTATACGAGCAGCGGCTATGTTGTAAAAAAAGATGCACCTCAAGGATTTCCGAATGTATCTCCAGATTATATCGTATTAGTAGAAAGCGGACCTACTGGATTTACTGGTTCTACCGGCATTACCGGGTCTACTGGATTTACTGGTTCTACCGGCATTACCGGGTCTACTGGATTTACTGGTTCTACCGGCATTACCGGGCCTACTGGATTTACTGGTTCTACTGGTAGTACCGGACCTACTGGATTTACCGGGCCTACTGGCATTACCGGGCCTACTGGAACTGCAGGTAGTGCATCAGCAAAAAGTATTGTTTTTCAAGGAACAAATGCTGGTTTTCAACGTATAGCGGGTTCTCCTGGAATTGACTCCAATGTTATTCCATATGTCACTGCTGGAGCCGGTAGTATAGTTGGCTTCGCTGCATCTATAAATGTAAATAACTTACCTGCTGCTGTTTATACGATTAATATTTGCAGGAATGTTCCAACAAACCTTACTGCCCCTACCTCTAGTTACATCCTATCTACTCTTACTTTAACTACCACTGACAAAATTACAGGAACTATGGTATTTTCAATTAAACCAACGGATACTGGATCAGGACAAATTCAAGTGTTTAATCCTAATCCAGCAGTAGGTCCCGCTACTGTAACTTGGACTAGCATTACAACTGGAAACTCAGTTTCGAGAGGAGATGCTATATCCCTTTATATTACCCCTGGAATTACTGCGAGTGCTGTATATTCTATTTTTTTAATCACTGATATATAGCCCTTACTAAAAAATAATTTATTTAACAAAAAAAGACCCGAGATTCGGGTCAGCAAATAGAAATACAAATGAATTAAAACAAATAACAGACAAGTTTAGTATATACTATCATTGTAAATTTATCCACATATTGGATTTTTAATTATATACACTATGTTAATATAATTAACTTGCCTACCTTTATCAACATGTCTTACTCTCATCCACAATAAAAAAGGGAGATCACTCTCAAATAAGTAATCTCCCTTTTTAAAATTTTTTCATTACATTGGCAATACAATCTTCACAGTCGTTCCAACCCCAACTTCACTTTCAAAACTCATTTTACCGTTGTGGTCTTTAATAATTTTTTCTGTAACTACTAAACCTAAACCTGTTCCCGTTTCTTTTGTTGTGTAAAAAGCTTCATTTAGCTTCGGAATTTTGTCTTTTGGAATACCGCAACCTTCATCCTTAACTTGAACAATGATTGCATCTTCTACAGTCACTTTAATCGTAATCGTTCCGCCAACTGACATTGCTTCAATCGCATTTTTAATTAAATTAAAAAATACTTGCTTTAATCGTTTTTCATCGCATGTAATCGATGGTATGTCTTTACTATAAATACCTTGTATGTGCACTCCTTGCTTTAAAGCAGGCTTTCCCATAACTCGAATAACATAAGCGATAATTTCTTCTATATTATGAACTTCTGATTCTAGTGATTTAGATTTCTCAAATCCACTAAGTTCTGTAGCGATTGTATGAATTCGTTCTACTTCTTGTTTCATAATATCACTATATATTTTATCCTCAGGATATTTATTTGCTTGCTTATTAACAAATTTATCTAAATTAGCTAGAGGTCTTCTAATTTTGTAACCAATAACTGTAGCCATTTTCCCAACAGTTGCTAGCTTTTCTGTTTGTTGTATTTCTTTATCCATCATCTCAAGCGTACGAACGTAAGATTGAAACCTTAAAAACATAATCCAACATATAATAGTAAATACGCTATATAATGCCATCGGGATTAAAACGAGTGACGAGTGAATAATGATTCCTATAAGAGCGTATTTCCCAACAAGTATACCAGTAACTAACCAAAAATACCTTTTGTTCACAAAGAGTGGGGCAAATAAAATAAAAAATCCTTCTACTATATTCCCACCATCAAACTCAGCATCACTACCGTAGTAAATCATAAAATTATGGATAAAATCTAATAGGTTATATCCAATTAGAATAATATATTTCACTGCAAATGGATTCTTCCATTTCATGAAGTATACTCCAATACAAAACAAAATCACCATTAGAAAATAAAGCCATAAACCTAAACCATCTTCAAATTGTCCTACTCCTTCTTGCTCTCCTCCTATTAAAGGTACAATAAATTCGTAGGCAAGATCGTATACAAAAAATATAATGAAAAATAAACTTAAAAATATTTTCAGTGCCTTCATTTCTTCATTTTTAAATATATCGTCTTTATTCATATCGTAACTCCTAGCTTTTCTCTCTCTTGGATTTCATTATTTCCACGTTGCTTCGGGAGCATAATATCTATTCTAGTTCCAATATCTCTTTCACTTGAAATATGTAATTCACCAAGATGCTGCTCAGTAACAAGCCGATTCGCTACAGTAAGTCCTAGGCCAATTTTATCTTGTTTCGTTGTATAAAAGGCCCCTTTAACACGAGCTAAATTTTCTTTCTTAATACCGTAACCATTATCAATTACACTTAGCATTACATAATCTTGTCCTTTGTTTTCTAACCGTAACTCTAATGTGCCACCTTGCTCCATTGCCTCCAGAGCATTTTTTATGACATATAGAAAGACCCCTCTTATTTTCCGCTCATCACATTCAACTTCTATCGTCTTTTCTTCCACATTAGAAATAAACTGGACGCTAGATTCATTCATTTTTTCGCGAACAATTTTTACTGCTTGTAATGCAATTTCACCTATATTATGTTTCTTATAAACAGAAGGTTTACATGTAGCAACTTCCATTAACTCACTTATCATATTATTCATATTTTCTATTTCAAAAATCATCTGTTCGTAAATAGGGTCCTCCTCATGCTTCTCTCGTTGTAATTGCGTAAACCCTTTTAATGAAGCAAGTGGATTTTTAATTTCATGTCCCACTGTCGCTGCCATTTTTCCGATTACTGCTAATTTTTGTGATTCACTAGCAATCTTAATACTTTCCTTTACCGCTGAAAGGTATTGTATAAATCGATTTAAAATGATGTATGCCGCTATTAATACGAGTGTATACATAATGAGGAACATAAATCCTTTTACTTCCTTTAATACGAATAAATAAATAACATATTTCCCTACAATTGTCGAAAGTACAAACACAAAATATTTTTTATTTAAAAATATAGGTACAAAGAAGATGAAAATACTTTCTATTATATTTACTCCATCAAATGCCGCCTCATTATAAAGCATATACGAAAGTATATTAACGATTTCTATTCCTATGTATGCAAATACACATGCATATTTAACAAGGTTCGCTTTCTCTTTTTTTATTAAATATACATTCACACCGAGTATTGCAGTTCCGCAAATAACTTGCCATAGTATGCTATGTCCCCTATCCGTTAATGATTTATTTTCTAATACGATTGCATAGAAAATTTGGTATGAAACAACAATGACATATAGCACCCATAAAAAAATTTTTGCATTCCTTTCTTCTTCTTTATATGATAGAAAACTTCCTTTCACTTCAACACCCCTTCAAAATAATATCTCGAAGAATACCATTTATTATAATAAATGATTTTCATAGACAAACAAAGATAAATCGAACATTTGAGGAAAATCATCCCAATAACCAAGAATCGGCTGCCATGATGATGTGGATTATGTCTGATCGTGCCATTCCAAGAAGTTTTCGAATGATGCAAGGGTTTGGCGTTCATACATTTCGCTTAGTGAATAAAAATGGAAAGTCACGATTCGTAAAATTTCACTGGAAGCCGAAGCTCGGCATTCACTCATTAATTTGGGATGAAGCGCAAAAATTAGGTGGTGCTGATCCAGATTACCATCGCCGTGATTTATGGGAAAATATTAATGCTGGAAACTATCCTGAGTACGAACTTGGCATTCAAATTTTAGAAGAAGAGGATGAATTTAAATACGATTTCGATATATTAGATGCGACGAAAATTTGGCCTGAAGAAGATTTCCCCGTTAAAATCATCGGGAAAATGACATTAAATCGCAACGTCGAGAATGTATTCGCTGAAACGGAACAAGTCGCGCTTCATCCGGGAAGTATCGTCCGTGGTATTGATTTTACAAATGATCCGCTCTTACAAGGTAGGCTCTTTTCTTATACAGACACTCAATTGGCACGCGTCGGTACGAATTATCAAGAATTACCGATTAACCGTCCGATATGCCCATTTCACAACAATCAAAGAGATGGTGCATCTAAATATATAATCGACAAAGGAAAAATTGCTTACCATAATAATTCCTTAGCAAATAACACTCCTTACACTGTCCCCGGTACAAAGGGTGGGTTCGTTACATATCCTTCTACTGTATCAGGGCATAAAACGAGAGAAACAGCCGCTAGTTTCAAAGATCATTTCTCTCAAGCACGTTTATTTTGGAATAGTATGAGTAACGTCGAAAAGGTTCATATTATGCAAGCCTTCTCCTTTGAATTAGGAAAAGTAAAAAGTAAATCGGTCCGCCAACAAGTCGTAACTATGATTGGGCATATTAGTACTGAATTAGCTACGTTAGTCGCTGAAGCGATCGGAGCAAAAGTCCCAAATATTCAAGAATCGGGCGTTACGAAATCATCGCCAGCACTCAGTATGGCAAATACGACATTTAGTTCGAATACATTACGAGTAGGTGTCATTGTTGCAAATGGATATGACGGACAAAACGCGCAATATATACTAAATCAATTCAAACAAGTTGGGTTGCAGCCAGTAATTGTTTCCGAGCGATTAGGTATTGTGCAAGGAACGCAAAATGTACGTTGGGACGTGAATGACACTTTCTTAACGGGATCTTCACTTCTTTATGACGGGCTACTTCTTATTGGAGGAAACCTTGATGAACAGTTTCTTAATAAAGCGAGTTCATTTGTCGTAGAATCATATAATCACTTTAAGCCAATTGGTGCCTTTCAAAATGGTTCTACTGTTATTCAATCTTTAAATATTGAAGGAAAGCCTGGCGTCCTAATAGAACAAAATCCTACGCAACTTGCAAATGAATTCATTAAAGCCATGACGAAACAACGCTTTTGGGATAGAGCATATGAATAGGTTAGGGGGATAATTTATGTTTGTTACCGTCGAGAAAGATGTGCATATTTTTGTGCAAGACGTTAATCCTGGACCCGGTAGTAAAACCGTGTTTTTCGTTCATGGCTGGCCTTTAAATCATCAAATGTACCAATATCAACTCAATGTGTTACCACAGCATGGTTTCCGCTGCATCGCTATGGATATACGCGGAAACGGGCAATCTGATAAACCATGGACTGGTTACACATACGATCGTTTAGCAGACGATATCGCCATTGTTCTCGAAGCACTTCAAGTAGAAAATGCTACATTAGTCGGTTTCTCAGTAGGTGGTGCTCTTTCTATTCGGTACATGTCCCGCTATAATGGCCATCGTATTTCTAAACTTGTATTAGTCGATGCTGTTTCCCCCTCTTTCGTTAAAAATCAAGAATCGCCCTATGGTGTCCCAAAAGAACAAGCAGATACCCTCATTAATCAAATGTATGCCAATATGCCAAAATTTTTAAATGATGTATCTTTATCATTTTTTAATAGAAACTTAGGATCTGCTACGTTAGAATGGTTTTCTTATCTCGGTATGCAGTCTGCTTCCTACGCTCTCATCAAAATATTGCAAGCAGCCGCAAATGAAGATGTAACGAAAGATTTAAGTGAAATTAACGTCCCAACAAAAATATTCCACGGTGTTCACGATCAACTTATCCCTTACAAAAGCGCTGAACTCACGCAAAAGCGGATTAAAAATTCTCAGTTACATCCTCTTACAAATAGCGGTCACGGCTCTCCAATTGATCAAGCGGATGAATTGAATGCAGAACTTATAAAGTTTTTGCATTCATAAAAATCTATACCAAATCGCTTCAATTGGAATGCATTTTTTGAAAAGATTAAAATTCACATATTTCTCACAAATCAATCAATAAAACGATTACCTGTACATTTATACTAAATGTACAGGTAATACTCCCTAAACCCAGCTTGTCTGGTTACCCCGTTAAATACTATAACAAAAAGAACTTGTATCGTTATACAAGTTCTTTTTGTTTGTTCTATTTAAAAAGTATATCTTTACTATACTGCTTTCCAGCAAGTAAATCATATTGGATCATTTTATATTGCTCTAACATTTCTTTTTGTTTCTTTGTTAAATCTGTTATCTCTTCCCCATCTTTATTAACCTTTAACTCATCTCTAAGAACCGGTATTTCTTTATGCATTTCCGATAAAAATTGATAAAACGGTGATTGATTTAGTCCTGCATAATCAAAAACAAGATTAGAAAAATAAATTGGACTTACTAAACCTAAATTGTCATTTGGCAAATCAAAATTTGCATACATTAACAATGGTGTTTCTGACATAATTAATCTTTCTCTTACCGTCTCTTCATTTTCTATATATCCTGCTTCTTTATAAATAGATTTATTAGTTCCTAACATAGGTAAATGATCTCCAAAGAAGACTAATAAAGTAGGTCTGTCTAAATCGTTAAGCTGCTCGATTAAATATTGCAGAGCTTCATCAGACAGTCTTACACCTTCTGTATATGCTTCTAATTCCGCTTTCGATTCCTCTTCTGTTAATCCACTAATTTCTATTTTATTTTCTCCAAACATATTTGGCGTATACGGAAAATGATTTTGCATCGTCACCGCATGAATAAATGTAGGTTCTTTTCTCTTATTTAATTCATCTATGATTTCTTTACTCATAGATAAATCACCAATATTGTCTCCCACTACTTCTTTATTTTTCATCGTATCTTCTGCATTAAAATTATCGAATCCCAATGTTTTATATACATCTTCACGTTTATAAAACGATCGATTAAACGCATGAATTGCACTTGCATAATACCCTTGTTTTTTCAACTCACTTGCAATCGATGGAATCTCTTTTTGGCTTGGAACAGCTTGTTGATATGGTATAGAACCTGGCATTAAAAGACTCATCGAATAACTCGTTAAGGCTTCAAATTCTGTATTCGCTGTATTCCCTCCAAATGTAGGAGCTATCGTTTGTCCACCTGGAAAATTCTCTGTATAATGATGTAAATTCGGCACTGGATCTTCGCTAAATGAAAGATTCGTTAATTTTGTTGGATCCCAAAATGCTTCACTCATAATAAATATAATGTTCGGCTTCTCTACTTTTTTTTGTGCTTTTACTTTGCCGCTATATTGTTTTTCTATATCCTTTGCAATTTGCTGCATACTTTCTTTTGAATATTCCTCTGGCTCTTTAATAACTGTCGTATCTAAGTTACTTAAAAATCCAATAATAAAACCATTCGCTTTATAATTTGCAGCTTGATTCCATGCACGGATGTCTACTCCACCTTTTATAAATAAATCATTCATAAAGGTAGTAGGATAGTTACTATATCCATACAACATAAACCCAGAGCCACATATTAAAATAATCCTCATAATAATATGTGATTTTATAACTGGAATATACTTTCGTATATACGTAACTACAAATACAATCAACACAATGCCAACGATTGTCAGGAACATATTCCAAAAACTAAAATACTCCATGACCATCGGTATAACGGAATTCATATGACCAATCTGTGTAAAATCAGACGGGTAGAATGGCTCTCCTCTAAAAATGAGTTTAAAATGGTTCACCATCACAAAAATAAGTAAGACTAAGCTAGTTATCGTTGTACTTAAGAAAACTCTTCCAAGCAAATTATATGCAAAAACGTATACCATATAAATAAATAACAGGCTTAATATATACTGTCCATATTGTAAATACACCCATGTATTTACTACTATAAGGTTCATGTCCTCCTGCACTATGATATACATCCAATTCATTGTATGAGCAATTAAAAATAATACGACATACACTCGAATAGCCGGCCTAAGCTTATGACTGATGCCTTTATTCAAATGAATGATATATAGTAGTACACTCCACAAAACAATAATGAGTATACTTAGCGGTATTTCCCCATTAAAAAAATCTTTCGTTCTCTCAAATTCGAAAGACCTTAACATAACAAAGAATAGCGTTTCTAAACAGATCGCCCACATTCCACTAAGAATGATAGAAATTAATAGATTCTTTCTCGGTTGCTGAGCCGAGAAACTAAAATGAAATTCATCTCTTCTTCGTCGCTGTGTAAAAACATTAAAGCGCAATTTATTCCCTCTTTCCTTTACCCCTTCGTCTCGCATCAACAAACATATTGTCATATACAAAATACCATATTTGTATGCAGCTAGTCTCCCTATGTGCTTGTAATAATACACATGTATCCTTAATTTCCCCTTAAAAATACAGTGAAACTTTAATTAGCTAGGGCCGTTCAAGATTGAACGGAATAAAACTTCTTCGCTCTATATTCTAACAGCATAAATGAACTATGCTTCACAAAATTATTACCATAAGAAAAGAACCTACCAACACTGACAGGTTCTCCTTCATTCTAACAGACATGAGCATATGTATTATATAAGAGAATACATCCATACTTTCCATATAATACATACAAGTAAGATAACTACAAAATCAAAAAGATCTAATCTCGGGCCCTTTTTCATATTCATCTCTAGCCACATATGAATCCATTTTCTTTTTGTATATTTTTGAATGTTTTTCTTTGCAAATCTGTAAATGAGTACTTGCATAATAAAAAAACCGACTACGAAAATGAACAAGAAAATGAGAAAATCGACCACAAAATTCCTCCCTATTTTTGCAGCGATTTTTCTACTATATGATTTTTCAAGACCCACTCTTCAAATTGAGCACTTCCAAATTCCCAGCTAAGATCACGAGCATGTACAGAAAAAACGTAATGACCAGCATATTCGTCCATAAATCTACCTGTCTCGATCTCATCTTTCTGAAGACCATATGTTCCAAAATTAAAATACACATCCCACACGTCTTCATTCTTCCGCTTATAAGCAATCGATTCCATATCACATTCTGTTCCGAAATAGTCAAGATGTAAATGTAAGCTATCATCGTATTCGTACTCCATTTTATCACCCCTTATATTTGTACTTCTTTACCACCCAAAAAATTCCTGCTATCTACACTCACATATGGGCACTTACCTACATATCATGCTTGTAGAGTGACTTATAGGAGGTGTCATATAGTGAAAAAATTAATAGCTGTTTTTTGCATCATGTTACTAGCTGTTTTCACATTTGCTGCTTGCAGTAGTAAAAAGGAAGGTACGAAAGAACAAACGCAAAACATTCGCATCGGCGAAGTTACCCATTCTCTCTTCTATGCCCCTTTATATGTCGGGATTGAAAAAGGATTTTTTAAAGATGAAGGGTTAAATATTGAACTCCAAACAACAGCCGGCGGAGATAAAACGATGACCGCACTATTATCTGGCGGAATTGATATTGCTCTCGTCGGTTCTGAAACGTCTATTTATGTTCATCAACAAGGTGCAAAAGACCCTATCATTAACTTCGCACAACTTACACAAACAGACGGAACATTTTTAGTTTCGCGTAAAAAATTAGACTCTTTTAATTGGAATGACGTAAAAGGTGTTACGTTTTTAGGACAGCGTAAAGGCGGCATGCCGCAAATGGTTGGAGAATACGTTTTAAAGAAAAATGGCATTGATCCTCGCAAAGATACAAACTTAATTCAAAACATCGAATTTGCTAACATTGCAAGTGCCTTTGCATCTGGTACTGGGGAATTTGTACAGCTCTTTGAACCGACTGCAAGTATATTCGAAAAAGAAGGAAAAGGATATATTGTCGCTTCGTTCGGAAATGAATCTGGAACTGTTCCGTATACAACGTTCATGGCAAAAGAAAGCTTCTTAAAGAAAGATAAAGATGCTGCTGAAAAATTCACACGTGCGCTCTATAAAGCACAACAATGGGTTGATACACATAGTCCAGAAGAGATTGCTGACACCGTTTCTCCATTATTTAAAGACACTTCAAAGGACATTACAGTAAAAGTAATTGAACGTTATAAAAGGCAACATTCTTATGCGACAAATCCGCTATTAGATGCTGAAGAATGGAAACAGCTCCAAACGATTATGAAAGAAGCTGGCGAATTACAAAAAGAAGTTCCACATGAAGCGCTCGTCAATACAAAAATTGCCGAAAGCGTTATTAAGAAATAGAGGCGAAGTGTATGAGTTTTTTACAAATACGTAACGTTTCTCACTGCTTTTTCGCGAAAGAGAATGCCAAACTAATTCTCGAAGATATGAGCTTACAAGTGGAAGAAGGCGAATTTATTTCTATACTCGGTCCAAGTGGTTGCGGCAAAACGACACTCCTCTCCATTATTGCCGGGCTACTTGATCCAATTGAAGGTATCGTCTTTTTAGATGGTGAGCCTATTACAACGAAAACTTCATCTATGGGATATATGCTGCAGCAAGATTACTTGTTCCCTTGGAAAACAATTGAAGAAAATATTATGCTCGGACTTCACACCCGAAAAATTTACAATGAACAGACGAAAGAACATACTTTACAGCTTTTAAAACAAGTCGGTCTACATGATGTAGAAGAGCAATACCCTCGTGAACTGTCCGGCGGTATGCGTCAACGTGCCGCTCTCGTTCGAACGTTAGCGACCGATCCTAAAATTTTATTGCTAGATGAACCATTCTCAGCACTCGATTATCAAACGAAATTGAAACTAGAAGATCTCGTTTTCAACTTACTACGCAAATATAAGAAAACGTCACTACTCGTAACACATGATATTGAAGAAGCAATTGCGATGAGTGATCGTATTTATTTACTACAAGCGAATCCCGGGAAAATTGCAAAAACATTTATCGTCCCAGAAAGCATCCGTTCCTTATCACCGTTAGAATCACGCCACCACCATGACTTCCCATCCCTCTTCCAAGATATATGGAAGGAGCTGGAGCGACTTGGATAATATAAAGCAACTACATGAACAGTTTCAGAAAAAAGAACGTAAGCGTGCATGGTTAGCACGCTCACTGCAGCTTTTACTGCTCATTCTTTTCTTTTCACTATGGGAAATAGCTAGCAAAAAAGAGTGGGTTGATCCTTTACTCTTTAGCTCTCCTTCAAGCATTTGGGATCTCTTCCTTAGTAAATGGATTGACGGTTCGCTTTGGGTTCACATATGGACGACATTACTTGAAACAGGAGTAGGCTTCATTCTTGGAACAGTGCTCGGCGCTATTATCGCTACTTTTCTTTGGTGGATGCCACTTCTCGCTCGCGTGCTCGACCCCTATCTCGTCGTCCTAAACGCCATGCCAAAAGTGGCACTTGGACCTATTATCATTGTAATCTTCGGTCCAAATATTTCTTCGTCGATTGCAATGGGGGTAATCATTTCCATCATCATTACCATTCTCGTTATTTACAGCGCATTTCAAGAAGTCGATTCTAACTATATAAAAGTGATGGACACGTTTGGCGCAAATAAATGGCAATGTTATAAGCAAGTCGTTCTCCCTGCATCCTTCCCAGCAATTATTTCAACGTTAAAAGTGAACGTTGGTTTATCATGGGTCGGTGTTATATTCGGCGAACTTCTCGTCTCTAAACAAGGTCTTGGCTACTTAATTAGCTACGGATTCCAAGTATTTAATTTCACGCTCGTCTTACTGAGCGTACTACTCACCTGCGTCCTCGCAACACTTATGTATGTGTTTGTTGAGGCATTTGAAAAACTTCTAATTGGAAAACGAAAAAGAAGCTGACTTAGGGCGATAAACTATAGTCAGCTTCTTTCTTTACCTTTTATCACACATCTTTGTTTCATTTGTAACGTTTCCATCCGCAACTGTAACTGTATGGAAACAATCTTTCACACGTACTGTAACGACATTTTCTTTTCGATCTATTACATGATAATCATCATACTTTTTATTTAATGCACTACGAATTTGCTCTCCTTCAAAAATCGGAAAACCGTGAGACATTACCCAAATGAGACCAGCAACCGCAAGAATCGTTTTCATACGTTTCATTACCTCCTTGAGAGTAAACTTATAGTCCCTACAATATGCGCATTATAATTGTGTCTAATTTGTGACATTTTTATACTAATTCTCTTTTAAAGCTTCAGTTCCTTCTTCTTTTTAAAAAAAGACAGAATTTTCAATTTTATAAACATAAAAAAACGCAAAGAACTAAAATTCTTTACGTTTTATTGGCTAAAATATATACCTCTCATTATTGTCCGCTTTGTTGTTCTATCGTTTTTGAGATATCATCTAATCCCGACAACACTTCTGCTCTCATTTTTACAAGCTCAGGGAACTGATAGAAGAACGCAATTTTTTTATACTTTAACTCCGATCCTTCTTTCACCTTTTTTGAATCTTGCAAAATAAATGCTGTAAACGTATCTGCAATATCTTCCGCTACGTTTGTCGTTCCATACTGTGAGACAAACTCCTCATGCTTTTCTTTAAAAAATTCAATTTGAGTTTCTTCACTTTCTTCTACTTTCTTTTCTATCCACTCCTGCTCAATGTCCTTCTAGAAAGAGTTATAAAATTGATTAATATAAGATTTTCCCCTCGCACATCCCTCTTGTAAGAAAAGAGTTTCACAGTTATTTCGGTACGTTGAAATATCTTTATCTTCTTCAAAATCCTTTACATAGTTTTCATCTACTGGTATTTGCTTATGCCCGAGCGTCAACACGTGAGCCGTCTCATGAATTAATGTTTTCATCACTTCATCGATATTTACCGCGGAATCAAGTGTATCTAAGCTTAGGGTCCAATCTTTCGGATTCTCCATACTAGGCATAACGTGAGCAACAACACCGTCATAACCGTCCGTTATTAAATCAAATTCGGTTATATTCCCGCGATATTTAGCTGGAATGAGCGTGCGGTACATATCCCATAAGTCTTCATGATAACCTCTATCTTGACGCTGTTGTAGCACCTCTTCTTTCGCTTCTTTATCTTCAGCGAATACTTTATTTAAACGTTTCCGTTCTATTTTTTCAAAATAAGGATCTACAATTTCATCACCATCAATATAATAAGAGGCTAAAAAGAAATAATTTTCGTCATCCTCTTTTTTCTGCTCTGCCTCTTTCATATTCGCACTTTCATACTCTTCTATATCATAATCTTCTACTGCTTCAAGCTCAGATAATCCATCTATTTTTTCATATACTTTTTGAAGTTTCCTATCTCCTATTTCCACGCATTCTTCTTCTGTTTTACAAACTTCTTTTTCCTTCACACTCTTCATAGAAATATCACAACCTGCTACTAAACCAATTGCGACGACAACCGCTACTAACTTACCATACAGTCTCTTCATATAAACCTCCGTCGTTCCATTCTACAAAAATATCATAAGCAATTTCTAACGAATATGCGATACTTAATTATACAAACTGTAAGGAGGTTTCTCATGATTCAAGCAATCTTATTCGACTTAGATGGAACACTATTAGATCGGCGCCAATCTCTAGAACAGTTTATTCATGATCAATATAATCGCTTTGCCTCTCACTTAATGAGCATAAAAAAACAGGGTATTGTTCTCGGTTTCTTGAACTCGATAATAATGGCTATACGTGGAAAGATAAAGTATATGCTACTCTCCTTTGCGAATACAACATTACCACTTTAACACCAGAGCAACTGCTGTACGACTACATTACAAACTTTCAACATCATTGTATTCCTTTCCAAAATATGCATGAATTACTTCAGCGTTTAACAGAACAAAATATTAAAATTGGTATTATTACAAATGGCTTTACTGACTTTCAAATGAATAATCTTCGCGCACTAAACATACATACGTATACAAATACAATTCTCGTTTCAGAAGCGGAAGGAATTAAAAAACCACATCCTGAGATTTTCGAACGGGCTTTAAAAAAGCTAGATGTTAAGGCCACAGAATGTCTTTACGTTGGAGATCATCCAGAAAACGACGTGCTTGGTTCTGAACGAGTAGGGATTCTTGGTGTGTGGAAGAGAGATTCATTTTGGGATGATTTTGAGCATCCACGTATAGTGAACGATTTGTTGGAGGTGCTTTCGTTTTTAGAGGTAAAAATGAAAACAAAATAATAGTAAATAAATTACATTGGCAATTTTTTTACAATATATCGACTTACCGACAAAAGCTGACAAACAAAAAAGAGGCCGTTTTTCAAAAACGCCTCCCCTTCCTTTATTATTCATATACTGTAAACTGCGGTTTACTCGGATGATCTTTAACTTGCGCACCATCTGGAAACTTTGAAACTTTTTGATATAGGGCAATGTCACCGATACAACCTGCTGTTAGTAAAATCCCTAAAAATGAGATGGATTGCACATTCGTAGTTAACCCAATTACAATTGGCAAAATTCCAGTTGGTAAAAACGGCAGCATTAACACTTTCTTCATTTGCTTTACTGTAATCGCCTGTTTAGAATGAGCATATGCAACACCTAATTTCCAATTAACACCCCATTTCAGTTCACTCCACGGAACACCACCGATATAGCGAAACCCTATTAAATGTATCGCTTCATGAATACAAACAAGAACAATCATTGCGATAATAAAAAGAAACAAGGTTGGTAACGTAATTTCAATTTGAAACTCACCTGAAAGAAGTGAATGTAAAAAACTAACTCCAATCGCCAGAGCAAATGCTATACAACATGAATAGAAATTTAATTTCCCCATCGAAACAGTAACAGTCGTTTCTTTTCTTTTATCCATCTTCCCCCTCCTAAAATGTAAATATATCTTTACAAAATTGTATAATATACCCAAAATGATGTAAAGATATATTTACATTTATTCTTACACACAAAAAAAAGAAACCGGCCACTTTACTTCGTAAAACAGCCGATTTCTTCTATATGTTTCATCGTGCGCGCCAGTACATCGTCACGCATTATAAAGCTAAATTTTCTATCCGTTTTAATGTTATCAGGAATGTCTGTTAATAAAACAGATCCTTTCGTTTCTTCGTAATGCGTATGTTCTTCTACCGCACTAATTGTTGCAAAATAAATGTTTTTAATGATTATTTTGTCTTTTCCAGATACTTTATATTGTCCTAAGTAAGTTAAATCAGAAACTATGCCGCCGGTTTCTTCATGAACCTCTCGAACTGCCGCTTCTTCCGGTGTTTCCCCTAATTCTACTTTACCACCTGGAAATTCAAGACCGCGACGTAAATGATGCGTTAATAACCATTGATCCCCGTACCGGCATACAACCCAAACATGCTTTGGCTCAGGAGAAAATGGATAACGTTCAAACGATAATTGTACAGTATTGTGGTAATAATCTTTAAATTTGTACATGCCATTACTCCCCTATTGATGGTTACAAGTTTTTCCTACCACAAATTGTAGCATATTCTCGCTTTTCTGCATAATATTATCCAATTACAATCCATTGATTATTCCCATTTGCGCGACTAATTCTTTCGTCTCATGATTACCTAAATCGTAAATCATTTTATATGCTTTTTGTAGTTGTTCATCATATCGGTCATTATTCGAATCGTGATGATACTCAACAAATGGAACGTGAGAACGTACAAATGAACCTAAATCCTCTACATATGCTTGATCAAAGTACTCTCTTAACTCCGTAATTTCCTCATCACTTGCGGAAATCTCAAAATTATACGTATCCGCCGTCTTCACTTGTGAAATTTGACCGTTTCCTATTGATATATAATATGTTTTTTTCGTCTCCATGTAACACCCTTCTTTCATCCTTTTAATTTCTATTGTTTTCATCAATTACAAAATTATGTAAAATAAAGAAAAGGAGGGATTCCATGTTCAAAATATTAATTATCGGTATTATAATCGTCCTAGTCATACTAGTACTCTCCGTCATGACGATTAATAAAGGCTACGCTTATAAACATTCTGTTGATAAGCCAGCAGATAATCCTTATACAAAAAACAGCAAGAAGAATTCATAATACGCTTCATATACTACTTATTTTAGCCCACATCCTATCCAGTATTAATTTACTGACATTTCAACATAACTTTCTACCACTTTCACAATTTCTATTAGGAGCTTTACTGTTTCTCATTGCCATTGAACAAATAAGGAAAAAGGATTCAGGAACAGGCTTTATTTGTATTACTGCTGGAGCTTTCTCTTTGATTGTTCTCATCATTACCTACATAAACTAGAAGGAGGGCTTTTATGTTAAAAGGCGTTCGAATTACTTTTGCACTTATCACTTTATCTATAGCAACCTATAGTTTTATTAGCGGTAACAGAGACATTATGCCTTACATGTTCATTTTCTTAGGAGCTATGGCTTTCACTATAGGTTTAGAGGAAATAAAAAAACAGAAACAATCTAGCAGCATACTTGCGTTCATGGCTGGAGCTGGTGCTTTATTACTTGGCCTCTCAGAAATATTTCGGTAAATAGTTTATTTAAAAAAGGGAGATTTATATGCTAAAAACCTTTCGCATTTTATCCGCTCTTATCGTCATCGCTCTCGCTTTATCCGGAATGTTTACAAACGCACTTGTTACAATGCCTTATATGCTCATCGCCTTATCTGTTATGACCTTCATCATGAGCGCAGAAGAAAAACAGAAACAAAAGAAAGTACATAGTACACTCTCCTTCTTTTCTGGCGTATTCACTTTAATCGTTGCTATTATAATTTTTGTCTCTCAATAACTATCTTTCTACTAGGAGGTTATAATGCATATAAGAAAATTACAGCTAACCATCGTTTTTATTACTTTAATCTTATGTTTATACAGCACATTTACAATGAACTTTCAAACCTTTTCACCTATCATTTTGTTCCTCTTTAGTTTATATGGCATTTTAGTAGGAATTGAGACGATTCAAAAACAACAAAAACAAATTGGAGCTATTAGCATCGGTTTAAGTCTTTTTACGATTGTTTTTGTTATTCCATTTATAATGTTCTTTTAAAGGAGAATTATATGTTTAAAAACATTCGAATTATAATAGCTACTATCGCTCTTATTCTCGCCCTATTTAGCTTCTTCGCAAACCTCTCTACGCTTTTACCATACGTTTTTATCCTTTTGAGTATTATGTTTATCCTTTTTGGAATCGATGAAATAAAAGAGCGGCAAAAAGCAAAAGCATTTGTTTATTTTCTCGGTTCTGCCTTTATTTTATATGTTGGGGTATCTAGTATACTTTCATAAAAAAGAGGCCGCCCAACACATATGTTAGACGGCCTCTTCTTTATATTTGATTCATACTATTGGCAGTTTTTGTCGGTAAGTCGATATCCAGTTTCGAAACATCGATATATTAAAAAAATCGTTAATATATTTCAAGTTGTGTTCGATATATTCGAAAAATCGTCGATATAATTTCATTTATCATCGTGTTACAAAAAACTGCCCTTTCACAGGCAGTTTTTTCTTTTTATCCAAATACTTTCTCAAGTTCATCTTTATCTTGGCTTAACCAGAAGTTCATTAAGCGTTGTGCTCCTTCTAAGTCGTGAAGCTTCGCTTGGCCACACTGTGTTTCATTTGCAGCTGGAATTTCTGTAATTTGAACCGCATCTTTTAATGTTAATTCTAATAAATCAATGATTTCTCGAACCGTTGGTGTTCCGCTTACTACAAGATAATATCCTGTTTGGCAGCCCATTGGTGAAATATCGATAATATCAAAATGCGGATAACGATCAATATATTTACGTAAATTAAATGCTAATAAATGTTCTAACGTATGAATAACATCTGGTTTCATTGCTTGTTTATTCGGTTGGCAAAAACGAATATCGAATTTATTTACAATACCGTCACTACCTACGTTGTGAACTCCGCAATGTCTTACATAAGGCGCCTTTACAATCGTATGATCTAATTCAAAGCTTTCTACTGATGGCATACAACATCTCTCCCGCTTTTAATTTAATTCCGTTATATCCAATATGATATAACGGAAATCAACATTAGTAAAGTATTATGTACAGTCGTGCTATAATACTTTAAGACTATGCTGAAAAGGAGACCATTATGAAACAGATTTTTATTGGGATTATACGCTTTTATCAAAAATTCATTTCTCCAATGACACCACCAACGTGCCGCTTTTACCCAACTTGCTCTCATTATGGATTAGAAGCATTTCAAAAACATGGTGCTCTGAAAGGGTTTTGGCTTACATGCAAGCGTATATTAAAATGTCACCCTTTCCACCCGGGAGGATTTGATCCTGTCCCAGATAAAAAGGATGACAAAGTAAATTCTTAATTGTCGTAACCATTCACAACTAAATCTAATTTTCCTGTGTCAGGATCTATAACAAGACCGTGAACAGGTACTTCTTCAGGAAGTAATGGATGGTTGCGAAGTATTGATACGCTATGTTCTACACTTTCTTCTACACTAGAGAATCCTTGTAGGAATCTTTCTAAATCGATTCCAGAATAACGAAGTGTATCTAATTTCTCTTCTGTTATACCGCGCTCTTTCATCTTCTCAATTGTACTGCTTGCTTGAATTTTTGCCATACCACAATCGTGGTGACCAACTACACAAACTTCATCAGCACCAAGTTCATATACAGCAACTAAAATACTACGCATAATACTTCCAAACGGATGTGAAATAACAGCGCCTGCTACTTTAATAATTTTCACATCACCGTTACGCATATTCATCGCTTTCGGTAATAATTCAACAAGACGAGTATCCATACAAGAGATAATTACCATCTTTTTGTTTGGAAATTTACCTGTTTCGTACTCTTCGTATTTTTTTTCTTCAACGAATTTTTCATTGTATTGTAAAATCTCTTCTAATGACTTCATAGTAAAGAACCCTCTTTTCTCTCATTTACATTACTTATATAGTGTACCAAAATTTAAAAAACTCAAAAAGGATATTACTTTATAGTGAAAATAAGATATTTTCAGATAACCGACATAATTCTTTCAAAATATACACACACCTTTGTAACAAGTCCCTCCTATTTAAAACGTATTTTCACTATAAACTGATTGTAGATAATGTAAAAAAGGAGTGAATATTCATTATGTCCGACGTTCTGTTACTGAGTCGTTTTCAATTTGCAATTACTATTTTTTATCACTTTTTATTTGTACCTTTGACAATCGGACTTGTTATTTTAGTAGCATGTATGGAAACTCAATACGCCCGCACATTGAATCCAACATACCGCAAAATGGCAAATTTCTGGGGTAAATTATTTACAATTAACTTCGTAATGGGGATTATAACTGGGATTACGATGGAATTCCAATTTGGAACAAACTGGTCTGAGTACTCCAAATATATGGGAGATATTTTCGGATCACCTCTCGCAATCGAAGCACTCGTTGCCTTCTTCTTAGAATCTACTTTCATGGGAATATGGTTATTCGGTAAAGACAAAATTTCACCAAAGTTCCGTGCCTTCTGTATGTGGATGGTTGCACTTGGAACAAATATTTCCGCCCTTTGGATTATTACAGCAAACGGTTTTATGCAAAATCCTGTTGGCTACGTCGTACGTAACGGCCGCGCTGAATTAAATGATTTCTGGGCACTTGTGACAAATCCATATGCTTGGAACATGTTCTTCCATACTGTAATTGGTTGTTATATCGTTGGTGCTTTCTTCGTTATGGCAATTAGCGCCTATCATTTATTACGTAAAAATGAAGTGGAATTCTTCAAAAAATCATTTAAATTTGGTTTAATGTTAGGTTTATTCGCTGCAACTGTTACACCGTTTATGGGTCATCAGTCTGGTGTATCAGCAGCTAAATATCAACCAGCTAAAGGAGCTGCGATGGAAGCAGTTTGGGAAACTGGAAAAGGACAAGGCTTTTCGATTGTTCAAATTCCTGATGTAAAAAACGAAAAGAACTTTGAATTCCTTACTATTCCGAAACTAGGGAGTTTCTTCTATACAAACTCATTTAATGGCGAAATTGTTGGTTTAAAAGATATCCCGAAAGATGAACGTCCAAATGTTAACCTCGTGTACTATAGCTTCCGCTTAATGGTTGCACTTGGTATGTTCTTTATGGCATTAACTTGGTACGGTTTCTACTTAAACCGAAAAGGAAAACTAGAAAACTCAAAACGTTATTTAAAAATTACAATATGGTCTGTCTTACTACCATATATCGCAATTAACGCTGGTTGGATTGTTGCCGAAGTAGGTCGTCAACCATGGACAGTTTATAAACTAATGCGTACAGCAGAATCTGTATCACCTATATCTGTTCCACAAATTTGGTTCTCATTAATTAGTTTAATCTTGTTCTACACATTACTTTTAATCGCAGACGTATACTTAATGCTAAAGTTCGCGAAAAAAGGACCAGCAGCATTAGAAGAACCTGCTACTGAGGGAGGTGCAGCTCATGTCTCATGATATGCTTGCAATTATCTGGTTTGGTTTATGGGGCGTGATTTGGACAGTTTACTTCATTCTTGATGGATATGCACTTGGTAACGGAATGATTTTTCCTTTCGTTGCGAAAGACCGACAAGAACGAAATCAATTACAAGAAGCAATCGGCCCATTCTGGGGTGGTAATGAAGTATGGTTAATTACAGCTGGTGGCGCAACATTTGCTGCCTTCCCAGTCACATATGCAAATATGTTTAGTTACCTATATACACCACTATTTTTAGTATTACTCGCACTGTTTGCTCGTGCTGCCGGACTTGAATTTATGCATAAAGACGATTCACCAATTTGGCAAAAAACTTGTAAATGGGCATTTACAATTGGTAGTTTCCTAATCGCCTTCTTATTCGGTGTTACGTTCGCTAACCTTTATTACGGACTACAAATCGGAAAAAATGGCTATGAAGGAAATTTACTAAGCTTACTAAATCATTATGGTATTTTAGGTGGTCTGTTCTTCACTGCTATATTCGTCGTATCTGGCGCCCTTTGGGTTATGATTAAAACAACTGGTGAAGTATCTGATCGTGCTTATAAAATCGCAAGACCATTTTCAATGGCAGCTGCTATCATTTTAGCTATTTTCTATGTAGCAACTGCAAATCGTACAAATTTATTCCAAAACTTCACAGAATATCCGGTACTATTCATTCTTCCGGTACTTGCAATGTTAATGAGTGTACTCGCACTTATTATGGTGTACAAACATAATATAGGTCTCGCATTCACATTCGTTTGCTTAACAATCGCAATGTTTATGACAACTGGATTTGCAGGTATGTTCCCAAGAATGTTACCATCTCGTATTAATGATGCTTATAGTACAACGCTATATAACGCAGCTGGTAGTCAATTAAACTTAAAAATTATGTTCTTCGTTGCAATGGTTATGGTACCAATTGTTATTGGATATCAACTTTGGAGCTACAGTATCTTTAAAAATAAAATTCATAAAGACTCTGCTAAAGGGTATCACTAAAATAAAAAAAGACACTTCGTTTGAAGTGTCTTTTTTGTACGTATGATTTTTGATAAGATGTTATATTTCCAATCTAACAACTATAATACAGAAGAATCATGAACAGCTCACAGCTAGATTGTAGCACAGGGCACGTTCATCATTTTATGCAATTTTACATATTTATCTATAAAGTAAACTGTATTCCTTGATCGTTCGCATCGCTATCCCTTACATCTGCTGTACTAATACCACTAAATGTTTGTACTTTTTTTCCTGTATTCGATGATCCTGATCCATTATAAGCTTTCGTTTTTTCAATCGGCTGCACGTTATATTTATCTCCTAAATTAATCGTTCCGTTACAGTTTTCAATAATAACGCCTTCCACAACTGATGGCATTTTGTCACCTACTTTCATTTCCTTACTTTTATTTTATGAGAACCGCCTAAAAAAATAGCATGTTTCCATAAGAAAAAGCACTCAAACTGAGTGCTTTTTCTTATTTACCTTTTTTCTTTTTCTCACAAGCAATTCCATCGCCATCACGATCTAAATGCTTACCATAATATGGACTATCTCTTGTAATGTCATAATATCCAGCATCGTTTGCTTCTTTACAATTAGCAAAACGTTTCGGATCCGGTTTCACTTCAGGTTTTACTTCTGGCTTCACTTCTGGTTGTGGTTGTTTTGCTCCTGGTCTTTCTTCAAATGGTAACGTTGCATTATATAAGAACTGAACGTATTGCTCACGACTTACATGCATTTTAGGTGCGAATTTACCATCACCAGTTCCAGCCGTAATATAATTTGATTTAATTGCAGTAATCGCAGGATTCGCCCATCCATTTCTATCTACATCCGGGAAATTATGATCGCCTCTTATTTGCAATTGGAATCCCCTTGTCAAAATTTGTGCCATTTCTTCACGAGTTAATGAATCTTTCGGTCTAAATTTTCCTGTGTTATCTCCAACGAATACACCCATCTCTGTTAAAGCAAGAATCTCTTTTTTAAACATAGTTGAACGATCCGTAACATCTTTATACGGATTGTTATACTGTTCTTTTACTGTCGGTTTTAAATGACGGAACATAAGAGCTGCAACTTGCTCACGTGTTACATCATCACCAAATCCAAAAATCCCATTTCCGTATCCAGCAACAACGTTTTTATTTGCTAAATCCATAATCGCTTTATAAGACCAATGATTGTTTGGAACATCTTTAAAATCTGCACTTGCCTGCGCTGTTCCAATTGAAGTAAATGCTGTAGTTGCAACAATTGCACCTGTTAAAATTAATTTTTTAAATCCCATACTTAAGTCTCCTTTTCTTTCCTATAATAACCATTTAACAATATAACAAATTATTTAAATATATTTTGTCACATTATGTCGAACAAAAAAAAGAATCCAAAAGGATTCTTTTTTGCTAAGCATGAATGGCAATTTTGGAGACAGTTGACTTCTTCAAAAATTTATTAGGGGTAATATTTTGAAAAAGAAAGCCTTTCATATGTAGGTTAACACCACTGGAATATATAGTAAATTGATAATATTTATACGGAAGATTGCTAATTTTTAGTATAGATACTTTCCACTATATCAACAGTGAAAAGTATCTACATGAAACAATAAAAAGGTGCCTTCAAAGAGGGCACCTTTCATAAACAGACGCTATAAAACAGAATTATTTATTGTTATACGATTGTTAGATACAAAAAGTAGAGGGAAATGTTTTTAAGAAATTCTGCTTTATATAGTCTGCCTACCACTTATATTTTAATCCTCTTCACTTGAAAATAAATATAATATGCATAATTACATGAAAAAAAGAAAAGACACTCCATAGAGTGCCTTTTCTACCATTTTACTTTTAATATATCGCTTTCCATACATTGTAACATATGTATCTATATATTTTATTGAGAAAATTCTAAATCATTTTTTCTTTCATTTTCAATTATAAAATCATGTAATATAAAGGGTATGTCAAATTATTATACAAATTGAGGTGTACTATATTTATGTATTTTGGAATTATTCCTCTTATATTGTTTATTATTTTTCTTATCTCTTACTTAAAGGATCCGCGAAAAATAATAAACGGCTTTTTATTTAATGTTTTTTTCTGTTTTTTCCTTCTTTTTTGTGTGATTATATCTGTAAATTCAAGTATTGATGTCCTACGCTATAGTATAATTTTACCTATTTTAGCACTTATTCTTATGATTCCTTTCGGTGTTGTTGCTTTAATGTTTGGGCTATTTCTGAATGCGAGAATTTTAATGAAACGAGAAGGACGACGGTTCACTAACTGTTTAACACTCATTGCTGCTTTAGGTATTTTATTCTGTATATTATTCTTTTTCATAAGTCCAGCAAGTTTCTTCTCACCGCATTTGCAACCTATTTTTGGTGGAATTTCTCTTATAACCTTATATTTCTTTATACACTTATCTAACTTCTTAAGCGCTTATTTTCTATATCAATTCAACAGACCAAGGCGTAATCAAGATTTCATCATCGTTCTTGGTAGCGGCTTAATTAATGATAAAGTACCGCCTTTACTTGCAAGTCGTATTCATAAAGCAATCGACTTTTACTGGAAACAAGCCGCTGTGAATACACCACCAACAATCATTTTCTCTGGTGGACAAGGTCCAGATGAAGGTCTTCCAGAAGCGGAAGCGATGCAAAAGTACGCTGTTGAAAAAGGAATCCCGCTTGAACATACAGTGCAAGAAAATCGCTCTGTAAACACATATCAAAATATGTCGTTCTCTAAAGAAATTATGGAGTCTTTAAAACCTGAAGGTAAGTATAGAAGTATTTTTACAACGAATAATTTCCATCTTTTCCGCGCTGGTATATATGCAAGACAAGCGGGGCTTAATAGCCAAGGAATCGGATCAAAAACTGCATTTTATTACTGGCCTAATGCAATGATTCGTGAGTATGTCGCAATCGTTGTGATGGGACGTAAACGTCATATGAAAGTTTGCGGAGCTATTTTAGGATTTTCTTTATTCCTATCCGTGCTTAGTTTTATCATTTCTTAATAGTCTCCCATCCTTTGAAAGGATGGGATTTCTTATACTCACTTCAAAAATATTTTAAAGTGAGTATGGTCATAATATCCCCTGCATACATCCATTAAAGGAGAAATTTTTCAAATTAAATGTTAAAATGGAAGTTAGGTGTGAATGACGTAACAAATAAGAAACTAGTTTGAAACGAGGAAATTACATGGAGAAAATTATCAAAAACAAGCCCAATAAGCTAAAAATTGCTTCAAAAGCTTTGATGATTATTATTGGGGCATTTATCACAGCGTACGGATTAGAAGCAGTATTAATTCCAAATAACGTATCAGACGGTGGTGTGACTGGTTTAAGTATCGTTAGTTCAAGATTATTTGGATTGCCATTAGGAGCTCTAATCGCAGTTATTAACATTCCTTTCGTTTGGTTAGGATATAAGCAAATCGGTAAAAGCTTTGCTATTTATTCCATTATCGGGATTGCTTCATTAGCAGTAGGTACTGTTGTTATGCACGGAATACCAGCTATTATTGAAGGCGATACACTACTTGTTACAGTTGTTGGTGGTATTATTATCGGTTTCGGTATGGGACTAGCATTACGTAACGGCGGCGCATTAGATGGAATCGATATGCTAGCTGTATTGCTTTCTCGTAAGTTACCTTTTGGAACAAGTGACCTTATTTTATTCTTAAACATGTTCGTATTTATTTTCGTATCAACAGTATTCGGTCTTCAAGGAGCTATCCTTTCGGCAATTGCTTACTTTATTGCTTCGAAAGTGATTCATATCGTTGAAGTTGGTTTAAGTGGTTCGAAAGCATTTAAAATCATTACGAAAGAGCCTGAATTAATGGTAGAAACAATTCGTGATCGTTTAGGCCGAAGTGCAACATATAACGAAGTATACGGTGGTTATTCAAGAGAGAAATTCAAAGAAATTTCTTGTGTAATTAACCGTTTAGAAGAAAGTAAAATGAAAGAACTTATTAATGAAATCGATCCACACGCCTTTATTACAGTTTATGACGTAGCAGAAGTAAAAGGCGGTAACTTTAAGAAACGTGATATTCATTAATCATCATGAATAAAGAGGGTGTGCCAACAATTTGGCACACCCTCTTCTTATTATGAAGTTGCGGTCGTTGTCGGTAAGTCGATATATTTCAATAATCGCTGATATAATTTTACTCTCCCCATCTTCTTCCTCTCTTAATCCATGCTACGTATTTTTGAAAGGCAGGCACTTCATGTTGAAAGCGCAGCGGAACATATAGAAAAAGAGTACATGTACATAGTATCCATAGAATACCTACTACAAAGTGAAATTTCATCGTTGTGCTAATAAACAAACTGTGGAATAAAACGAGGAACATAATCAAACTAAACCTTTTATATATAGTCATACTAATTTCCTCCTTATAACTTAATTGTACCAGCTACAAGGAATTAATTTCCATAATAAAAAGACCGAAAAGCAACTTCTCCTTTTCGGCCTCTATACCTATCTTCTCTTCGTAATTTTTCCTGAACCACCGACCCTCGTTTTCGGAGGAGATGTATTCCTTGGCGGCGTTTTAATAGATGATTTCGGCTTCACATCTGATCCGCTCGAGCCACCTGGTGTTTTTGTAATTTTTCCTTTGCTTCCAGTAGAAGGCGGAGGCGTACTACTTCCTTTTTTCGTAATACTTCCTGTATCTCCTACGGAAGGTTTCGAATCTACATTATCGCCTCGCTTAATGATAGATCCTTTCCCTTCCTTCGTAATTGGAGGCGGGGTTTTCTTTTCTTCTTTCGTAGGCGGTCTCTCTGGAATAACCGGTTTATGATTTTGTCTGTCATTATATCCGCGATAATCACCGTATGATGATTTTCGTGAACCGAATATATCGTTTAAAATACTTCCCATAATATATCCTTGCAGGAAGGATGGTTGGTAATTTTGACGGACAAATTCTTTATTACTTATTTCAATTAACGTATCAGAAGGTTTCTCTTTATCCTTTTGCAGGTTATAAATCTTATCAGAATAAACGAGGAACATTTGATTTTCGTCTTCTTTAGATGCTTGCTTCGGTTCTCTTTCATTAATGAGTTCCTTTGCGACTTCAGGAACTGACCGATTGGCGGCCCTATACACGTAAGATTCTTGTTTACCTTCTTTTGCGACAGATTCTAGTGGATAACGGTCTTGAATCGACTTTGTCTGTCCGCCTTGACAACCTGATAAGGCATATCCAGCAACAACAAGTAATAGAACGATAGCAAGTATAGGGATTACGAACGATTTAATCATGGTAAACAATCGGTTTGACATGATTACGCCCCCTTACGTTGCTCTTATAATTTGTACATCAGCAGGAATAATTGCTTCTCCCTCATACATCATTGTGCGACCATTTTGCCATTCAATACGTAATAATTTTCGGTTATCTGATTGGAATTCCCATACGTACTGTTCCTCTGAAGCAGAGAATGGTGTTTTCCCCATCACAACAACACGTCCGTTATATTGCTCTTCCATATGGTACTCTGTATCATCCATTTCAATTGTCGTCGGAACTTCATCAATTGAATCTAAACGACCATCGATTGGTGTATATAATTTGTAATACGTATTTTCACGATCTTCAATTTTTAAATAACGAATATCTTTCCCGTCTTGCAGTGTTAAAACAATTTCTTTACGAGAATGCATACTCGTTTTCCCAGTTAATTCGTACATGACTAATGAAACTTCAATCATATCGCCAGGAGCTAACGTTAACAAACTCTTCTCCGGTTTCGGCGGTTCTGGGCTCTTCATTATATTTTTAATTCGTTTAAATAAACTCATGATTTACCCCTCCTTCTCTCTTTATAAACAAGCACCTAAAATAAGTGCACCAACGATATGTAATGATCCGGCCAACATCGCATGCGCAACACTGCCTTCTTTCGTACCTTCTTCTAAATCTAAACCGGACATTTTCTTTAACATAAATTCGATAAACATTTCTACCACTAATAAAATAACGAAAGAAACTGCTGATGCAAGTAGCGCTTGCCATAAGTCATTTGCTTTCGTTATGGATTGAGATAAAATGTACCCTTGCGCGAATAATTTCATAACGAAACGCGTTGTTACAGCTGTATTCCCATTCTTTATTTCTTTTAAATCATTGTATTTAGTAAAAATTGAATCAACCCACATAATTGCAAATAAAAGTACTGCACTTGCTCCAGTCCATACAAGCATGGCTAACACATTTGTCCATGTCATTGCAAAACCTCCTCTAAAATGTAATAGAAAACCGACATGAATTCTCTTCAGACATGTCGGTTTCTTTGTCTATTCTATATTATTTCTCATACTGCTTCATAATACGAGCTAATTCATCGTCAACAGCAGAATTTTTGTTTAAGCTTGCGAATTCATCATCTAATGACTTTTCTTTTTTATACACTTCACCACTTGCTTCTGCTTCAGCTTCTAATTGAAGAGCTTTCTCTTCCATACGACTTAAACCAGCTTTTGCTGAATTTGAATCAAATCCAGACATCGCCTGATTAATATTCTTTTGTGCTTTCGCCGCATTTACACGTGCTACAAGTGTTTCACGTTTATTTTTCAGCTCTGTTAATTGCTTACGCATTTCTTCTAGCTTCAGGCGAAGATTATCGGCAGCAGCTTTGTTTTGCTCATAGCTTGCTTTATACTCATTCATCTTTTGCTCTGCGTTTTGTTTTTCTTCAAGAGCACGACGTGCAAGATCAAGATTGCTTGCTTGAACAGCCATATGAGCTTGCTCTTCACGTTTTTTCACAAGTGCTTCTTGCTCTTCAAATAATATTTTGAATTTCTTCTCAAGTGCAATTTGAGCTGCTACACTTTTCTCAGCTTCTTGTACATCCGCTTGCATATCGCGTAAATATTGATCCGTCATCTTAACTGGATCTTCCGCTTTTTCAATTAATGAATATACATTCGACATGGTTAAATCTCGTAATCGTTTAAATACAGACATTCTAATTCCTCCTATGACTTACCTCATATTTCAAATTCACTACTTGGAAAACTGAAAAATCTCCCTTAACAGTAAAGAATATTCATTTTTACAGCCTACGTGTTTATTATAACAAAACTAATATGTCCTTACATGTTATTTCCAAAATACAGCCAATATAATATGACATTCTATATAAAACATTGTATTCCTAATATATTCTCATTAACCCTCTTCAGAATTGACTTATTTTTATGCACTTTCACTAAATTACATTATTGTAATGTTACTGTAAGCTAACTCGATAGTTACGTTGCAATATTTCTTATACACTAATACCAGAAGCAACGAACAAGCTTCTCATCATTTCAGAACTAATACAAAAACTGTATTTACAATAAAACATATAAAAAGGAGAAATCATCATGAAAAAATTAGTAGGCATCGGATTAGCAGCAGCAATTTCATTCGGAGCATTATCAGGTTGTTCTTTATTAGGAGAGAAAGCAAACGGTTTTGTACTGTACGGATCAGAAGAACAAGTTCAACAAATTACAGATAAAAACAAAAAAGAAGTGAAAGAAAAAGACTTCTATAAAATGAAAATGACTACATTAGAGGGTAAAAAAGTTCTTGTTATGGATAAGAAAACTGGTGAAGAACTGGTGAAGAAAGAGTTACTTAGCAAAGTTGATGAAAAAGACGACACGAAACCACTTAATAAATTACCAGCTGTAACAGCAGAGCAAGGTGTATTATTTGCTAAAGAAAAAGTAGAAAATGCTACACTTGATGGGGCAAAATTAAAATACGAAGGCAATACAATTATCGGAAGTGGACGTGCATATGCCGACATGTTCGCGATTGTTGATGATGCAACTTACGTAAATGTAAAAGGCGATGAAAAATCTGTTGGGGTATTAAAATTCGATAAAGACCCTAGTAAAGAATTCCCTGGCTACAACGGTGTAGAAGCTTCTCAACTTGTAAAAATTAAAAAGTAAAACAAAAAAGCTTTGCGAAATTCGCAAAGCTTTTTTGCTATTTGTGAGCGATTTGCTCCATATCCGGACTACAAGTTTGCGACTGACATGATTTATTTAAAGAACATGCTGCGCATTTTCCCTTTTTACTTCTCTTTACAAAATTAACTAACGTGTATGCTGCATAACCAAAAATGATAGCTCCGATTATAATATTGACCATCACTCTAATACATCTCCTTCTAGAATCCGAGTAAGGATCCAACTTGGTATATAATGAACGTTAATACATAAGCAACAACGAGTGGATAAACGACAGAGAAAATCGTCCACTTCGTTGATCCTGTTTCACGTTTAATAACAGCTACTGTCGCTAAACACGGAACATATAATAAAATAAAGAACATAAATGCATATGCTGATAACGCAGTATAATGTGCTCCCATTACATTTCCAAGCACATCTTCTTTCACCGCATAAATAATTGCCATTGTAGAAACGACAACTTCTTTCGCTAAAAATCCTGTTAAAAGAGATGCTGCAGCTTGCCACGTCCCAAACCCGAGCGGTGCAAATAGTGGTGCAATAAATCCACCAATCATCGCTAAGTAACTATCTCCCATATCAACACCAAATCCTGATGGACCTGCATAGTTTAATAACCAAATGACAACAGAACCACCGAAGATGAATGTACCTGCTTTACGAACAAATCCCTTACCTTTCTCCCACGTGCTTAGCCATAACGTTTTCGCTTGTGGCACGCGGTAAGGAGGTAGTTCAATGACGAAAATAGACTTTTCCGCTTTTAAAATTGTAAGAGACATAATTTTTGTAACTAATAATGCAAGAACAATACCTGCAACATATAAAGAAAACACAACAGTTGCCTGACTATGAGGGAAGAATACTCCCGCAAATAATGCGTATACAGGTAAACGTGCCGAACAAGACATAAATGGTGTTACAAGAACTGTAAGTAAACGTTCTTTTTCTTGTTCAATCGTTCTCGCTGCCATAATACCTGGAACATTACATCCAAAACCGATAATCATCGGAATGAATGCTTTTCCATTTAAACCGAAGAACTCCATAATTCTATCCATAACAACTGCAATTCGCGCCATATATCCTGAGTCTTCTAATAATGAAATGAAAAAGAATAGTGCAAAGATTTGTGGAACGAATACTAATACCGCACCAACACCGGCAATAATACCTTCTGTAACGAGTGCTTGAATAAAATCAGAAGCTCCAACACTTGTGAGCCCAGCCGTTACCCAATCCGTAAGCTGTCCACCAAAAAATTCATCTAACATATCGGATAAAGGTGTACCAATCCACGTAAACGTAACCTGAAAAATAAAAAACATAACTGCTAAAAAGATTGGAAGTCCTAAAATTTTATGTGTAATTAATCTATCAATTTTTTCCGAAAAAGGAATTTTTCCTTCTTTCTCATGCTTCATAACATTTGTTTTTAACTTTTCAATATACGCTTCACGAGTTTTGTAAATGTGCTCTTCCAACGTACAATCAAGTTTTCCTTCTAAGCGAGATCGAATGGCTACAAGTTCCTTATAAATTGGTAATGCTTTCATTTCTTTTTCTACTACTTCGTTATTGCTTAAAAATTGAAGGGCTAACCATCTTGGATGCTTATAATTCGCTGTCTCTAAAAGGGCTATTACCTCTCCAATTCCTTCATCCATCTGTACACCATATGAAATAATGAATGGCTTTTTCTCGTTTTTGTCATTTTCTTTAAGAGTAGCAAGTAGTTCTTCACAGCCTTTTCCACTTCTTGCAACGACAGGAACGACTGTTACACCTAATAGCTCTGATAATCGTTTTACATCAATTACAATGCCTCGTTGCTTTGCCACATCGACCATATTTAATCCGATTGAAACCGGCTTTCCAAACTCAAGTAATTGCAACGTTAAATGCATATTTCTCTCGAATTGCGAAGAATCCACTATATTTAACATATGATGAAATTCGTCTGTTAGTAGAAAATTTGTAACGACACCTTCATCACGCGAAACTGGATTCAAATCATAAACACCTGGTAAATCAATTAATGTTCCTTGCTTATCTTTTAATTTACCAACCTTCTTTTCTACTGTTACACCGCTCCAGTTTCCTACGTATTCATAAGAACCAGTAAGTGCATTAAATAATGATGTCTTCCCTGTATTCGGATTCCCTAGCAAAGCTACCTTATTCACGCTAATTCCACCTTTATCATTTTCGCGTCACAATGACGAATACTAATTAACTGTCCACGACACTCCAATGTACAAGGACCTTTGAACATCGCTTTCTGCTTCATGCGAAGTTCGCTTCCTTCAGAAAGACCGAAAGCAGCCAATCTTCTCTTCAGTAAATGATCTAAAGACTGAACGCTTTTTACTAACACTTTCTCACCGATTTTAATATCTACTAAGCTCATAACCTTCCCCCTCAGAAGAGAATGATAATTATTTTCAAAAAAATTATAGCACACTCTATTTCTCTTGTACTATACCCTTTTGCTTCATATTTATTAACATTTCGCTACAATTCTATTTCAATCATTGTCATACTGTATTCGTTTGCCATTCTCATCCATTTCGCTTACAATAAACAATAGCAAATAAAGAATCTCGTTATCACTGGGGGAGCCATGCCGCTGAGAGGGAACACTTCGTTCCGACCCTTCGAACCTGTTAGTTAATGCTAACGCAGGGATTGTGCAAACGTCCGAAATACATACCTCTTTTTTATTTACGTATTTCGTATCCTCCTATGATATCTATTCTTTTTTGTACAACTTGGATTTAGGGGGAGACAACATGCGTAACACCAATTTACAAGCGATGATCGAATCTGCAATTCTTGCAGCCTTCGCCTTGGTCATCGACATTTTACCATTATCAATCAAACTTCCAACAGGCGGTTCCATTTCATTCGCTATGATTCCTATTTTTATTATTGCATACCGCTGGGGCTTTAAATCAGCTTTCTTAGGTGGTTTAGTTTGGGGACTATTACAAATTGTCGTAGGAGATGCTTACATTTTAACACCTATTCAAGCTTTCATTGAGTACTTCATGGCCTTTGCTTTTATCGGATTTGCTGGCTTATTCTATCGTCCAATTCAAAAAGCACTTTTAACGTCTAATGAAAATAACTTAGAACAATCAAGTTTAGGTACCCGTAAAGAAAAACCTTCATCAAAACAAAACGAAGGTAAGAAAGTCCTTGCTTATATTATCCTTGCTACATTTATCGGTAGCTTTGCTCGCTATTTCTGCCACTTTATTGCTGGTATTATTTTCTGGGGACAATATGCACCGAAAGGTCAATCAGCAGTTCTATACTCATTAATCGTAAACGGCAGTACAATGCTCGGTTCTTTTATTTTATGTACCGTTTTACTTATATTTTTATTTCTTACTTCACCTCGCTTATTCAAGAGCATCAATGCTTATCAAATAAATTCAAACAAAAAGAGCGCTTAATAAGCGCTCTTTTTGTTATATCGTAATATCAATTAAAAATACAATAAATGCACAAAAGAAAATAAATACCATTATACTTAGCCACTTGCTATGCACGGTTCATCGACTCCTTACATAACCTCATTTTCTAACCAGATTATATCGCTTAAAAATAAAGAT
Organism: Bacillus sp. AY18-3; assembly: GCF_008042305.1. Lineage (NCBI taxonomy): Bacteria > Bacillati > Bacillota > Bacilli > Caryophanales > Bacillaceae > Bacillus > Bacillus sp. AY18-3. The sequence goes on along the minus strand of NZ_QKQR01000006.1, from coordinate 64,109 downwards.
TAGGTAAAGATAATATGAAAATAAATTAAAAAAGCGTAGCATCCATTATCTACGCTTTTTTAGGTAAATAAAAGTAAAATAATACACCGTCTTCTGTATTTTCTGCCCCATATTCAGCATCGTGCAGTTCTAAAATATTTTTAGAAATAGCTAGACCAAGCCCAGTTCCACCTTGTGAACGCTGGCGAGCTGCATCCACGCGATAAAAACGGTCCCAAATTTTATCTAATTGCTCTTCTTCAATGTGAGTACCTTTATTTTCAATACACACTTTTATACGATTTTTCTCATCTATTGTAGAAATAATAATATCCTCTTTATTCGGTGTATAACGTATGGCATTCGTAATGAAGTTCACGATTACTTGTTCAATCCGACTTTGATTTGCGACTACTTCAAATGAACATATATTTTTATGCACATGAAGTTCTTTTTTCTCTATGTCCACAGAAAGGTGTTCACATATATCTTCAATTACTGTATCGATATAAAATACATCCTTTTTCATTTTATATGTACCTGACTCAAATTTAGCTAACTCCAGCATATCCAAAATTAAAGTATCCATTTTATCTACTTCTCGTTCCATTGCCTGAAAATAGTATTCTTTTTTATGCTCAGCTACTCCATCTTTTAAAATAGAAATACAGCTTTTCATAATACTCAGCGGTGTTTTTAATTCATGCGAAACACCAGAAATAAATTCTTTCCGCGTATTTTCTAACTTTCTTTCCTTTTCAATATCTTGTTCTAGCTGTCCAATATGCGAATGGAGCTTATTAGATAATACATTAATATTTTTCGATAAATCACCAATTTCATCTTTTGAAGTAATCGGTATTTGTTCTGTGAAATCTAAGTGTGCTATTTTCTTCGTCGTATCATTTATTTTTAATAACGGCTTTGCAATTTGTTTTGAATAATAGAACGAAGCTAGAAAAATAAGAACGACTACAAATGCAATGATGTAAATGTAGTAATCTTGCACCATTTGTACAGCTTCATCTACAGGCTGTAAAGAAGCCATCGCATAAATATATGTGACTGATCCGTCTCTTTCTGTTATTGGTTTCATTAATAATTTATATTTTATATCATTTTTTTCATAGTCCATTGTTTTTATTGAATATTCTATTTGATTACTTTCATTTAGTAATACATCCCTTTGAAACTCTTTTATGCTATCTAAGAATAGACTATTTTTATAAATTGGATTTACAAGACCTTTTACATCAGGAAACTGTACTTTCGTAACACGTCCTCTTATGTAAGTATCTAATTCCTGAGCAGGTTCTTCCTGAACAGCTGGTTTCTTTTCTTTAACAAGTTGTTCTTGATCCGCTCTCTTTTTCTCCTCATCTAATTTCATTTTCTCCTGAAACGCTTTTTCTAACGGTTTATTAGATCCATTTAAATTTTGCTTACCTAACGCGAAAGAGAATGGAATAAAACTATCACCTTTTTTCACGCCAGAAAAATAAATTTCTTGTCCTAAAAACGGATCTGATAATTTATTATCAATCTCCTCTATATTGACGAGATTGTATAAAGGAATTTTGAATATTTGTTGTCCAAAGCTCTTTTGTTGCCTACGATCTATCGTTACTTCAAAATAAAAATCATCCGCATGTTTTAAATTCCCATTCTGATCTAACGTTGTAATCCACGTATTATTTTCTCTTAAAAAATCTTGCTCCAGCTTCTGAATTCCTTCTGCACTTCCTGCATAATTCAAATAATTCTTCTCAAAGGAATTTAAATTCACTTTAATATCTTCTACTTTTCGATTCGCATAATATTGTTTAAAAAATATCGTTTGTCCAATAAATATCGTCGCTAAAATTAACATACATAATGCTGTTGTGAGGGCAAATAATTTTAGTACAATCCCCTTTCTCATACATTCCCCTCAAATTTATAACCTGTTCGTACTACAGTTGTAATGCACTTTGCTTTCTCTCCTAATTTATTTCTTAAATTACGAATATGACTATTAACCGTTCGATCGTCACCAGCAAATTCATATCCCCAAATTCTTGAAATGAGTTGCTCTCGCGTTAAAACAATCCCTTGATTTTTCATGAAATAAGCTAATATTTCAAATTCAGTATGTGTTAAATTAATGTCTGTCCTATCTACAGTAACAGTGCGCGATGGGAAGTGGACGTGAATACCGTGGATGGATAATGTATCATCTTCATTCTCTAGAAGTTGCTTCGTTACTTTTCTACTTTCTAACAGCCTTTTCGCTCTTGCTAATAAAATTGGTGGGCTATACGGCTTCGTCACATAGTCATCTGCCCCAAGTTCAAATCCAAGTAACGTATCATCTTCATCTACACGTGCCGTCAGCATAATAATAGGAACCTCAGATGTTTTACGAATTCTTCGGCAAACAGACCATCCATCAAGTTCCGGCAACATAATATCTAAAATAACTAAATCAACCTCTTCTTCCTCAAATACAACTAAAGCTTCTTTCCCATCTCTTGCTTCAAACACCACATATTGCTCGCTCAAAAAATAATCTTTTAATATTTCACGCAAAATATCTTCATCTTCCACAATTAAAATGTTTTTTGACATAACTTATGTATCCCCCTTCCGCTTTCAGAAACTATCACTTCATTTTGAATAACTAGCCGTTAACTTCGCCTCGATAATATATCTATCTGGTGCATCCCCTATATAATCAAATGGATAGCAAGTCGTTAGTGTTAATATCGGTTCTTCTTTTTTTATAATAACAGTACGATCATCCGCATGGGTAATCCATATCTTTTGAATTTCGTATGTGTAAGTTTTATTATCATACTCTAAAACAAGAGTGTCTTTTTCTTTTAACTCTCCTAAATCTGTAAAGACAGTATCCCGGTGTCCACTCAGTACAGTATGTCCCCCTCCAGATGGCGTTGTCGTTACATCACTAACGAACATTCCAACTCCTTTCTTCAACGTTGCATCATCCGCTCCCCAGTATATAGAAAACTTCTTCTTTATTTTCGGTATATTTAACAGTGCAACCTTTTCTCCTTCTTTATGTTCTGTTTGAGAAGAAGGTACTTGGGAAGTTACAGGTGTTTCGTAAGAAAGTTGATTATGTTGTATATTTTCAAGCCTCTTTAATTCTTCTTTCGTTAATTGTTGAGCAGAGCTTTTTCCTTTATACCATTCCATAGCGTAATATGATCCCGTGAATAGCCCTATGGCCATCAATATGATACCTATATAATTGAGTAACTTCATGTTCATCCCTCCATGCCAAAAATGGTAGGAATAACCTACCATTTTTAATATATGAAATTATTCCATTCTTTATAGGACAATATTTTATTTACGCCTTAACTTTATTGCGACGATTCAAACCAAATAATGTCCCTATCCCTACAAGACATGCGCTTAGTGCCATCATTGCTACATTATTAGATGCTGTGTTTGGTAATTTTTCACCTTGTACAGCTGGCTTCGCTACTTCTTTTTTTACCACACCATTTTTTTGTTGTACTTGTGCTGCTTCTTTTTTTGCCATATCATTTTTCAACTGTTCTTGTGCTATTCTCTTTTTCTCTTCTTCACTTTTTTGCTGTTCCTTAATCACTGCTTCTTTTTTCGCCTTATCGTTTTTCAACTGCTCTTGCGCTACTCTCTTTTTCTCTTCTTCACTTTTTTGCTGTTCTTTAATCACTGCTTCTTTTTTCGCTTTATCTTGCTGCAGTTGTGCCTGTTCTTCCTTTGTTACTGTTCCAGTATCCGCACTCGCTACTGAAGAATATCCTACTGTTAAAAGTGCCATTGCACAAATTGGTAATAGTCTCTTTTTCATCTTCATTCTCTCCTTATATTTTATTCACATCAACTCGCATCGGATGTATCACTAGAATAAACAAGAGATATAAATATAAGATGCAGATGAAATATATTTCATTTAAAGATTTCATTGTAGAAAAATAAAAAAACATCGCAATATATGCGATGTTTTTTCGGGTGTGTGTCTCAATATTTACATGTTACTTTCGCGTGATTTAGAAGTAGAACGGGCCGGAGCGATAACTAATTGTCTCGGCTCAGTTTTCTTTAAGTGATTTTTGACGTTACACTTACGACGTTGAACAACCCACGCTTTAATAGGGTTTGTCAAAATAATCTTTTGCTCTTCGTTAGGGGCCTCTTCTTCAAACCTACAACTTTCGCTCCATTTATTCCATTTCATTGTAAATTTAGAAGAAGAATGATCGTCTTCTCGATCAAACAAGTGCAAAAAATCCATTTCGCCAGCTAGCATTACGGTGTTGCTAGTTGCTAAAAAAGAAAAGGTCGTCCAACGTTTCTCCATGCCCTCCTACTCCTTTTTCACATATAGAGTGCCTAAAACTTAATTTACCTAAAATATGCTTGCCTTTTACCTTACACCTATAGTTTATCCAAAACACTACTATGCAACTATCGATTTGCCTTACAACTACCTTACATTTTTGTAAGAAACAAAAAACCTTCACTCTCTATACGTGAAGGTTTCTCATTTCTTATCTATATGATCTTTCATATGATCCACTCCAGCTTCTTGTAGCTGTGACATCATACCGTGGGAAATTGCGCCTAATACTAAAGTCATTCCAATTAGTGAAATTCGAATCGCTGGTACATCAATTATGTAAGCCAAACTACCAAGAACAATTGTTAAAAGTAATGCTTTTATAAATGTTGCACTTGTATACTCTTTCTTTCTCATCATAATCACCCTCTTTGGAAGCGTTTTCTTTATATGATCAGTATATCATATCATCTGACTATTTTGTGGGGATTTCTGTAAAAAACTTATATCTTCTTTGACTTTTCCCCTTCTTTCCTTTACAGTCGAAATGTTCACAAGTTTTACACTGTAGGAGGACTCCAATGAATCTTGAAATAAAAGATACTTTAATTTCTGAAGAACAATTACAAGAAAAAGTAAAAGAACTAGCACTTCAAATCGAACGTGACTTTGAAGGAGAAGAAATCGTAGTAATCGCTGTATTAAAAGGATCTTTCGTATTCGCTGCCGATTTAATTCGTCACATTAAAAACGATGTAACAATCGACTTTATTTCTGCATCTAGCTACGGAAATCAAACAGAAACAACTGGCAAAGTAAAACTATTAAAAGATATCGATGTAAACATTACTGGAAAAAACGTAATTGTCGTAGAAGATATTATCGATTCTGGTTTAACACTTCACTTCTTAAAAGACCACTTCTTTATGCATAAACCGAAAGCATTGAAATTCTGTACGTTACTTGATAAACCTGAGCGTCGTAAAGTGGACTTAAAAGCTGAATATGTTGGCTTCCAAATTCCAGACGAATTTATCGTTGGCTACGGTATCGACTGCGCAGAAAAATATCGTAACTTACCATTTATCGCTTCAGTTGTAACGGAATAATATAATAGAATAAACTTCTATCAATCATTGATGGAAGTTTATTTTCTATCACGATTCGTAAAAGACAAAGGGAGAGAATAAAATGACAAAAACAAAATTTGAAAAAGTACTCCTCATCGTAAATCCGAAAGCAGGACAAGGTGATCTACATACGAACTTAACGAAAATCGTACCACCTCTTGCGGCAGCTTTTCCTGACTTACATATCCTTCATACGAAAGAGCAAGGCGATGCAACAAAATATTGCCAAGAGTTTGCTAGTAAAGTAGATTTAATTATCGTCTTTGGTGGCGACGGTACTGTATTCGAATGCACAAATGGCTTAGCACCTCTTGAAACTAGACCTACACTTGCAATCATTCCAGGCGGCACTTGCAACGACTTCTCTCGTACGCTAGGCGTTCCGCAAAACATCGCAGAAGCAGCAAAACTCATTACACAAGAACACGTAAAACCAGTTGATGTTGCAAAAGCAAATGGACAACACTTCTTAAACTTCTGGGGCATTGGACTGGTCTCTGAAGTATCAAACAATATTGATGCAGAAGAGAAAGCAAAGCTTGGAAAAATCGGCTACTACTTAAGCACAATTCGAACTGTCAAAAATGCTGAAACATTCCCAGTAAAAATTACGTACGACGGACAAGTATATGAAGACGAAGCTGTCCTTGTTATGGTTGGAAACGGTGAATATCTTGGCGGGATCCCGTCCTTTATCCCGAACGTAAAATGCGACGACGGAACACTTGATATTTTCGTAGTCAAATCAACAGGCATTCAAGCGTTTAAAGATTATATCGGAAAGAAACTATTTGAAGACTCAAATGAAAATGACATCTTCCACGTAAAAGCGAAATCCATTCATATTGAAACAGAAGAAGAAAAAGAAGTAGATACAGATGGAGAAAGCTCGCTTCATACACCTTGTCATATTGAACTATTACAAGGACACTTTACGATGATTTATAATCCTGCGGTTGTGTAATCAATACTTTATTATACTTTAATAATTACTAAACTTCGCATTTTTGCGAAAAATACAGTATAATTAATAAGTAAAAGGTTGTTAACAAAAAATGTTAACAACCTTTTTATTTTTTCAAAAAAACTTTTCACTTTAGAGGAGCGATCACATGTATTGGAGAAAAAATGATAAGCCTGTAGAAGATCCCGAAGCGATAGCTATATGGGAATGCACGGCAAAAGACTGCCGTGGATGGATGCGTAAAAATTTTTCATTAGAAGAAGAACCAAAATGTCCATTATGCAAAAATGATATGAATAGTAGCGAGCGTTTATTACAAAAGCTCTAACTTCTGCTTTTCTCCACTTTAAATATTAGAATAAAGGATTATCTTTCTCCTTATCTACAAGATGCATTTCCTATATGTGAATAGAAAGAAAATAGATAATAGCGTAAAACATTGAAACAGAAAAGAGATGGTTTTCCCATCTCTTTTCTGTTTCAAATTCCCCTTATCAAACCTTAGTTATGCACACCTCATTTTAGCTAATAAAAAACGAAAGAGAACATAATTTTCACTATGTTCTCTTTCGTTTCCCGAAAAACTTTATCACTATTTTCATTTACTCACAATCCGAAAATAAGAATGAACCGTTAAGAAATAATAACTAATATAAATAACGCTATATCCTTTAAAAGATGTATAAAGAAAAATGAAACAAAAAAATACATGCTGTATCAATAACCGCTCCAATCGGTACTTCAAAATGAACGTTTACGCCTAATTCCATCATGCTTACTAATAACTGAAGGAATGATTTTGAAAGTAAACTACCAATTACAATGCCGATTACTAATCGATAGTAAAACCATTAACGTATTTTCATAAAACAGCATTTTGCCTATTTCTTTTTTTCCAATACCTAGTAAAGAGTAAAGACCTATTTCTTTCTTACGCTTTCGTGTAAAAAATCCAAAACCATACAAAATGATTTCAAATTTCCTATAATTAAAATGTTAAATTACATTTGGAACAAAAGGGAGCAGAATTGCCTCTCCTAATTTTCGCATTACATTTTGGACAATATACATATCGCTCTTCTATCTTTTCTCGTTCTATCATATGTAAAGATACTATTCTCATACTACACATAACCCCGATTAAAATAAGACTAACAATGAGTAGCATCACCCTCGCCCCCTTACACTAAACATTACCATAAAACAACAAAACCGATTCTCTCATTGAGAATCGGTTTTATACTTATAGTCCTAATTTCGCCTTCGCTCCATCAGGAATTTTATCTGTTGTTACTTGTACTTTATTATGTAAGAACTTACCTCTCGTAAGCACATGCCAGTATGAGCCTTTTGGTAATTCATCTACTTCGTCAATTGTAACTTCTTTTTTCTTACCATTTTCATCATAAGCTTTCACTTTATATTCACGACCTTTATTTCCACCTAACTCTTTTCCATCGTTATCAATTATTGCATAATGGTCCTCTATATCAAGAAATGGATTCATTCTATCAAACCCCGCGCTCCCATTTAATAAATATGCCGCTCCTGCGACGATAACAAGTAGTGATCCAAAAATAAATCTTTTCATCTATATTCCACCTTTCATTATGTTTTCTTTAAGGTTTTTCTAAGTATAGAGCTTATTTCTTAATAAAAACTCGTTCGATTTCTTAACATTTTCTTAAACTAAAAGTGAAATTTTAATTAAAAAGATTGAAATAGACAAAAAATAACTTTTTACACTCTGATTGACAAAATTACACTTTTAGTGTAATTTTACACTATATTAAAAAAGGAGCTGCATGATGAATAAACAAGAATTTATTGAACTCGTTAATTCAAAATTAAAACTCATCCGTGTTGAAAATAATCTATCACAAGATAAAATGTCAGAAATTATTGGCTTATCGAAGAAAACATTAGTAGAAATCGAAAAAGGAAGACGCACGCTAACATGGGCAGGCGCAGTTTGTGTCGTAACACTCTTCGAACAGAGCGATACAGTCCAGATGACATTTGGGGATGATGTGAATGAAATTATAAAAACAATCGCTTTTACACATTACAGTACAAACTTCCCGAAGACTTTAGGAGGAAAAGTGTGGTGGCGACAAATAAAAGAATTAAATGGTTATCAAATACAACAAAATATTTTATCTCAACATTATCGAATTTTAGATAAAGAAGACCGCAGAATATGCCACTCATTCGAATTGGATGAAATTGAACAAAGATTTATGGAAACGGCAAAAACATCTCAATAAAGTGAAATTTTAATTAATGTTTTTTGCTGCCCCACAAATAGCAGGATAAAATAAATTTCGGAGTATAATTCAAATGGAAAAACAGACAAATATCACGATTTTAAATACGCTAATCATTAGCACGTTAGTATTCAATTTATTTATTTTCACATCAAGAATGAGCTTTTTACCTTGGTATATTGAAGATGGATGGGGCTATCTAGGATTATTATTTACGTCCTTTATTTTCTTACTTTGCTTCTTTCAATCTTCGAAGCTTCATAAAGACGGAAAGTTAACTACACTACAAAAGTTTATTCCACTTGCTTCTGCCATACTTTCAATCTTTGTTCTTATCACTCCATCAAGTGATTTTATGACTATACTAGCTAATCTAATCAATACAATCATATTAACAATTTATATAACTGTATTTCAAACAACACCTAATGTAAGTAATGAAAAGCTATTACATTAAAAGGGAGAGTTATTCTACAAAATAACTCTCCCTTTTATACTACTCTCAATAAGCGTAAGCCCTCATTCTATTTATTTACTCATCACCGTACTTCTTCTTTGCTTATACAAATAAGCACCACTCGCAACAACAAAAACAATTCCGCCAAAATACACGCCATACTCTATCGCAAGCGCTACAATCCTTTCAATATGTTGTCCAAATAAAGAACCGAGTACAAAGTAAGCAAGTGTCCAAACAAGTCCTGTCGTATAGGAATACAAAGTGTACACCTTAAATGACATGTTATTCATTCCAACTAAATACGGTACGATATGTCTTACAACCGGTATGAAGTAGCTTGTGACTAACGCATAATGGCCATACTTCTCTACCATTTGTTGAGATTTCAAAAGATATTTCGCCTTTTTCTTTTTCATTAGCTTATCAAGTACTTTTGTACCAAATATTTTCCCTACTATATAACCTAAAGATAGCCCAGAGACAACGCCTAAATATGTTAATACAAATGCTGGAATGACATTTAATATCCCTAGTGAAGAGACAAAACCACCGCTCATTACGATCATTTCGTCTGGAATTGGCATACCGATAATACCTAACCATAAACAGAAAAATAGTGCCCAATAACCGTACTGTTCAATATAAGATAATAATTCATGTAAGTCCATTAAGCATATGCTCTCTTTAGCTCTTTTTTACAGCTAAAGACGTACGCTGGCGGGAAATTGAGCCACACTTTTTCAAGCGTAATTTCAGGGAAGAAATGCTGTATAAATCCTTTTTTCACAAGTGAATATTGAAATGTAATAAATTCACCTGTCTCATGTATCGCCTCCATTACATTGTTTAAAATACGCTTTGAAACTTCTTCTGGTAAAGATGTAAAAGGCAATCCCGATAAGACGTAATCAATGCATTCTATCTGTAATTCTTTCATATACTTCTTTATATTTTCAGCTGAACCGTGTACAACAATGACGTTCTGCTCATTTTTAAACTTTCTCTTTAACTCTTTGCAAAACACTTCATTAATTTCAATAAGAAGAAATATCGTTTCCTTCTTCTTTCTCTTCATAATTTCTCTCGTGAAAACCCCTGTACCAGGCCCTAGCTCTACGATACATTTCGCTCTATTAAAATCAATGACATCTACCATTTTCTTTGCTAATATTTTTGAACTTGGCGCAATTGCACCAGTATGTTTCGGATGTTTTATAAATTCATGTAAGAATGTTATGAGTTGCATGTAACCCTCTCCCCATTCGTTCGATAGTTTTTAACTTGTGTCTAAGTATAACTATCGTTTCTTAACAAAAATTGAGGAGATTTCTTAAGAATTTATGAAGAATGAAAAAACAGCTATCGCATATAGCGATAGCTGCTCATTTATTATTTCGCACTCACAATCTTATAATAAGAACGAACTGTTAGGAAGTAATATCCGATATAAATGACGCCATATACTCCAATACTAATTAGGAGCGGAATCATAATTTCGAATGGTAATATATTTGACAAACCTTTTAGTGCGAACAAACTGTGTAAAATACCGATAATTAACGGAATAGCAAAGATAAAGCTCACTTGTTTTGCAATAGCTCTCTTCATCTCTTGCTTCGTTACACCAATTTTATGAAGAACAACGTAACGATCACGGTCAGCACTTGCTTCTGTAAGTTGCTTAAAGTAAATGATTGAGCCTGTCGCTAATAGGAAAACTAATCCTAAGAATAGCCCAATGAACATCATTAAACCTGTCGTTTCAATTCCCATTTGGAATCCTGTATAGAAATCGTTAAATGGTTTTAAAACTTCCGATTCACCTGCTGGCATAATACTTGCTAATTTCGCTGTTAACTCTTTACTATTTCGCTCACCTTTTACATCAATATTTTTTACAGCGCGTGTTTCATGTACTTGTTTCGCCTGCTCATATGTTTGATCTGGGACGATTACAAATAGTTCATTTAAGTTTGTAAGACTTCTACTATTTACACCTTTAATGTTTAGCTCTTTCGATTCATTCCCAACAGGAAATACAGCTTTATTTCCTGTATAAAGAGGACCAAAATCGAGTTTTTCAATATAGAGGCTATCATATACAAAAGCTTCATTCACACTTAAATTTACAGGTTCTACATCTAAACGTTTCGCAATTGTATTAAAGCTTGATTGAGAAATAAGCTGGTACTGCTTCGTAACATTATAGTGTGTGTTCAGCACTTGATCTGCTCTTTCACCTTTAAATGTTCCCTTCACAGGAATCATTTCAACTTCTGACTCATATGTCACTGGATGATTGCTCTTCTCTCCAGCAAGTATTTCTTTTACCTTTTTATCTAGTGCTTCATCTTTTTTCTCATAAGAATAACTATACGGTGCTGCAACTTTTGATTGCGTAAATGTGTTGTAATACATCGTAACTGACGTACCAACCGCTGTTAATGTCACTGCACTTAAAATAGCAATTGTTGCTAGTGATTTCGAGTTTCCTTTAATGCGATATAGTAGTTGCGATGTCGTTACCATATTCATACCGTTATAAAATGCTGACTTATTATTTCTTGCTCGCTTCAATACAAATACTGTGAAGAACATAAACAATAAATAAGTTCCTGCTACTGTCGCTAGTAAAATGTATAATGCAACGACCATAAAGTCTGCATACATAACTGCTTTCATGTACATTAACGCTAAGAAATAACCTGAACCGATTAAGAAAACTGAAATTAACGCCATCACTACGGATCCTTTTGGCATTGCTTCTCCTTCGCGTTCCGCTCGGAAAAGTTCAATTAGCTTAAAGCGATAAATTAAACGATATCCTTGAAGTGATGTATACAAAATAATCACAAAGAAAATAAGTGCTGTATCAATAACTGCGGCCATCGGTATTTCAAAATGAACGTTTAAGTTTATTCCCATCATACTTATTAGTAGTTCAAGGAATAGTTTTGAAAGAACGCTACCGATCGCAATTCCGATAATTAAAGACATTAATCCCATTAACATATTTTCATAAAACAGCATTTTACCAATTTGTCTTTTACGAATGCCTAATAAGGAATATAGCCCAACTTCTTTTTTACGCTTCCTTGTAAAGAAACCGTTCGAATATATAATGAACACCGCTACGAAAATAATTAGCATAACACTTGAAACTTGGAACGCTCCGCTAATTTTTTTAGAAGCTTCCGCAGCTTTTTCCATTTGTGAATTATACTGCAACGCCTTAAATGTAAAATAAATGACGATGCTAAAGATCATAGATGCAAAATATACAAAGTAGTCTTTAAAATTCCGCTGTATGTTGCGGAGGGCAATGCTAGATAAGGTCATCAGCCATACCTCCGGAAATGGAAGACATTACGTCAACGACTTGTTGGAAGAACTGTTTACGCGTTAATTCCCCGCGGTGCAATTCTTTATATAACTCACCATCTTTAATGAAAATAACTCGTTTACAGTAACTCGCCGCAAACGCATCATGTGTTACCATTAAAATTGTAGAGTTATCATATTCATTTAACGACTTCATACTTTCAAGTAAATCTGTCGCTGATTTAGAATCAAGCGCTCCTGTCGGCTCGTCCCCGAAAATCATACTAGGATTCGTAACGATCGCACGCGATGCTGCGCAGCGCTGCTTCTGTCCGCCTGACACTTGATATGGGAACTGACTTAAAATGTGATCAATACCGAATTTCTTTGAAATTTCAAGAACGCGGCGATCAATCTCACTCGCTTTCACCTTTGATAACGCAAGAGGTAACGCAATGTTCTCTTTTACCGTTAACGTATCTAATAAATTATAATCTTGGAAAATGAACCCTAAATGATCGCGGCGGAATAACGCTAACTTATCATCGTTCATCTTCACGATATCTTTTCCATCAATTAAAATTTCACCGTTCGTCGCATTATCAATTGTAGAAAGAACGTTTAGTAAAGTCGTCTTACCCGAACCAGAAGGTCCCATAATTCCAACGAACTCACCTTCTTTTACTTGTAAGTTAATACCTTTTAACGCTGCAAATTTATTACCACCCGTGTCATACACTTTTTCAATATTTTTTGCTTCTAACACTGTTTTCATCTCGACATCCCTCATTTCTTCTATTCTCTATTTTCAACTATATACACTCTCTACTCTTGCCACTATCGATGTTTCTTACACAAACATGACAGTTATGTAAGACGCATAAGTAAAGATATAAAAATTTAACCTACTGAACAAAAGTACTTTGTTACTATAGCATTGGGATATCATACCATCCATTCATTCTCCTTACAGGAACATTACAATTTTGTAAGGTTAAAAATGTACCCTACAAAGTTGTGCATGAAATGTCGGATGGACTTCGTTTGTTCCTGCTATTCTATTTAACAAGGAGGTCATGATATGGATTCACTTAAAAACATGAATGCGGCAATGCAGTATATTGAAAACAACCTTACAAACGAAATTGATTTTAAAGAAGTCGCAAAAATAGCTTTCTGCTCCGAATATCATTTTAAAAGAATGTTTTCTTTCCTAGCTGGCATACCACTGTCAGAATATATTCGCTGTAGACGTCTTACTCTTGCTGCTTTTGAACTAAAAGATAGCAATGCAAAAGTCATTGATGTCGCTATCAAATATGGATACAACTCACCCGATTCCTTTACACGTGCCTTTCAAAACTTGCACGGTATAACGCCTTCAGAAGCTCGAAGTACAATTCGTTCTTTGAAAGCTTATTCACCAATGACCTTCCAGTTATCGATTCAAGGAGGAAATGAAATGAATTATCGAATTAAAGAAAAAGAACCATTTCGAATTATTGGTATACAAAAACGCGTACCAATTGTATTTAACGGTGTAAATGAAGAAATTGCTTCTATGTGGAAAAGTTTAAATCCAGAGTCCATTCAAATGTTAAAGTCACTTTCAAACATGAAACCGAATGGAATCATTAGTGCTTCTACTAACTTTTCTGAAGGAAGAATGGAGGAAAAGGGAGAACTCGATCACTACATTGGAGTAGCCTCAACGAAAGATTGTCCAGAGCAATTCGCACAACTTGAAGTCACAGCTTCAACGTGGGCCGTATTTGAAGCTGTCGGTCCATTTCCTGAAACATTACAAAATGTATGGGGACGCATTTATTCCGAATGGTTTCCTTCCTCAAACTATGAACTAGCGGAAGGACCAGAAATATTGTGGAATGAACAGAAAGATACATCCTCTCCAAACTTTAAAAGTGAAATTTGGATACCGGTTTTGAAGAAATAAAAAATAAAGCTGCTTTTCCTTAAAAGGAAAAGCAGCTTTTATTTATATTTTTAGTTCTTTTTATAAGCGACGTAGGAATATCCCATCATTAGTCTCGCTGTACCAATAATTATAAATTGTACCCATAACCTTTTTACTTTTCACACTTTTGACCTATACTGTTTATTAGCCTACATTTCAACATAATGAAAAGACTTGAAACACATGATACACTATAGCTACAATTGTTTTTTTAGGAGGAGTATACATATGTATAAAATTTTAATCGTTGAAGACGATCCAAATATTTCATCATTACTACAATCTCACATTCAAAAATATGGCTATGAAGCTGTTGTTGCAGAGAATTTCGATGATATTATGGAATCGTTTAATGCAGTGAAACCACATCTTGTTTTACTTGATGTAAACTTACCGAAATTTGATGGATTCTACTGGTGCCGTCAAATTCGTCATGAATCTACTTGTCCAATTATTTTCATTTCAGCGCGTGCTGGCGAGATGGAACAAATTATGGCGATTGAAAGCGGTGCGGATGATTATATTACAAAACCGTTCCACTATGACGTTGTAATGGCGAAAATTAAAGGTCAATTACGCCGTATTTACGGTGATTATGCGCCAAATATTTCTGAACGTATCGTTGAAGTAGAAGGTTTAAAACTATTCCCAGAACGCCCAGAAATCCATTTCGGTGCTGAGCAAGTTCTTTTAACGAAGAAAGAGGCAATTTTAGCAGAAATGTTATTATCTAAATTCCCTCGTACAGCGAGCCGTGAAGATTTATTAGCTGCCCTATGGGATGACGAAAGCTTCGTTGAGGAAAATACATTAAACGTAAACATTACGCGTCTTCGTAAAAAGTTCAATGAGCTTGGTATTGAAAATGCTATTGAAACAGTACGTGGACTTGGGTATCGTTTTAACGCAACTTGGAGTGAATAAGCATGAAGCTATTTTTACGTGATCATTTTGCATTTTTTCTACTATATGTATTAAACTTCGGCATCATTTTCGTTCTGTATGATGCAGTAGATGGATTTCAAAATAATAAATTTTACTTCGTCGTTTTAAGTTTATATTTATTCATTTGTTTCCTCGCTTATCGTTACGTCCGCAATCGTAGAATGTACCATAGATTAAGTGAGCAACCAGAGAAAATGGAAGATGCGTTTATTGAAAGAGCAACTGCTCCGATGCCTCACGGTGTAAATGAACTCGTGCGCACACAGTACCGTCTCTTCCAAAAGGAACTACAGTCGTATGAAGTAAAACAACAAGAACATCAATTATTCATTAACCACTGGGTGCATCAAATGAAGACACCTGTGTCTGTTATGCAACTTATGGTACTCGAAATGGAAGATGAACATTTGATTCCGAAATTCAAAAAAGAATTAGAACGATTAAATCAAGGACTCGATATGGCTTTATATATGGCAAGGTTAAATAACTTCCATGAAGATTTCCACGTTGAGACGATTTCATTAAAAGATGCGGTAACAAAAAATATTAACGGATTAAAAGAACTATTCATTCGAAATGGGGTCTTCCCTGTTTTAGAAGTTCATTCCGATTTAAAAGTTGCTTCTGATGCGAAATGGCTAAAGTTCATCATTTATCAGTTAATGACAAATGCAGTTCGTTACTCTGGTGAGCGCGGGAAGAAAGTTTTCTTATCTGCTTATCGAAACGGAAAAGATATTATTTTAGAAGTTCGCGATGAAGGTGTTGGTATTCCGCAAGAAGATATTCGAAGAGTATTTGAACCGTTTTACACTGGGAAAAACGGTCGCGCATTCGGAGAATCTACTGGTATGGGACTTTATATTGTAAGTAAAATTTGTGATTATTTAGGTCACTCTGTCAAACTAGATTCTGAAGTTGGTAAAGGAACGACGATTAAAATCATCTTCCACAACGCTGCAAATAATCAAGCAGAACATACAGAGAAGGTGACCGAAGCATGACCGGAACATATGCTAGCAAAATGTATGAGAACTTACTCTCATACATTTTTTGCAATAAAACTACATATTTACCTTCTAGCGAGAGGTACATATTATGACATTTTGGCAATTTGCATTTAAAAATGTAACGCGCAACTCGAGAGCTTATTTTGCTTACTTCGTAAGCAGTTCCTTTTCAATTGCTGTTTTCTTTTCGTTTGCTGTTTATTTGTTTCATCCGAAATTACAAAATCCCACTATGATCTCTGAAATTTCAGGATTAATGATTTTTTCAGAAGTTGTTATTGTCTTGTTCTCGTTCTTTTTTCTACTCTATTCAATTGGATCGTTTTTAAAAGTTCGTAAAAAGCAATTTGGTATTTTAACTATTTTAGGTATATCAAAAAAACAATTACATAGACTCGTTTTCACTGAAAATATGTTAATTGGTATTTTATCTATCTTTTTCGGTATGCAGTTTGGACTTGTATTTTCACAATTTTTCTTATTAGTGACAGCGAAAATTACACATCTACCAGGGATATATTTATATCCACCTACGAATGCTTTCATTTTAACAACGATTGTATTTCTTGGTCTCTTTATCGCTGTATCTTCATTTACACCCATGCTAATTCGTACGAAAAAGACGGTAAACCTTTTAAAAACTAATGGTGGGAAACAAAAGGAAAGAAAACCATCCATATTCATTTCTCTATTTGGTGCTATCTGTTTATTAGGTGGTTATATTTTAGCTGCAAACCCTAAATATTTCTTCTCAATAAACACGCAAGTAGGCTTTATCTATATGGTTTCAAGTGTTTTTGTGATTCCAGCACTTGTTACAATTGGGACATATTTTTTCTTTTCTCAAATTAGTTTCTTACTTATTTATATTTTAAAGAAAAGAAGAAATTTTTATATGAAACGAATTAACATGCTTTGGATTTCGGATTTAGCAAGTCGTATTCGAACGAATATCAATATGCTTTTTATTGTAGCGATGCTTTCTACAATTGCTTTCACAATGATTACGTTCCTATATGGATTCGGAAAGTTTACAAAGCTAGATGTTGCGAGAACTTCACCTTTTCCATTTTCTTATTTTTCATATGACGCAAATCCTTTTGTTAACGAGCATTTAACTTGGCTTGAAAAGCAGTTACAAAAGGAAGATTTCTCTTATAAAAAACTAAAAGCTGATTTATATGAAACACCACTGAAAGAAGATGAAGGTATAACGACTTACAATGACATCTATGCAATGAAACAAAGTGACTATAACAAACTTGCAGCTTCCCTGCGAATGAAACAACTATTCATGAGCGATAACGAAGCATATGTCTTAACAGGTAGCGCTTATTTCACCTTATTCAGCCAATTTGAGCCAAGCTACAATAGAAAATCTATTACACTTTCTAGCACAAATACGACATTACAAGTAAAAGGATATGAACAAGTAGGGGCCATTCCCTCTGACTTTTCATATCAAACTTTAATTTTACCTGACGCTGTTGTAAACAACTTACCAAATACAACAAAGCATGTAGCAGCGTACAATTATAACGTACAAAACTGGGAAAAGACGTATGAA
Organism: Bacillus sp. AY18-3; assembly: GCF_008042305.1. NCBI lineage: Bacteria > Bacillati > Bacillota > Bacilli > Caryophanales > Bacillaceae > Bacillus > Bacillus sp. AY18-3. The sequence continues at coordinate 46,158 of NZ_QKQR01000006.1, read as the reverse complement.
ATCGCTGATGATTTTATGAAAAAAATACAAAGAGATCGACAGGAATTCCAATACGAAGGACCCCTTATACGCTCCTATGAATCAGCAGGCTCATTATATAGAATTACATCAGGAGGTGCCGCATACTTCCTAATCGGGACATTCTTAGGTGTCATTTTCTTTATTGGAGCAGGTAGCGTTCTTTACTTTAGACTGTATACTGATTTAACGAATGAACAAGAAAAATATGTAGCAATTTCAAAAATTGGTGTAACAGATGTAGAGATGAAAATATCTGCAACCATTCAACTTAGCATTTTATTTTTCGTTCCGTACGTTATGGCGTCCATTCATACAATGTTCGCAACAAAAATGCTCCAAGACGTAATTGATTTATCACTATTCAAAGAAATTTCAGCTGTTCTTATTATTTTTGGAGTCGTTGAAGTCATCTTTTTCTTATTTATTCGTTCCTTTTACATGCAAAAGTTATCAGAGTATACGAATGGTTAAGTTTTATAAATATATTAGTACAGGAAAAGGGTATCTCTTATATCCTTTTCTTCTTCACTCTATTAGGAGGTTCAGGTGAATGACATTTTGGCAGTTTGCATTCAAAAACGTAACCCGGAACGCCAGAGCTTATTTCGCCTATTTTGTAAGTAGTGCATTTTCCATTGCAATTTTTTTCTCGTTTGCGGTTTATTTATTTCATCCTAAATTGCATATGACAGGCGTGAATGCTGCTCTGAACATATTAATGACAATTTCAGAAATTGTCATTGTATTCTTTTCATTTTTCTTTTTACTATATTCAATCGGTACTTTCTTAAAAGTACGAAAAAAGCAATTTGGGATTTTAACAGTACTTGGCATATCTCAAAAACAATTAAAGAGACTCGTATTTCTAGAAAACATGCTAATTGGTGTTCTTTCCATCTTTTTCGGCATTCAACTTGGACTTGTCTTCTCGCAGTTCTTTTTATTAGTTACCGCCAAAATTACACATGTTCCTGGTTTATATTTATATTGGCCAACAGCTGCCATTATTTTAACTATGATCATTTTTCTAGGACTCTTCATTCTCGTCTCATCGTTTACGCCGATGCTCATTCGGACGAGAAAGGCTGTACGTCTTTTAAAAGAAGGAACAAAACAAAAAGAAAGAAAAGCATCCGTGCTCATCTCTCTATTTGGTGCGACATGTTTAATATCTGGATACGTACTAGCAGCAAATCCGCTATATTTCATGTCGTTGGGCGACGTAATTGGGCTTTTGTACGCCGCCACCAGTATATTTCTCATTCCGTCACTTGTTGCAGCTGGAACATACTTTTTCTTTTCACAAATTAGTTTTTTACTCATTCGTATATTAAAAACGCGAAGAACATTTTATATGAAGCGAATTAATATGCTTTGGATTTCTGATTTAGCAGCGCGCATTCGGACAAACATTAACATGCTCTTTATTGTAGCGATGCTATCAACACTTGCTTTTACTATGATTACATTCTTATATGGTTTTGGTAAATTTATGAAGTTCGATACAGTAAGAGAAAATCCTTTTCCTTTTACATATTTATCACATACTGAAAATACGTTAGCGGATGAACATTTAAATTGGTTAAAACAAAAGTTTAACGAAGAGCAATTTACTTATAAACAATTTAAAACGGATATATATGAAGTATCTTCAGCGGAAGGAAATTCGCAGCTCTATTATGCAATTAAACAAAGTGACTATAATGTACTTGCTAAGGCTTTAAATTGGGAAACGCTCACGGTAAATAAGAATGAATCTTATATTCTTATGAAAGACTTAGATGATCAGGTTATTGGAACGCTTCATAATAAAGACAAGAAAAATACTCTTACACTTACTCAAAACAATTTACAACTACAAGTGAAAGAATATAAAAGTTATAACCCATTCCCAAATCGCTTAATATACCAATTGCTCATACTATCTGATGAAAATGTAGAGGCGTTATCATCCGTTTCAAAACAGATGAGTGTATATAGCTTTAAAGTTAAGGACTGGGAAAAAGCTAATAACATCGGCTCTTTATTCATAGAAAAAGTGAATACAGACGGGAACAACATTCAAGCAGAGCACCCGCCTTTCCATGCAAGTGAAGCGAGCGATTCTCTATACACAACAAAACAAAATGTCGCTTCGTTCTTCTTAATTGGGACTTTCTTAGGTGTTATTTTCTTTATTGGTGCTGGCAGTGTTCTTTACTTCAGAATGTATACAGATTTAACAAATGAGCAAGAAAAGTATGTAACGATTACAAAAATCGGTTTAACAGAAGCTGAGATGAAACGATCTGCTACAATTCAACTTGCAATTCTTTTCTTTGTTCCATACATTATGGCATCGATTCATACGATGTTTGCGACAAAGATGCTACAAGAAGTATTACATCTCTCGTTCTTCGCTGAGATTACAGTCGTACTTATGATTTTTGGAACGGTTGAAATTTTATTTTTCCTTTTAATTCGTTCCTTCTATATGCAAAAATTATCACAACACATTAAGTTTTAACGGATAGAAAGGTGATTACTATGGAAGAAGTTTTACACATAAAAAACGTCTCAAAAGTGTATGAAGGAAAAGTCCCTCATACTGCTTTAAAAAATATAAATTTACATGTAGATAAAGGTGAATTTGTCGCTATCATGGGACCATCTGGTAGTGGTAAATCTACATTTTTAAACGTTATCTCTACAATTGATTCCCCTACTTCTGGTGATGTCGTGATTAACGGAAAAAAACCGCACACATTTCGTAGAGAGAAGTTAGCTATTTTCCGCCGCCAAGAGTTAGGATTTGTTTTCCAAAACTTTAACCTACTAGATACACTAACAATCGGTGAAAATATCGTACTACCTTTAACATTAGATAATGTTCCATTAAAAGAAATGGACGAAAAGCTTAATAACATTTCCAAAAAGCTTGGCATTGATCATATTTTAGACAAACGTATTTTTGAAGTTTCTGGGGGACAAGCACAACGTACCGCAGTAGCACGTGCTGTTATTCATCATCCGTCACTTCTACTTGCCGATGAGCCAACGGGAAATTTAGATTCAAAAGCGGCAATTGACGTGATGGAACTATTTACGAAATTGAATAAAGAAGAAGATGCAACAATTTTAATGGTTACGCACGATCCATTCGCAGCAAGTTACTGTAACCGCGTCATTTTTATTAAAGATGGCGAGCTTTACAACGAACTACATCGCGGGCTATATCGCGAAAAGTTTTATCAAGAAATATTAGATGTTTTAGCATTATTAGGAGGAAGACGTGGATGACATTTTGGCAATTTGCATTTAAAAATGTCTCGCGTAATTCTAAAGCATATTTCGCTTATTTTGTAAGTAGTGCTTTTTCTATCATGGTTTTCTTTTCATTTACTGTATACGCGTATCACCCACGCTTACAAAATGTACAAAGCTTTCAAGAACGTGATCCTCTAATGAACTTAGCTAGTACAGCACAGCTTGTTATCGTTATGTTCTCGTTCTTCTTTCTCTTATATTCAATTGGAACATTTTTAAATGTACGGAAGCAGCAATTCGGGATACTCACGATTCTCGGTATCTCACAGAAACAATTAAAAAGACTTTTATTTACTGAAAACATGATCATCGGGCTATTGTCTATCTTTATCGGCATTCAAGGTGGCCTTGTATTTTCTAACTTTTTCTTATTAGTCACTTCGAAATTAACAAGTGCGAAAGGTCTCTATTTATATTGGCCAACAGAAGCGATAATCGTGACAACCGTAACGTTTATCATTTTATTTTTAATCGTTTCTACGTTTACACCGATGTTTATTCGTACGCGTAAAACAGTCCATCTTATTAAAGGGAACAAGAAAGTGACAGCCGAAAAAAGGCCGTCTATACTCATTTCGATATTTGCTTTAACTTGTTTAGGGTTATGTTATTATATTGCTGGTTATCCACAAGGCTACGTAACCGAAAAAAATGTGCAAAACGGATCTGTCTTCTTTATTATATTATCTATTTTGCCACTCGTAGTAATCGGAACATATTTTTTCTTTTCACAAACATTTCTTCTTTTTATCTATATTTTAAAGAAGCGTAGAAAGTTTTATTTGAAACAAATAAACATGTTATGGATTTCAGATTTAGTTGCTCGTACCCGTAGTAATATTAATGTACTCTTTATCGTTTCGATGCTATCTGCGCTTGCATTTACGATTATTATCGGACTATTTGCTGCGAATAATAATACAAAAGCGTCGATACTAGAGCGATATCCTATTCCCTTCACATACAAATTAGAAGGGGATCATTCCCTTGAACGAAAGCACGTTAATACTATTGAATCCGAACTTTCCAATGCTCATTTTCAATATAAAAAATATAAATTTACGCTTTTAAAAGATACTGCTTCAAAAGAAGAGATTGCAATTATGAAAATGAGTGATTATAACGAAATTGCTAAACAGTTAAAGAGACCTACAATCACCCTTGATTCAAAAGAAGTTTACATTATTTCTGGCTATTCACCAGAGCTATTAAACCTTGTATCAAATCCATTTGTAAAACAAAATACAATTACGCTTGAATCCAATAAAAAGGAGTTTTATATAAAGGGATTTATTAACAAAGGAATAGCACCACCATTTGCATTAGCAAATTTAGTTATTATGCAAGATTATGCAATCGATACTATGATTCCTCATATTGAAACCATTACAGTTTATAACTACTTCGTGGATAATTGGGAAAATGCAATTATTCCAACAAAAAATATATTAAAAAGTATTAGTAATGACACCGAAAAATATTATGAGGCACATAAAGACGATAAGCATGCATCTCCCGTTCCTTTTAATATTTATACAGCTACTGATGAGTTACTCCATAATAAAGAAAATGCAGTTGCTCAATTCTTTATTTGGGCATTTCTTGGCTTTATCTTCTTTATCGGTGCGGCTAGCGTTTTATACTTCCGTATGTATAACGACTTAACGAATGAAAAACAAAAATACATTACGATTACAAAACTAGGCTTAACTGAATCAGAAATGTTTCGCTCTGCAACGATTCAGTTAGGAATTTTATTTTTCGTTCCTTATATCGTTGCTGGTGTTCACACGTTATTTGCGGTTAAGTTTTTACAAAGCATGTTCGCTTTTTCTTTACTAAAAGAGTTATTGATTGTACTCACCTTTTTCGGGATTATCGAGATTATTTTCTTCTTCTTAATCCGTTCTCTGTACATTAATAAATTATCACAGCATATAAAAATATGAATAAAATAGCCTTGTGCATAATGCACAAGGCTATTTTCAATAGTTTTTAATTAGCAGCAATATCCACCATAGCCGCCGCCATAACCGCCGTAACCACCATAACCACAACCGCCTCCGCCGAAGCAGCTAGCACCGATGATAATTAATAAAATAAACAATACGATTAGAAGCGCAAAACCGCCTCCGCAACCATGGTTTCTGCGGTTACAATCATCATGTCTGTGTTCACACTTTTCGCTCATTACTCTATTCCTCCTTTAGTATCATTCATAACAAGTTCACCTTGCTCTAAATGAGGGGATTCCATTTATAGTATGTTTTCAGGGCGAATAGGAAGCTTGGCTTACCTAAAAACGGGCTTGTTTTTGGAAATGGGCTTCATCAAAAAAAAGATACCAATTAAGGTATCTTCTAAATAAAAGTATTTAATAAGAGCGCAAAGCCAAATGCAATAAATGATAACAATGTCTCAAGTACCGTCCACGTTTTAAACGTTTCCTTCACCGTTAATCCTAAATACTCTTTTACAAGCCAGAATCCTGCATCATTTACGTGAGAAAACATTAATGATCCCGCACCTGTTGCTATAACGAGCAATTCTAAATTTACACCTGACATGTGCTGAATAACTGGTGAAACAATACCTGCTGCTGTCGTTAATGCTACTGTTGCTGAACCTGTTGCAATTCGAATTAATCCAGCTACCATAAAAGCTAACACGATCGGCGATAACGATATATGCTCTGCCATTTGCGCAATCGCTGTTCCAACGCCGCTTTCAATTAATATTTGTTTAAATCCACCGCCTGCACCGATGATTAAAATAATGGAACCAACCGGTAATAAACTTTCATCCGTTAATTTTTTAATCACCTTTTTATTAATTCCTTGCCTTATTCCAAGTAAATAAAATGCTGCAAAACATGAAATAAGTAAAGCAATTACTGGACTTCCTATAAATACAAAAAATTCAGTTATCTTTTTCGGTAATGAAATATATGGTGCAACCACTGATAAAATCATTAATACAACCGGTAATAAAATAATAAAAAATGAAACTTTACGACTTGGTAAATCAGTTGATACAGTTGTAACTCGAACTAGCTCTGGTTCATTTTCAGGTATAACCCTTTTATTTACCCACTTTGCAAATATCGGTCCTGCGATAATGGCTGTTGGTAACGCGATAATTAATGAATATAAAAGTACCTTTCCTAAGTTCGCGTTATAAATACCGATTGCTGTCATCGCCCCTGGATGTGGTGGCACTAGCCCATGCACAATCGATAATCCAGCAATGACAGGTAATGCAATTAATAATATATTTTGCTTCGTCGTTTTTCGAATGGAAATAACAAGTGGTAATAAAATGACGATCCCCACTTCAAAAAATACCGGAATCCCTATAACAAATCCTGCAAATAACATAGCCCAAGGTAGTTTCTTTACACCGAAAAATCGAATAAAGAAGTCTGCCACTTGCATGCTGGCCCCTGAATCGGACATCATTTTTCCTAAAATTGTTCCGAGAGCTAAAATACCAACTAAATGCCCTAGTACACTACCAACACCAGTTTCATAGGCAGTCACTATTTTCGTCAAATTCAATCCAGACATGATAGCTAAAAATAAACTCGCAACTGTTAAACTAATAAATGCATGCCATTTCCACCATGATACCCCTAAAATAACAATCGCAATTGCAAATAACGTGACGATTAATAAGTATATATCCATCTCTCATTCCCCTTACTTTTATCCCGTATTTGCAGGCAATAAACACCTAATTGGTGCGGGATGAATCTAATGAAACACTTTATAAAAAAAGAGGGCGAATACCCTCCTTTTATACGTCATAATTCACTACATAATGCTGCATTTCTGTGTTGTAGTAGCCTTCGCTATATTCAATTACTTCGCCAACTTCATCGTAAGAATAGCGCATACGTTTTAATAACGCTGTCCCCTCTTTTTCACCTAACGCTTCTGCAACAAAACTAGGCGCAAGTCCAACAGCGAATTCATCTCTGAAGTTTTCTAAATGTATACCTCGGTCTTCAACTAAATCGTAAAGCGATTGCAAGTCAAAGTCCGATAAATCTGTACTTGCCATGTGTGCTGAGAAATAGTGCGTATAATGAATGTACGGTGCATCATTTAACGTATATAAACGTTCAATGCGAAAACTTTCCTTACCGAATAATCGAAATGGCACCGTTCCTTCTTCATTATGAACGATTTCTGCTTTGAGCAATTTCTTCTGTACTTTATATCCTTCTTCCACTAACACTTCTGTAAATTTCTTACCCTTTGACAACTTTGTCGCAGAAGTATTGCGGATCACTTTCGTTCCTTTACCGCTTTTCTTTTCTAAATATCCTTCTTGAGCAAGTTCTTTAATCGCATTACGCACTGTAATTTTGCTCACTTTGAACTCTTCTTCTAACTGCGGTTCGGAAGGAATATTCGTATGAATCGCATATACACCATGCAATATTCGATCACGAATAATATTTTTTATTTGTAAATATAATGGTCCTTTTTTCCTCGTTACGTTCACCGTTACACCCACTACCTTTCTACATCACCTACTGATGCCGTCATTGCCCGAAGTATATCCTTCTCTGATGACATTGGCGTATCACCGACGATTGTATGTGCAAGCATTCCAGCTGCTGACGCAAATGAAACAGCTTTCTCTGGTGCAAACTCTTCTATCTCGCCATGAATAATCCCGCTCGTATAAGCATCTCCAGCACCTATTCTATCATATACAGAAAACGTAAGTGTTTTTGCAAAAGTGAACGCACCATCTTTACATATAAACCCGCGAAGTGAGTGTGTATTATCGCTATTAATAGAGCGATGTGTACCAGCAATTGTAGCAATCTGATATATTTCAGCAACCTTTGGAATAAGATCAACAAGTTGCGCCTCTCGCTCTGTCTCTTCTGTTTTCATTCCAAGAACGAACATTGCATCTTTTTCGTTCATCATAACGATATCAGCAAGAGCTAGCATTTCTTCATAATGCGTTTTCGCTTGCTCATATCCGTCTTCTCCCCAAAGCGATGGACGATAATTACAATCAAAAACGACAGTGCCTCCGTTTTCTTTCACTGCTTTCGCTAAAGATTTCATATGATGGCGCACCGTATCATTCATCGCAAGTGTAATTCCGCAAAAATGAACGATATCAATTTCCTTGGCGATTTCTTCAAATTGATACATGTCTTCACATGCCGTATTGAAGCTACTTTCTAATCGATTTGAATATGTAACGCGGCTTGCACGTGCACCAAATCCATTTTCCAAAAAGTATATGCCGACATATTTACCGCCTCTTGAAATAAACGGTGCCCGAATGCCTAACTTTTGAATATGTGATACCGCAGCATCCCCAACCGAGTTTTCCGGTAAAGTTGAAATAAGAAAGCCTTCATGACCGAGATGAGAAAGTGCTGCTGCAACGTTCACACCAGTACCAGAAAATGAGTAATGTAATGTGTTAGCTTGCGACAACAACTCATATCCTGGTACTTGCAGGCGCATCATTACTTCGCCGAATGCTGCAATTTTCTTACGCATTTTGATCAACTAACTTCTTCACGACCGCTAATAATTCACGAACATCTTCTACTTTCGTATTACCAGTTTCTTTATCAATAATAGAAGAGTACACGTGCGGGATCACTTGCTCTACGTTTGCTTCAAGCGCAATACGTACAATTGTTTCGAAGTTTTCTTTATCAATTCCGCCTGTTGGCTCTAATGCAAATCCCTCTTCCGCACAAGCCTTCGCAACTGCGCGATATTCTTCTTCATGAGCTAAACCTTTCATTGGGAAGTATTTCAATGAATTTCCTCCCATATCACGTACAAGTGCGATTGCTGTTTTTATTGGAACGATTGCTTTTTCTTCTCCAGCTGCACTAATTGGACCAGTAGAAATATTTACGTAACCTACTTTTCCTGTTGGAGATACTAAACTATTAATCCAGCTATCTTTTCCGCCAAGATTTGCACGTGTCGCTCCAACTGAAGGGAACACTTGGTTAATATGGCTACCAGGATAATGCTTCGCAATTTCAGCTACAACTGCTGCTTGGCGATTATCTCCAGCTCCTAGTCCGATTGATACAGCGTCATCAATTTCTTTTCCGTATGCTTTCATCGCTGTAACGGCTTCTTCTACTGTTGGGTAATCTTTTGATAGCACTCCGACTACTACATAACCTTCTGCTGCTTCAAAGATGTCTTTCGCATTTTCAATATTGTTCGCTAATACATTTAATGCTACACGGCCTTTATAAAAACGTTTTTGAATGTTTGTCATTTTAGTTTCCCCCTACAATTTCTCTCAATTTTTCTTCAATTACATGTATGTCATCACCTTGAAGTGGACGTGGATCAATATCAAAGAATCCTTGTCTTACTCCGTAATCACGTGTATAAATGGCAATTTCCCCTTCGCGTAATGCTGTTACGACGTCTTTTGCTGATTTATTTAACTCGTTCTCGTTAATGTGAATACGTGCTCTAAAAATCGCTCTTCCTGCTTCATCTTGAACGATTGTTACATTTACACCGTTTAATTCTTTTAGTGGCATAAGTACTTGTAATAACTCTTTTTCTTGTTCACTTTTATCTTCTTTTACTCCGTACTCATCAAGCGCTTGAAGTAAACCGAAAGTTGTTTCTTTCCCGACTTTCATACTTCTTCCGATGCAATGTAATTGCACTTTCAGCCACTCAATATATTTTCGTTTACCGCCAACAATGCCAGAAGTAGGTCCTTCAATTGCCTTTGAACCGCTATAAATAGCAAGGTCTGCATACTTCACATATTTTTGAATATCTTCTTCAGCTGCCGCATCGACGATAAGTGGTACGTTATTTCGCTGCGCAACTTCCCATGCTTCTTCAACAGAAATCATATTTTTTTGAACGGCATGATGGGATTTCACATATAGGATCGCTGCTGTATTTTCACCAATCGCATCTTCAATATGCTCTGCTTTCCCTTCATTTGCGTAGCCAACTTCTACAAGTTTACCACCGCCTAAGTAAATCATCGTTTCAACAGGAGCACCGTATTGAACGTTATGACCTTTTAACATAATCACTTCGTTTTTCGCGATGACCTCTTGATGAAGTCTTTCACTTTTACGGCGATTTCCTTCTGTCACAATTGCTGCGATAGAAAGCGCAATTCCGCTCGATGCTGAATTCACAACGACCGCTGCCTCTGAATCTAGAATTCTAGCAATATGGTCTCCTGCTTTATCTACTAAATCAGCAATTTCCACATAATTTTGTCCACCATGTTTCATCGCATCCATCACTGTATCTGTCGGAGCGGATACACCTAAAATACTCATTCTACCGCTCGCATTAATTACTCTTTTTAATCCGTACTTAGCATTCAATGAATGACCCATTGACTACAACCCCTTTCGTATCAATTCTTCTTTCAGCAATGCGCTGATCCCCTTCTGAATCAATTAACGTAACCTTCTCATCTTTCACCGTAAATAAAGTTAAGTTTGCAATATCGCCTTCTTGAATACGGCCAAGCTCTGGTTTTTTCAGCCACTCTGCCGCATGTTTCGTCACCGCATCAATTACCTCTTCTAGCGGATATCCTAAGTAAAGGAATTTCGAAAGAACGTGAGCCATACTATACACGGGACCGTGTATACGATTCTTTCGGTAAATATCTGTACTAATTGTATTAAAAGCAATATCGTGACGCTTCGCCGCTTCTGCTACTTTAAAAGAAAAACTAGCATTGCCATGACCAACATCTAAATGAACACCGCGCTTCACTGCATCTAGTAATACAGGTAGCGGTTTGCCTTCTTCATCAAATAAATTATTTTCTTTCCCGTTTAAGTAATGTGTAATCACATCATCTTTTTCTAAAAGAGGTACAACTTCCTCTATGCGAGGAGGTGCTGAACCGATATGTACCATAATCGGTAATGATGTTTCACGAGACAATGAGCGCGCTACATAAAGCGGTTCAATTCCGCTATCACAAACGACACTTTTACTCATTCTCGCCTTTAACCCAACGATTACATCTTTATACTTTTCTACTGCTTCTATTACTTTCTCTTTATCTATCCATTCCATGTTGGATAGTTCATCAATTCGTTTCAAACCAATGCGAGAAATATTTAAAAAGGCAAATAAATTCGTTTTTGCCTGCTCTCTACTTTTTACTAAATCTGCAATACGATCAGCTCCGCAGCTACCCGCATCAACAATTGTCGTTACCCCTTGCTTAACGCCAATTTCATCTACCTCATCGCCATACGGATCAAACTCTGGAAAAGCGTGAACGTGTAAATCAATCCAGCCACTCGATACGTAAGTACCAGAGTAATCAAAAACCTTTCCACCCTCGCCAGCACCAGCTTTCGTCACCTGTGCGATTTTATTATTTTCAATTACAATGTCAATCTCTTCCCCGTTCACACGTTTCACATTACGTAGTACGAATCGTTCTGTCATTGTATTTCCACCCTTTTCTATAAGAAGCTATAAGAAGCCATAAGAATACGCTTACATTAAAATTTCATCTTTATATCTCTTTCACACGTTTAGCGTAACACAAAAAAAGGGAGAAGTAAATATAACGTTATAATGTTTAAAAGTAAATAAAAAGATGCACCTCCAAAATGCTGATAGTACAAGAAATTAGATCAACGATTCGACAAGGAGTATTGATTTACCGACAAAAATGCCCATCCCTTTCTTATATACGAAAAGGCTGCTCCAAATCGGAACAACCTCTTTATCTATTCCTGAACCGTCACAATAACCCCATCCATATTATTCCCCGAAATTTCATACTGCTTATTCGCTGGAACATTCACTTTCCTGTTTCCAGACACTTTATAATAAGAAACCGTATATTTCTTACCTTCCACATTCGTTGTGATTTCTTTTTTCTCTTTTAAGAAGTCTAAGTATTCTTCCAATGTAATTTTCTCTTTTTGCATAATTGCACTATGAGGTAAGCCGACATAACGTATATGCCACGGCTCATATTGAATGCCTGTAATATGACTTTTATTTTTCGGATAACGTAAAACAAACCCATGCTTCCATACGTTCTCTTCAATCCACTTTCCTTCAGGGGCTCTCTCCATTTTCTTTTGCGTAGATCCAACGTCGAGTGATAACCCTAAATTATGTTCACTGTATCCTGCTGGAAGTGCATAGTCAGATCCCATTTCTTTATACAATTTACTTTGCTCTTTAAAATCTCGATATCCGCTACTCATTAAGAAATGCTGTACTCCATCTTTTCCAGCTGCATCGACAACGTTCAAAAAATTTTCCACAACACCCTTTGATAAGCGAAGATTTCTATCAAATATGACGTAACCTCTTACTAATTCACTATTGTGATTTACATTTATAATATCAGACTTAATACTATCTTTTTTAACTGGGTAATCTTTATTCACTAATAACAGATCCCCTTTATAAATTTCTTCTTTTGTAATCTCTATATTTTCCGTATTCGCAGCCCTTACCGTATTATCTTTGTCGGCAATTTTAACATCGATCTCCTTTTGGAATAATGGTGATATATAAACGCCTACACAGATTGTGCATGCTATAAAAAAAGAAATAAATACCCACTTTTTCATTTCTAGTTCCTCCTTAACGTAACTTACGTATAGAATAGAAAAAACTATTAAAATAAAAAGTGGGGTAAAGTTTAAATTTTTATTAAATTGTTAAGTTCTCGTCTTTTGGCAATCGCACTTCAAACATTGTTCTAACGACATTACTTTCAGCAGAAATCGTACCATTATGCTGCTCAACAATATTTTTCGCAATAAACAGTCCAAGACCTGTCCCGCCACGGTTCTCAGTTCGCGATTTATCACCTGTATAAAACATATCAAAAAGATACGGTAAGTCTTCTTCTGGAATGCTGTCTCCGTAATTAATAATTTGTACGACGACTTCTTCATTATCGATATACCCATTCAGATCAACAAATTGCCCATCATATCCGTATCGAACGGCATTTGTTAACAAGTTTTCAAATACTCTAGCTAACAATTTTCCATCACCGTTAATTGGCAAATGAGGATCAATATTCAACCTAGCTTCTAAATGATGTTTCTCTAATAAAGGATACAATTCCTCATCTAACTGTATAAGTAGCTCACTTATATCAATCGGCTTTTTATCCAGCTTTAACATACCATAATTCATACGTGTAATTTCAAATAACTCATCGATTAAACTTTCGAGCCTTTGCGATTTCGTATATGCAATCGTGGAAAAATGTTTAATTTGTTCTTTTGTTAAATTCTCATCTTTAAGAATTAAATCTAAATACCCTATCACGGATGTTAATGGTGTCCTTAGATCATGAGCTAAGTTCACAACGAGCTGGTCTTTACTACTTTCAGCAAAGTCTCCTCTTTCCACCGCTTCTTTTAACTTTTCACTTGCAACATTTATTTCACGTGCGATATCTCCAAACTCATCATTTGATGAAACTTGAACTTTATTCGTAAAGTTACCGTTCGCAAGGTGATGAATCCCGTTAGAAATCTCACTAAAATACTTTAAATACGGTTTTGTCAAAAAGAAGAAGAAGATAATAGATAACGGAATAAAGAAAATTAAAAAGAAGTTAATGTCTCCAAATTCCCTTACGATTGACCTAAATTGTGCTAAAGGCTCTTCATAGCGAACCATTGTTTTATAATACAGCTGCAATCCTTTATAAATTATATAAGTTACAGTTGCAGCGAGCACCATACTTAACGCAAATAAGACAATCATTTTAAATCGAAAGCTTTTCATCATGTTATCCATTGAAAGTATAACCTACTCCCCACACTGTTTTTATTAACTTTTCCTTTCTTTTATCTTCTCCAAGTTTTTTCCGCAATGTACGAATATGTACCATAACTGTATTTCCGCCTTCAAAATAATCATCTGCCCATACTTGCTGAAAAATATTTTCTACATTGTACACTTTCTTCGGGTGACTCGCTAATAAATATAAAATATCAAACTCTTTCGGTGTTAATTCAACTTGTTCTCCATACACATTTACTGTTCTTCGCTCCGGATCAATAACGACTCCGCCTACCTCTAAAGCTGATTTATTCTCCGCTACTTTCGGCTGATTTAACGTAAGAAATCGGCGTAATTGTGCATTTACACGTGCGACTAATTCAATCGGTGTAAAAGGTTTCGTCATATAATCATCTGCACCTAATACTAAACCTGTCACCTTATCAAAATCAGACGTTTTCGCACTTAAGAAAATAATTGGCATATGGTGCTTCGCGCGAATTTGGCGCGTCACTTCATAACCATCCATTTTCGGCATCATAATATCTAAAACTACTAAGTCGATTGGCTGCGTTTCAATAACATGAATTGCCTCTTCTCCATCAGCTGCCTTCACGACATGGTACCCTTCTTTTTCTAAATGTATCTCAATTAAATCAGCAATTTCTGCCTCATCATCCGCTATTAAAATAGAAATGCGCTTCATTTTACTCCCCCTTTATCCCGCTATTTGCGGGCAGTAAGACTCCCACCTCAAAATTCGGGTGAATCAAAGAAGTTAGGTGGAAGATCAACTGCCCATAAAAGCCCGATTGGTGCGGGCTAATAATCAGTGGGGATGCCCCCACTGATTAAAGTTTCACTTTATACGCTCGATTGTAAACTAGTCTATCCAATTTGTACAATAAGAAAAGGCTACTCATAAGAGTAACCTTTGTTATTTCACCTTTCAAACACAATCCGCTGCTTCGTAATTTCCGCCAGCCTTCCGCGGTCTACTTCATACTCAGCTTCAACACTTTGCGGCACCATCACTTTCCCGCTCTCAAGCATCACTTCCGGCGAAATAATATCCCTCTTCCAATGCCTACTAGAGGCAGATATATCACCTGGAATCGTAAAGTTCGGCAATGAAGCAAGCGCAACATTTTGCGCTCGTGAAATCCCCATCTCCACCATACCGCCGCACCAAACTGGGATATTATGCTCCATGCAATAATTATGGATTTGAATCGATTCTGTTAATCCACCCACTCGCCCTGGTTTAATATTAACGATGCGGCAACTGCCAAGCGTAATTGCAACGCGTGCGTCTTCTAAACTGTGGATGCTTTCGTCTAAACAAATCGGCGTTTCCATTTCCTTTTGCAACTGTGCATGATCAAGAAAATCGTAATCCGCTAGCGGTTGTTCAATCATCATCAATTGAAATTCATCTAATCGTTTCAGTTTCTCCGTATCCGCTAATGTATACGCTGAATTTGCATCAGCCATTAACGGGATGCTTGGAAACTCTTTACGAATTTCTTTCAATAACTCGTAGTCGTGCTCTGGCTTTATTTTCACTTTAAAACGCTCATATCCTTCTTCTGCATACTTCTCGATTTGTTTTAACATAACCGGAATTGTATTGATACCAATCACAACGCCTACTTCAATTTCAGTCCTAGTTCCGCCAAGCAATGTCGCTAATGACTTCTTTTGACGCTTTGCATATAAATCCCAAACAGCCCCTTCAATTCCGGCCTTTGCCATTCTGTTTCTCTTTATATGCTTGAACAACTCTGGTATTTCATTCGGATGAGAAATTTCAGCTTTCAATAAATCCGGTATTAAAAAATCTTGAAGTACATGTAGCGCTGTCTTCACCGTTTCTTCCGTATACCACGGTTCAGAGAACGCAACAACTTCGCCAAATCCAATGTATCCATCCGTATTTTCTAATTCAATGACGATACTTTCACGCTTTTCATACGTTCCGTAGCTTGCAGCAAACGGGATTACGAGTGGCATTTCCGTTATATGAAGTGTCGCTTTTTTTATTTCCACTTACATCTCCTCCACTAATTGTCTTAACTCTCGTCTTAACAATTTTTTCGAAGCATTTCGTGGTAATTCCTCTAAGAAACACGCTTTCTTCGGCACTTTATATTTCGCTAATTTCTCCTCGCAAAAATGAAGGATTTCTTCTTCTGTTACCTCTCCACTTTTTACAACAAAAGCAGCGGGTACTTGTCCCCATTTATCGTCAGTCATACCGACAACACCGGCTTCCGCTACCATCGGATGAGAAAGCAACACTTCTTCAATTTGAGCCGGATATATATTTTCTCCGCCAGAAATAATTAAATCACTGCGGCGATCTAATACGTATAAAAATCCTTCTCCATCTAAATAACCGAGGTCACCAGTATGAAGCCATCCGTTTTGAATTGTTTCGCGTGTCGCATCTTCACGGTTAAAGTAACCGCCTGTTACGTTTGGTCCTTTTACTACGATCTCGCCTTCCACAAACGGCGGTACTACTACGCCATCTTTTTCAATACGAAGTTGGCACTGAAATAGTGGTTTCCCAGCTGATCCTACTTTCGTTAACATATAATCTGCGGATAACGTACAAATTTGCGACGACGTTTCTGTCATACCGTACGTTTGATACACAGGAATTCCTTTATCTACACAAGTTTCTAATAACGGTTTCGGCGCTGGTCCTCCGCCAAGTAACATACATCGTAAAGAAGATGGATATGTCTCTTCTCCAAGTCTCTCTAATAAATCAGTTAACATTTTAGAAACGACAGAAATGATCGTAACACCTCTCGTTTGAAGTGCTTTATGAATAAAATCAGCATCATATTTCGGAACGAGTAAAATACGCATTCCGTACATAACATTTTTCATTAAAAGAGATAGCCCGCCAACGTGGAACATTGGCATACAAGCTAACCAGCAATCATCATCACGAAGCCCTAAATTAAGCGAAGAACCGACTGCGCTTGCCCAGTGATTGCCGTACGTTAAAATAACGCCTTTCGGTTTTCCTGTCGTCCCTGACGTATAAATGATTGTCATCGCTTCTTCTAAAGAGAATTCTTCTTGTATAGAGGCTTCCGCCTTCGATCCATTCATCACTTCGGCGAACGAATATACAGGAACATCTTTAGCCTCGAAATCTTGATCCGTCACTAAGCATATAACTTCAGCATCATCCATTTGCCAAAGTAGCTCTTCTCTTGAAAGACGCGTATTTAAAAGCACAGCTACTGCACCTACGTAAGATAGGGCGTGAATAACTGTAATCATCTCCATACCATTTTTCATCAGAACAGCCACCTTTTGCCCACGCTTCACTCCTACATGCGTGAGGTGTTCACAAACAGATACTACTTTTTCATGCAGCTGCATAAAAGTAACTTTCTCTTCCTCTATTTCAATTGCAGTGCGATCTGGTGTTAAAAATGCACGTTGCTTTAACCAATTTGGCATCGTCTCCATCATACATTCTCCTTTCATGAAAGAAAGAGACTTGATATGACATCAAGTCTCTTAGTTGTTTTGTTTCCGGTTGATCTCATCTAGCTACAGCGGCTAGAACGTTCGGTGGCTTCACTTCTTCCTACGAGGCAAAAAGCGCCTCTTTGTCAGAAGCTCCATCCCCCTCACATTCTGAACGAGCTGCTTCCGCTTTTGGTTTCATCTAGCTGCGCCTCCTAGCCCCTTCCGTCTAAGAACCTTCCGCACGAGAAAGTAAAAAACACTTTCTGTGCGAAAGAACCTTAGCCTACGAGGCTAAACAGTCGGCTCCGCTTTTGGTTTGATCAAGGGAAACGAGGGAATTGACCGAAGTCCGGACTGCGTTTTTCTTTGAACGCGTCACGACCTTCTTTTGCTTCGTCAGTTGTGTAGTACAATAACGTTGCATCTCCAGCTAGTTGTTGAATACCAGCTAGACCGTCTGTGTCTGCGTTGAATGCAGCTTTTAGGAAACGAAGTGCCATTGGGCTGTTTGCTAAGATTTCTTGTGCCCATTGTACTGTTTCTGCTTCAAGTTCTTCTAGTGGTACTACTGTGTTTACTAAGCCCATATCAAGCGCTTCTTGTGCGCTGTATTGACGGCATAGGTACCAAATTTCGCGAGCTTTCTTGTGGCCTACCATACGAGCTAAGTAACCAGCTCCGTATCCACCGTCAAAGCTTCCTACTTTAGGACCAGTTTGTCCGAATACAGCGTTGTCTGCAGCGATTGTTAAGTCACATACGATATGAAGTACGTGTCCACCACCGATTGCATAACCTGCTACCATTGCGATAACTGGTTTAGGAATTGCGCGAATTAGACGTTGTAAGTCTAATACGTTTAAACGAGGGATTTGGTCGTCACCTACATATCCACCATGACCGCGAACTTTTTGGTCGCCGCCAGAACAGAATGCACGTCCACCTTCACCTGTTAAAATGATAACGCCAACATTTGCATCATCACGAGCGTGTGCAAAAGCGTTGATTAACTCCATTACCGTTTTAGGACGGAATGCGTTATGTACTTCAGGACGGTTAATCGAAATCTTTGCGATACCATTGTATGTTGAATAAATAATATCTTCGTAATTGCCTTCTTTTACCCATTCAATAGCCATTACAACTACCTCCTTGTATATTTCTGATCTCCTCTATAAGTGTAGCTTCCTTCTTAGATGAACAAGCATCACTGCATAGTTTTTAGAAATCCCTTTACTATTGTATCAAACTTTTCCGGTTGTTCCACATGAATTGCATGGCCAGCACCATCAATTTTCACAAATTTCGCGTCAGAGACGCATTTTTCGATGTTTTTTAATATGCGAAAGAACTTTTCATCATGCTCCCCGTTCATTAAAAGAACAGGTATTTTTAAGTTTTGCAGCTCGTTCCACCATGAAGGCTGAGCCCCTGTTCCCATGCCGCGCAAGCTATTTGCAATTCCTTTTGGATTGTTAGCAAGTCTTTCTTTTCGCACTGCTTCTTGTACGTTTTGTGCTAAACGTTTTTGCGTTTCAAACAGCGGAATATTTTCCCACATCGTTACAAAACTATTGATGCCTTCTCGCTCAATTTTATCGGCAAGTCGCTCATCTTTTTCACGACGTTCTTCTCTCTCATCTTCACTTTTGAGCCCAGCTGTACAATTTTCTAACAAAAGGGAATGTACATATTCTGGATATAGACATGCCATCGTAATCGCCAGTCTACCGCCCATTGAATAGCCAAGTATGTGTGCTCTTTCAATATGAAGGTAATCTAATAGTTCTTTCATTTGCAATGCTACATTTCGAATATCATAGTGAGTTACATCTTCAGGACTTTCCGTTTTTCCGTGCCCCACAATGTCTACTAAAATGACTTGAAACTGCTCACTCCAAGAAGGAACGAAGGAACGCCACGTTTCCATGCTTCCCGTAAAACCATGAAGAAGTAGAAGTGGTTCCCCGCTTCCGACTACTTCATATTCATACGATACACCTTGCAGCGTTACGTTCATTTTGATTCACCTTGCAACGATGTAGTAATTACGTCCTGCGTTTTTGCCCACAATTTACGGTGCAATGTTAAGTTTTCATCACGGTTCGTACAAATTTCTACAACGTGTAAACCTTCCGTCGTCGTTCCCTTTTGTACCTCTTCTCGGAATTGCTCCCAACCATTTACACGACTAAATGAACCGCCGTACATTTTGACAACATGCTCATAATCAAGTCCAATTGGCGTTCCAAATAATGATTCGAAATGTTCCTTTTTCTCATATTGTGGTAAGAATGAGAAAATACCGCCACCATCATTGTTTACAACGACAATCGTTATATTTAATTCATGTAATTTTGCGGCTAATAATCCGTTTAAATCGTGATAGAATGATAAATCACCAATAACTAATACGAGCGGATCGCAAATAATGCTCGCTCCTAAAGCTGTCGAAATGATGCCGTCAATCCCGTTCACACCACGGTTTGCCATCACTTGAATATTTTTATCCGATGTGAAGAAGAATGAATCTGTATCACGAATTGGCATACTATTACTCGCAAATAATGTTGCCCCTTCTGGTAGTACGCGGACGATATCCGTAATAACTTTCCCTTCAAATGCAGTTTCATATGTTTCCATTTCACGAAGCGTTTCCTTCGTTTTTTCGTTTATATGTTGCCACATTCCGAACCAATCATTCTTTTTCATAACTGGCAGTTTTTCTATTAATGCACTGCAAAATGCAATATCACTTGCTTGGACAACTTCTGTCGCAACGAGAGCTGGATCTCTCCATTGTCCAGATTCGTCAACAACGATATGAACAGCTTTCGTCTGTTTTTTGATGAACTGCGTTAATGCTTTCGAAACAGGCATCCCACCAAAACGAATCATAACTTCTGGGTTCCACGTTTCTTTTAACAGCTCATTTCGTAAAAATGTATCGTAACAGTCGATTACCATCGTTTTATCGTGATGTCCGCTACGAATGTTAGAAAGTGGATCCGCTAATATTGGATATCCCGTTTTCTCAGCTAGTTCTGCCGCAAACGCTGCGATTTCTGAATGACTATCATCTCCACAAATAATAAGCCCCTTTTCCATATGTGAAAGGCGCCCTACAAGAGAATCTACATATTCACTCGGCATCATCACGTTCCCTTGCTGAACTACTCCTGTATATTCCCCGCGTCCTTTATCCCATAAACTTTCTAATGAGAAATTTGGGATAAGCGGCTCGCGAACTGGAAAATTAAGATGAACAGGTCCTTGCGGCGCTAGAAGTGCGCTTGCTATCGTGCGCTGCGTCGTCATGCGAGCATAATGATACATCGCTTCACTCGCTTCTGGAAGTGCCATCTCTGTAAATTGCTTCACAAATGTACCGTATAAATTGAATTGATTCATCGCTTGTGGTGCACCAACATCTCTTAATTCATGCGGTCTATCTGCCGTTAAGACGATAAGCGGTACTCGTGAATGAAAAGCTTCACATACAGCTGGATAGTAGTTCGCTGCTGCCGTTCCTGACGTACATAATAATGCAACAGGGCGTTTTTTTGCTTTTGCGATACCGAGTGCAAAAAATCCCGCTGATCTTTCATCTACATGTAAATATGTGTTCATTCCTTCATGTTGTTCCATTAGTAGAGCAATCGGTGTTGACCGTGAGCCTGGACTAATGACAACATCACATACATTTAGACGCGTCAGTTCATCCACGAACGCGCCTAAATAATATGATAATGCTTCTATATGATTGTTCATTTCATTAATTCCTCCAAAGCACCAAGCATCGGTCTAAACTTCAAGCTTGTTTCTTCATATTCAAGTTGCGGTACTGAATCAATTACAATCCCGCACCCAGCAAATAAGGATGCTTTCGCGCCATTTAATAATCCGCAGCGAAGTGCAACCGCAAATTCACCATTTCCTTCATCATCTATCCAGCCAATCGGTGCACCATATAACCCTCTGTCTAACAATTCAACATCACGAATCAGTTTCATCGCTTCCAAACGAGGTGTCCCGCCAAGAGCTGGTGTTGGATGTAATTCTTCTACCATTGTCAAAAGACTCGCATCGCCTTTTGCCTCTACAGGCGTATATAAATGAATTAAGTTTTTCGTTGTTAATAAGCCCGGACTTTCCGGAATATTAACGGATTCGCAGTGCTCATTTAGTACTCCTCGAATCATGTTCACAACATAACCGTGTTCAGCTAAATTCTTTTCATCATGAAGAAGCGCATTACTATTTCGTTCACTTTCTTCTATAGATTGACCATGACCAGTTGAACCAGCAAGACACATCGAAGTAAACTTCTCATCTTCTTTGCGAATTAATCTCTCTGGCGTCGCTCCTAAGAAGCATGCTCCTTTATAATCAAAAGAAAATACGTAACAATCTGGTTGCCCAATGCGAAGTGCTTCTAAAACAAGAGCAGAATCAATATGATGATCCATTTCTACTTTTAGCTCCCTCGCTAATACAACCTTCTGCACGTTCCCCTGCTTCATCTCATCCTGCACTTTCTCAATGGCCTTCATCCAGCCTTGCGGATCTACTTCTACTTTAGAAGTAACTGTTAATTTCGATCCTTCGAGTGCACATTTACTCTCCCAAAAAATTTTCTCTTCTAAAGAAACAATTTCGTTATAAAGAGTTTCTGCACAATCAGTTGCTGAAACGAATGTATTCATTGTTAACCATGCTTTTTCATTTTTTACAGTTAATAAAAATGCTGGTAGTGAAAATGTCGTATCATCAAATTCTTTCCATAAGTCGGTTTTCTCTTTTTCTTGGTCAAATGAAAATCCACCAAATAAAAGAGGACCTGTTCCAAATTCGTATCTTTCTCTTTGTACAAATGCTTTCTCTTTTACTTTATCCCACTCGTCACGAGCCGTTTGAAAGCGTTTGTGAGAAGAAGTTGCTATAGTGAAAACAGAGCCAATTCCAGCAAATATTACATGCTGAGCTGGGTCTGCAAAATAACATCTATTTTCGAATGAGATCCTTTTTCCTGCTGCATAAAACAGAAGCGGATCTATCCAGTCTATTTGTTTTACGAAGCTCACCAATATTTTTTCATCAGTTGCACGCTTAATGGCTGCACTAAGAACTTCTTGCAAGCCTATTTGTTTCGTTTGAATCACAATTGTCTCCCCCCTATGGGCGAAAAATAGTCATAATTACGCTTGATTTTAAGATACACCTCAAACGAAAGGCCTGTCAACGTTTAGCATTTCTGAGAAATTCACCTTCTCTTCCTAGAAAATAAACGTTGACACTAAATGATGCTTTTTCTACACTTAGTTGTGTACAATATGTGACCAAAGGAGGATTCAACATGGAAATGAACGTCGAAACGAATTCCTCTCCTACGGCGCCAAAGCCAAGTAAGCAAACCGGCTGGCGCATTTGGTGGAGTTTACTACGTCCCCATACATTAACAGCAGCTTTCGTTCCTGTTTTCATCGGAACAGCCTATGCGATGCAGGTCGGAGGTATAAATCAAATACATCTCCCTCTTTTCCTTATGATGCTTCTCGCTTGTCTTCTCATTCAAGCAGCAACAAACATGTTTAATGAATACTTTGATTATAAAAGAGGACTCGATCACGAAGGGTCAGTTGGTATCGGCGGCGCTATCGTTCGCGATGGCATTCAGCCAAAAACGGTGCTTAACTTAGCATTTGGATTTTTTGGGATCGCAATACTATTAGGTGTTTATATTTGTATGAATTCTAGCTGGTGGCTTGCTGCAATCGGTCTTGTTTGTATGGCCGTTGCTTACCTTTATACAGGTGGCCCACTTCCAATTGCATATACACCATTTGGAGAGTTAACAGCCGGATTATTTATGGGTGTCATTATTATTGGAATTTCATTCTTTATTCAAACTGGAACTGTAACATCAGAAGTCTTTTTACTATCTATTCCAAGCTCCATTTTAATTGGTGCCATTTTACTAGCTAATAACATTCGTGACTTAGATGGCGATAAAGAAAACGGTCGTAAAACGTTAGCAATTCTCGTTGGACGCGAAAGAGCCGTTGGTGTACTCGCTTCTATGTTCATCGTTTCTTATATTTGGACAATCGCTCTAATTATCGTTAACATCGTATCACCATGGATGCTTATCGTATTTTTAAGTGCACCGAAAGCATTGAAAGCGACGAAAGGCTTTATCGGCAAAAGTATTCCAATGGAAATGGTACCTGCGATGATTGCAACAGCAAAAACAAATACAATCTTCGGTCTCCTCATGGGAATCGGATTATTGCTTGGATATTTCCTATAAAGTGAAACTTTAATCAACTGCCCGGTAATGCGGGATAAAAAGGAGCTGCTAACGTGGCTCCTTTTTCATATACCAATTTCAGCTCATAATTCCTACTCTCAACGCTCATACTATGTAAAGAAACTGAATTGTAGGAAGGTGGACGACTATGTTAACTCCACAACAAATAAATCAATTTAAATCTATTTTAGAAAAACAACAACAAGAAGTTGAACAAACAATACAAACTCATGAGAATACAGATCGTGCTTCTGAACGCGATTCTGTTGGAGAATTATCTAGCTATGACAATCATCCAGGTGATATGGCTACAGAATTGTACGAACGTGAGAAAGATTTCGGGCTCATCGAATTTTGGCATAAGCAGCTAGAAGATACAAAACATGCCCTGCAAAAAATTGAAGAAGGTACGTATGGAATTTGCGAAGTATCTGGCGAAGAAATTCCGTTTGAAAGATTAGAGGCAATGCCAACCGCTACAACATGTATTCAGCACACTACAAATAAATTAAATATGAACACGCGACCAGTTGAAGAAGAGGTGTTGGCTCCTTCTTTTCACAAGCACGACGAAGATCATTCTGTAGAATACGATGCTGAAGATGCATGGCAAGATGTCGCAAATTATGGGACATCAGAAACACCGTCCGATTTAGAAAGACAGGATTCCAAAAACTATAATGGCATGTACGTAAATAGTGAAGAAAATGTTGGGTATGTAGAGGATTTCGAAAATTTTATAGGAACAGACATGTATGGCAAAAATCCTCAAGTTTTCGCCACAGAAGAACATGAAGAGTATGAACAAATGCTTGATGACTTTGAAGAGCGTACTTTCAAAGGCGAGTTATCTTCAAATGAATCTAGCTCCAAAGAATAAAAAAAGCATTCCGAAATTCGGAATGCTTTTTTTCGCTAGCTAATTAGTTTTTTGTAACGTTAGCTGCTTGTGGTCCGCGGTTTCCTTCAACGATTTCGAAAGAAACTTCTTGACCTTCTTCTAAAGTTTTGAAGCCGTCGCCTTGGATAGCTGAGAAATGTACGAATACGTCTTCTCCGCCTTCAACTTCGATGAAGCCAAAACCTTTTTCGCCGTTAAACCATTTAACTTTACCTGTTTGCATGTCATGTACCTCCTAAATAAAAATGAAACTATGAATCCACATGAAAAGGTGGATATAAAGGACATGAATGTATAACAAGCTTACAGCCTTTAATACAACGTGCTTTATTTCCGTACCACATTATGTAGCTCAATAGTATTTTCACTATATCATGCTATGTCAAAAACGTCAAATGAGAACACTTTCACCCCATCGTTTTTTATAATCCTAGTATAACCTTAAATTTTCATTCTATTTTTATTCAAAAATTAACAAATCTACAGTATTCTAATTCCTTTGATTTCTGTACAATATAATTACTACATATGATGAGGTGAAAAAATGCAAGCACATGAAATCGAGTATAAATTATATGGCGATGATATGCAGTTTGTTAAAATTGAATTAGATCCAGAAGAAAGCGTTATCGCAGAGGCTGGCGCAATGATGATGATGGAAGATCATATCGAAATGGAAACCATTTTCGGTGATGGTTCTGGCCCATCTAGTGGTCTATTCGGTAAATTAATGGGCGCTGGTAAGCGTCTTGTTACAGGTGAAAGTATGTTTATGACTGTCTTTACAAATACAGGTCATGGCAAGCGCCACGTATCATTCGCCGCTCCTTATCCAGGAAAAATCATCCCTGTTGATTTAACACAATATCAAGGGAAAGTCGTTTGTCAAAAAGACGCGTTTCTTTGTGCAGCAAAGGGCGTTTCTATCGGAATTGAGTTTACGAAAAAAATTGGAACTGGTTTCTTCGGTGGTGAAGGTTTCATCATGCAGAAACTTGAAGGTGATGGACTCGCTTTCATGCATGCAGGAGGAACTGTATATAAGCGTGAATTAAAACCTGGCGAAAGACTTCGCATCGATACAGGTTGTCTCGTTGCCATGACAAAAGACGTTAACTACGATATCGAGTTCGTTGGAAAAGTAAAAACAGCTCTATTTGGCGGCGAAGGCTTATTCTTCGCAACGTTAGAAGGTCCTGGAACGGTTTGGATTCAGTCCTTAACACTTAGCCGTTTAGCAGCACGTCTTACAAGCCCAGCAGCTCAAAACAGCGGTGAAGGCAGCGTTTTAGGCGGACTTGGACGTTTATTAGATGGAAAAGAGTAAACAGTGCCCTTATGGGGTGCTGTTTTATTTTGGCATGATTCGTCCATAAGTCGCTATAATTTCATCTACTAATTTAAATACGCGATACAAACTATTTGCCCCCTCCAAAAGAATGAATCAAGTCCCTCACTGCATATATTGAACTATACCTTTTCTTAAGGAGGGCTTCCTTAATGCGTACTCCTTTATCCTTCGATAAAGATACCGCCATATTGTTAGCTTCTTGTTGTGAGTTAACGTATGAACAATATAAACAAAATGGGATTTTCGAAATACCGGATGGTTTTCAATATGTACAAGGCTTTCAAGGAAAAACCATTCAAACGACAGAATGGTTCGGATTCATACTAGAATCTGAGGATACGATTATTGTAGCTTTTCGCGGAACACAAACAGATACAGACTGGATTATCGATTCACTCGTTAACCAAAAACCATACCCATATGCTTTAAACAGCGGAAATGTCCATAACGGCTTTCTTTCCATTTATGAATCTTGCCGAGATTCTATTATGGATATGCTCGTATCACTACCAGCCCATAAAAAACTCCTTGCAACAGGTCATAGCTTAGGCGGCGCGCTCGCCACACTACATATACTCGATGCGCGTATCAACACCGCCTTCGCACAGTACGGTCTTTATACATTTGCCTCTCCCAAAGTGGGCGATATTGCATTTCGTAATTATTATAAACTACAAGTAGCTAGTAGCTTTCGCTTCGTTAATCTATTTGATGTCGTTCCTCTTCTCCCTCCGCGCAATGTCCATTTTAATGACCAAGACTGGGAATATGCACACGTTCATCACAACATGACATTTACAAAAAACACAAAATCTATTACAAATAATCATGCCATGACAACATACAAAACATGTCTGACTTCTCATTTTTAACCAGGTAATGATTGGAAACCCTATATCCTTATACTATAATAATATATGAAGTTATTTTTGGATGAGGGGACCTTACATGCTAAAATTTATCTTTGCACTTTTTCTCATTGTAATTTTTACGTTTACAGGTTTCTTTACATTTTCATACTTTGCGACGGGAGAATATGGTGGAACAGGTATCATATATACCGCTATCCCATTTCTTTCTTAAGCAAAAAAAGAAAACCGAGCTTAATGAGATTAAGCTCGGTTTTTAGCAATTATATTCCTCTTTTAAAAGTGAATACACTTTGTCTCCATGAATAAAAGTCCCTTCAAAAGGGACTTTCACTTAATACTGTGTAACGACATTACCAATACTCCAAATCTCATTACTATACTGTAAAATCGTTCGATCACTCGCAAAATGACCAGACTGTGCAATATTTAAAATCGACATTTCTAGCCACTTCGTTCGGTTTTCATACGCTCTACCAACAGCTTCTTGTCTTTCCGCATATGGACCAAAATCTCGCAGAACGAAGTATTCATCATTTTGAATTACGAGAGAATCATAAATCGCTTCAAATTCAGCTCCCGAATGTGCAAAGAAACCATTCGTTAACTGATCTACTACTTTTTTAATATGCATATTGTGGTGATAATAATCACTTGCACGATATCCACCATTTTGATAGTAATGAAGAACCTCTTCCGCTGTTAAGCCAAAAATGAAACAGTTATCATCACCGACCCGGTCTTTTATTTCAACATTAGCTCCGTCTAACGTTCCGAGTGTAATCGCACCATTCATCATAAATTTCATATTCCCTGTTCCTGATGCTTCTTTACTCGCAGTTGAAATTTGCTCACTCACATCCGCAGCTGGGAATATATCTTCCGCTAAAGACACTCGATAGTTTTCTAGAAAGATAACTTTCATATATTGGCTTACGTACGGATCATTATTCACTTTCCTTGCGAGTTCATTGATTAATTTAATAATTTTTTTCGCATAGTAATAGCCAGGTGATGCTTTCGCTCCAAAGATAAAAGTACGCGGATAAAATGTAAAACTAGCATCCTCTTTCAAGCGGTTATACAAATATAAAATATGAAGAACGTTTAATAGTTGTCGTTTGTAAGCATGTAGTCTTTTTACTTGCACATCAAAAATAGAATTAGGATCAATTGTAATCCCCATTTTATTATGAATACGCTCCGCTAAAATCTCTTTACGCTCTTGTTTTACCTCTGCAAATTTCTCTTGAAAACTCGCATCATATTGAACTAATTGTAGCTCTTGAAGCTTAATCGGTTCTTTCTTCCACTCTGTTCCAATCGCCTCCGAAATAAGGTTTGTCAGCTGCGGATTCGCCTTCATTAACCAACGTCTATGAGCGATTCCATTCGTTTTATTATTAAACTTATCTGGATAAAACTCATAAAACAATCGCATTTCACGTTGCTTTAAAATTTCCGTATGAATTTTTGCTACACCATTTACGCTATGGCTACCGACAATTGCTAAATGAGCCATTTTCACAAGATCATGCGCAATAATCGCCATCTCTTCAATACGATGCCATTCATATGGATAACGTTCCCAAAGTTCATGACAGAAACGTTCATTAATCTCTTCAATAATCATATAAATTCTCGGTAATAACGGTTTAAAAATGTGAATTGGCCACTTCTCAAGCGCTTCTGATAACGTCGTATGATTCGTATAAGAAATCGTTTGTGTCGTTATGTGCCAAGCTTCTTCCCATGCTAGTTTTTCTTCATCTAATAAAATACGCATTAGTTCTGGAATCGCCAAAACTGGATGTGTATCATTAATATGAATCGCAATTTTCTCATGTAATTGACGAAGGTCACCATATCTTTCTCTATGCATACGAACGATATTTTGCAAACTTGCTGATACGAGGAAATACTGCTGCTTCAAACGAAGTATTTTCCCCTCATCATGCGTATCATCTGGATATAAAAACTCCGATACCGCCTCTGTTTCACGCTTATATTTCAAAATATCTTTGCAATTTTGCGGGAAAGGAACTGGTTCAGCATTCCAAAGTCTGAGTGTATTTACAGTACTCGTCTCATAACCTACTACTGGAACGTCATATGGTACTGCCATAATCACTTCTGCATTCGTATGCCTGAACTCTAAACGCCCGTCAATGTATAGCGGTTCAACATTGCCGAAATAACTTACCTCTACAGCTTGATCATGCCTTCTTACTTCCCATACGTTTTCATGAAGAAGCCACTGTTCTGGAAATTCAACTTGATAACCATCAACAATTTTTTGATCAAATAAGCCGTGCTTGTAACGAATTCCACAGCCATGACCTGGTAAGTTTAAAGATGCAAGTGAATCAAGGAAACAGGCTGCTAATCGTCCAAGTCCACCATTTCCAAGACCTGCATCTGCTTCCACCTCTTCTAACTGTTGCAAAGAAATCCCAAGCTCAGAAAGTCCTTGCTCACATACATCCCTGATGCCTAAATTTAATATGTTACTTCCAAGCAAACGCCCAAGTAAAAACTCAATGGATAAGTAATACATTTGCTTTTGCTCTCCAGACCGATAACTTTCGTTCGTTGCAATCCATTGACTATTCATATACTCACGTACCATGTACCCAAGCGTATTGTATTGATCACGAGTTGTAGAGTCTTTAAAACTTTTACCATACATCGTCTCTAACTTTTCTAGAAAAGCTGATTTGAAACTTTCAACATGAGTAAACATTTCTTCACCACCTACATGTTATTCCATGAGACTTTTATACAATTTCTTATAGGCAAGAGCTGATTTCTCCCAGCTATAATCTTCAGTCATCGCTTGTTTTACAAGCTGCTCCCATACCGGTTTATCATGATAAAATTCAATCGCACGAAGAACCGTGTGCAACATGTCATGCGCATTAAAGTTCGTGAAACTGAAACCATTTCCTTCTCCAGTTTCTTCATCATAAGATTGTACAGTATCATTTAATCCGCCTGTCTCTCTTACAATCGGAATTGTACCGTACGCTAATGCGATAAGTTGTCCAAGTCCACACGGTTCAAATAGTGATGGCATTAAGAATAAATCACTTCCCGCATACACTTGGTGGGCTAGTTCTTCATTAAATCCGATATACACTTTTACCTTCTCAGGATACTCGTATGCCATCCACTCAAAGAATTGTTCATATTCAGAATCACCTGATCCTAAAATAATACATTGCACATCTTCCTCCATTATTTCGCGGAATACAGTACGTACTAAATCAAGACCTTTTTGCTTCGTTAATCTCGTTACCATCGAAATAATTGGTGTATCTTCTTTTTCTGGCAAACCAAAATAACGCTGCAAGGCGCGTTTATTTTCATTCTTTTCCTCTAATGACTCTGCATCATACTGAGCAGTAATATACGAATCTGTTTCTGGATTATATACGCTCGTATCAATTCCATTTACGATGCCGCTAAGCTTACCATTATTTTTTCGTAACAACCCATCTAACTTCTCACCGAAAAACTCATATTGAATTTCCTCTTTGTATGTCGGGCTAACCGCTGTAATTTGATCAGAAGCAATAATTCCGCCCTTCATAAAGTTCACATTTCCATAAAACTCTAGCTGCTCACTATGAAAATATTCATCACCAAGTTCTAACAAGTCGTACATCACTTCAGGAGGAAATACACCTTGGAACTGCAAATTATGAATCGTATACACCGTTTTAATATGCTCATATAATGGATTATCTTGATACTTTTCACGCAGTAAGAAATTCACCATAGCTGTATGCCAATCGTGGCTATGAAGAACATCCACTTCGAAATCAAGATGCGGAATACACTCTAAAACTGCTTTCGAAAAATAAGAAAAACGCTCTCCGTCATCATAATGACCATATAAAGAATCTCTCTTAAAATAATATTCATTATCTATTAAGTAATACGTAATCCCGTCTTGCTCACCTTTTAAAATTCCGCAATATTGATTTCTCCACCCAAGCGGGACGTTAATTACTTTATGTAACGTACATCCATCCCTTAATTTTTGCGGAATAAGACTATAATTTGGAAGTATAATGCGAACGTCTACGCCTAATTTTTTTAGCTCTTTTGGGAGCGCACCTGCTACATCAGCTAATCCTCCCGATTTAACAAATGGTACACATTCTGATACTGCAAATAAAATATTCACTTGTTGTCCCACTGCACGAAAAGCTTATACGACTTCCCTTGCAGCTTCCTCCCTTCGAGTTTTCATTTGAATGAATGCTTTAATCAGTGGAGGAAAAACCCCCACTGATTCTTTTAAGAATAACTATTAATCGTACTGTTTTGAATGCTTCCTTTTTCTACAACATATGGCTCATCAGCATTTCCTTTTAGTACAACACCGTCACCAATTTTCACGTCTTTATCAATAATAACACCGTCTATTATACAATTATCTCCAATTTTGCTCTTTTGCATAATAATGCTATTACGAACAATTGAGCCTTTTCCAATTTTAACAGAACGGGAGATAACACTATTTTCTACTTCTCCTTCAATAATACTGCCGTTTGCAATCATTGTATTTTTCACGGCTGCACCCTTCAGGTAACGAGTTGGTGGTTCATCTTTTACTTTCGTAAAGATCGGTGCTTCTTTCTTAAATAATTGCTTCCAAATAGCAGGTTGCAAAATTTCTAAGCTATGTTTATAGTAACTTTCAATTGAATCAATAATAGCTACATATCCTGTATGCTCATACGTAGCAATATGCAGTGATTTTCCGCGCTTTTCTCTGACTACATCAAATAAACTGTATTGCTCCACATCTTTATATGTCTCAAATAAATCTAACAATAATTGTTTCTTTAACACGTATGTTTGAAGCGAAACCCCTTCATGGCAAACTTCAGTAATATCAGCTGCCGTATGTATATGTCGCTCTAACACCGCTTGAAAATTTAATGCTGTTACGAGATGGCTATTCGTAATAACAACGTATTCTTCTCTAGCTCTTAAAAAATAATCAATATGTCTTCTAAAATGTGCAAAAGACCCAAATTCATCTTGGTCACATTGGCAATTTGGCGGGAATAAAAACAGTCCGTCTCTTTTTCTATCTAAATCCCACTGTTTTCCTGAACCAACATGGTCCATTAGTGAACGGTTTTTATGACTTGTAAAAACCGCTACACTATGAATATTAGAATTCACCATATTTGAAAGCATGAAATCAATGAGTCGATAACGGCCCCCAAATGGTAACGCCGCTAATGAACGATGCCCTGTTACTTTCTTTAAGGAAGGAAAACTTCCCGTTGCATTAATAATTCCTAACATTTTTTCTCCCATTCATTTCATCCCCCTTTTCTATTTCCCTTCAGCAATGAGTACTACATCGTCGACATTTTTTTCTGGACGAATAATTGTTCCATCTTCAATAACCATTTCCGATCCAACAATCGCTCTTTCAATCACAACATTTTTACCAATCTTCGCTCCTGGCATAACGACAGAATCAATAACCATACTACCTTCTTCCACCGTCACCCCTTGGAATAATACAGAATGCTTCACGTCCCCTTCAATGACGCACCCTTCGTTAATAAGTGATTCTTCTACTTTTGCCTTTTCTGCAATATATTGAGGTGGCTCATTTGGATTCACAGAATAAATACGCCAATTACGATCGTTTAAATTCAGCGATGTTTCATCGCGAAGTAAATCCATATTCGCTTCCCATAAGCTTTTCACCGTTCCAACATCTTTCCAATATCCTTCAAACGGATACGCCATCAGCTTTTTCCCTTCATCTAATAAAAGCGGAAGTACATCTTTTCCGAAATCATTACTAGATTGAGGATTTCTTGCATCCATCTCTAAATACTCTTTCAAAATTGCCCAGTTAAAAATATAAATTCCCATTGATGCAAGATTACTTCTTGGAAATTGCGGTTTCTCTTCAAATTCAACAATCTCCATCTCTTCGTTCGTATTCATAATACCGAAGCGACTCGCTTCATCCCACGGCACTTCAATAACAGAAATCGAAACGTCCGCTTCTTTCTCAATATGGTAATCTAGCATTTTACTGTAATCCATTTTATAAATATGATCGCCTGATAAAATCAGAACATACTCTGGTTCATACTGACTTAAATAGTTTAAGTTTTGATAAATGGCACTTGCTGTACCTGTGTACCACTTCACACCTGAAGACTCCGCATAAGGAGGTAACACTGTGACTCCACCGCTTACTCGGTCTAAATCCCAAGCATTGCCGATTCCGATATAATTATGAAGTTCGAGTGGTTGATATTGCGTCAAAATCCCAACCGTTTCAATACCAGAATTCGCACAGTTACTTAGCGTAAAGTCAATAATGCGATATTTACCACCAAATGGAACAGCTGGCTTGGCTAAATTTTTTGTTAATGCACTTAATCGACTACCTTTTCCCCCTGCTAGTAACATTGCTACGCACTTTTGCTTTTGAGCCATCTTGTTTTTTGCTCCCCTTTCTCGTCTTCACTGGTCGTAATATGGATACGCCAAATGGTGGAATTGTAATTTCTACATGTGCCGCTTGATTATGATACGGTTCTTGAATCGTCTTGAGACGTTTCTTATTCACTTGCCCCGATCCGCCATATTGCTCAGCGTCACTGTTTAAAATCTCGTTATAATACTCGAAATCTGGCAAACCTACTTTATAGTTTTCATATGTAGCTTTCGTAAAATTACATACGACAACTAACGCATCTTCTTGTTTATCCCCTTGGCGGATAAACGAGAAAATACTTTGCTCATGATTATTAGCATCTATCCACTGAAATCCTTCAGGTGAATGATCAAGCTGCCAAAGTGGTTTGGAGCGCTTATACAATGCTATGAGCTCTTTAAAGTAATCATGCATATAACGATGCATTTCAAAATCATGTAAATTCCAATCTAAATCTTCAAGGTCTTTCCACTCATCAAACTGCCCGAATTCTCCACCCATAAAGAGCAATTTCTTCCCTGGATGAGTAAAGAAATATCCATATAATAAACGAAGTTGAGCAAACTTATCCCAGTAATCTCCTGGCATTTTATTTAATAACGACTTCTTCCCATGAACGACTTCATCATGAGAAAGCGGTAATATGAAATTTTCAGAGTAAGCATATATTAAAGAGAACGTCATTTTCTCATGAATATACTTCCTGTACTCAGGCGCACACTCCATATATTTCAGCACATCATTCATCCAGCCCATATTCCATTTGTAATTGAACCCAAGCCCACCTTCATACGTTGGAGCTGTTACAAGTGGCCAAGCTGTTGAATCTTCTGCTGTCATAAGAAAATCTTCATCTTCTGCAAACACCGCTTCATTTAACTCTCGTAAAAATGAAACAGCGTGCTCATTACTTTGCTCTTGTCCTTCTTTATTCCAGTACAGCATATTCGCAACTGCATCCACCCTGAAACCGTCAATGTGGAAATACTTCATCCAAAATAACGCATTTGAAATTAAAAAATTACGTACTTCCCTCTTCCCTAAATCAAAATTAACAGTTCCCCATACTAGGTTTTCTTGTACATCTATATCTTTATATTCATAAGTCGGTGTCCCATCAAACAAATATAAACCGTGAGCATCTTTACAAAAATGCCCCGGCACCCAATCTAAAATGACACCGATTCCATATTTATGACATTCATCGACAAAATACATCAAATCATGTGGCGTGCCGAATCTACTTGTCGCTGCATAATATCCCGTCCCTTGATATCCCCAAGAACGATCATATGGATGCTCAACAAGCGGCATAATTTCAATATGTGTAAATTGATGTTCCACCACATACGGAATGAGCTCCTCGGCCATTTCTCTATAAGAATACAGAGCGCCATCTTCTTTCTTTTTCCAAGAACCGAAATGTAATTCATAAACTGTCATCGCTTCTTTATAAATCGATTTTTTCTTTCTCTTACGAATCCAGTTTTTATCATTCCATTCATATCCCTCTATATCAAAAACTACAGATGCCGTATTTGGTCTTACTTCTGCATATACTGCGTAAGGATCTGCTTTTAAAATAACGTCACCATCCATCGTTTCAATCGCATACTTATATATCTCATTCTCTTCAATATGCGGTACAAACAAGGACCAAATCCCCTCTTCTGTCACTTGTAGCATCTTATGTTGCTCATAATCCCATTCATTAAAATCTCCAACAACACTCATTGCTTTCGCATGAGGAGCCCATACTGTGAATCGTACACCTCGCATCCCATCTTCCGTCACAATATGTGCTCCAAAGATGTTATAACTGTCATAGTACTTTTCTGTATGAAACTCATCTCGTTTCACTTCTTCACAATTTATTACATCCAATATGTTCACCTCACTAAGATGACAGAAATTTTTTACTCTTTATCATTTCTGCGAAAAACTGAAATATCCTTGTTATTTTTTAAAAAATATTCGTTTTTTTCTTTAATTTCGCTTAAAATATTCAAATTTACTGTGTAAAATATCGAATTTTGACGAATATCCATTGCAAACGCTTCATTTCCTACTAGTCTTTCATCCTATTATTTATTTCTCAACCTTTATTTCATTAGATTGATTCTATTTTACTTGCTATTTATCACTTAAAATCACAACAAAATAATCTGTCATAAAAAAATGTTTCTCAACATTTTTTGTCACAATTTTATTGAAATGGAAAATTCATAAGCATATACTTGTTCTCAATAAAGAACTACGAACTCTCGCAAATATAATTCATACTGAAACACTATGTTTACTCTGTCCATGCTTCAGGAAAAAGTTTGATAAAAAATTAAATTAGGAGGCTTTCTTATGTCATTAAAACAAAAGGTTGGAATGGGAGTTGTCACAGCTTCACTTGGCTTATCCCTTACATTCGGCGGTGTATTCGCCTATTTCAGTGATTCTGAAACATCTAGTAACTCATTTCAAGCTGGTACACTAGATCTTTCTATTAACCCAAGTGTAATTGTTAATGTGAAAGATTTAAAACCAGGTGATTTGATTGAAAGAAACTTCAAGCTTGAAAATAAAGGAACATTAGATATTGCAAAAGTAGCACTTGAAACATCCTATGAAGTTACAGATGCAAAGCAAAATAATGATGGTGAAGATTTAGGCGATCACATCATCGTCAAATTTTTAGTGAATGATGGAAAGCCATCTAATCCAAACGATGATCATGAAATTTTGTGGGAAACAAAATTATCAGAATTAAAAACTATGAAACCGGAGGATGTAGCTACTTCTCTAGAACGTCATAACTTAATAGATGGTATTAAATCTGGTGAAACAGATTATTTACACGTTCTCTTCTCCTTTGAAGACAACGACCAAGATCAAAATAAATTCCAGGGTGATTCCCTGCAGCTAAACTGGACATTCCATGCAGAACAAACACCAGGCGTGGAGAAATAATTTTTAAAATATAAATTATCGGAGGCCTATATATGAAAAAGAAAAATCGTTTTGTTACCGGAATTGTGACGGCTGGCGTTCTATTTTCAACTGCCCTTCCGTTCAATGTACTTGCTGAAAACCCTATTAACCAAATTGACTCTTCAAACGCCCAGTCTTTACTATCAAAACTTTCTAAAGAACAGCGCCAAGCATTACAAACGTTAGATGCCAATCCTGGTTTTACTATTTCGCCAGATATTAATACGAGTAGTTCTGAACCAGTAAATATCATTGTAGAATTTCAAACTGCTCCAGTAAAGATTAATGAATTAAAACAAAAAGAAAAAGGATTACAAGCTGCTCCTGAAAATATAAAGGCACGTATTGATCAAGAACATGAGGAATTCCAAAAAGGATTAAAACGCCTTTATCAATTCAGCCCATCAGTAAAATCAGGGAATTTCCAGTCTGTACAAATTAAACGTTCTTATAAGCACGCTATAAATGGTGTTGCGCTAACGTTACCTGCAAATACAGTTGAAGAATTGTTACGCATTGGCGTTGTAAAACGTATTTGGAAAGATTACGAAGTGAAATTAAATTTACCAAAACAAGCAGAGCAGAAAGCACCTCAAAAACTAACAGATAGCATTCCCCAAATTGGGGTAGATAAGTTACATAGCGAGGGCATTACCGGAAAAGGAATTAAAGTTGGTGTACTAGATACAGGTATTGATTACAATCACCCTGACTTAAAAGACGTGTATAAAGGCTATCGCGCAAAATCGGGTGAGGATTCTAGTAAGGTAGACCCAAACTCCGTAAAAGGTTGGGACTTTATTAATAACGATGCAGATCCGATGGAAACAACTTATACAGAGTGGCAACAATCTGGCGCTCCTGAATTTGATGATCGTGGTTCTTCCTTCTATACTGCGCATGGTACTCACGTAGCAGGTATCGTTTCTGCTCAAAAGAAAAATAAATCAGATTCCGCAGTAAAAGGTGTTGCACCTGACATTGAACTGTATAACTATCGTGTACTAGGTCCTTACGGAAGCGGCGATAGTTCTGGTATTATTGCTGCAATCGATAAATCTATTTCTGACGGTATGAACGTCATTAACTTATCGTTAGGTGACGATAGCAACAATCCGCTTGATCCAACGTCTATCGCTGTCAATAACGCAATGCTTTCGGGCGTTGTTACAGTCGTTGCTGCCGGGAACTCTGGCCCAAATCCAGCGACACTTGGGTCACCAGGCGCTTCTCCATTTGCTATTACAGTTGGAGCAAGTGATAGCTCTATTTCATTACCGAAACTATCCGGTCATGCTGGGCAATTACAATTCCCTAACCTAATTTTATTCGGCAAAAACTTCACTGATAAAATAGAAGATTTCAAAGGACAATCTCTCCCTATTGAATCTGTAGGGATCGGTACTCCTGACGAGTTTAGTAAAAAGGATGTAAAAGGAAAAATTGCTCTCGTTGCACGTGGTACAATCTCGTTTGATGAAAAAATCGCAAATGCGAAACAAGCTGGTGCAAAAGCAGTTATTATTTATAACAATGTGGATGGAGAAATTCCTTACTACATTGGCGAAAGTACAAAATACATTCCAGCATTCCGCCTAACGAAAGAAGATGGCGAAAAACTAAAAGCTCAAATTGAACAAGGCAAAACATCCTTAACTTTCGATGAAATCAATTACATTCAAACAAAAGGCGATCATCTTGCAGACTTTAGCTCACGCGGCCCTGTTACATCAAATGATGATATTAAACCTGATATTACAGCGCCTGGTGTTGCGGTACTTTCAACAGTACCTGAATATATTAACGACCCGCAAGAAGGTGAAAACTACGATGTTTCCTATGAACGTATGCAAGGAACATCCATGGCATCTCCTCATATCGCTGGCGTTGCTGCTCTTATTTTGCAAGAACACCCAGAATACTCTCCATTCGATGTAAAGGCATCTCTTATGAACACAGCTGATGATTTAAAAGAAAAGTATTCCGTATATGAAGTTGGAGCTGGACGAGTAGATGCTTATAACTCTGTTCACACGGAAACAAGTTTTAAAGTATTAGATACGACAAAAACAATTGTCAATGATGAAGTGATTGAAGTACCAGAAGAAACTGGATCCATTGCATTCGGTAAATACTATCAAAAAGACGGGGAATCAATTGAACAAAAACGAAAAATTAAAATTGAAAACCGCAATAAACAAGAGAAGAAAGAATTTAAAACAGACATTTCTTATACACCAGCTTCTTCTGCCATTAACGACGCTACCGCAAACGGTGTAAAAATTTCTACTTCTGAAACAATTACGACTGATGCTGGTAAATCAGATGAAATTGAAGCAAAAATTAATATTCCAGCTGGTGCAAAGCAAGGCCGATATGAAGGATATATTCATATTACAAATACAAAAAATAAAGAAGAAACGTATCAAATTCCGTTCTCTATTCGTGTGTCAGAGCCTGGTATTGAAAATGCACTATTATCAAGAAAAACAATCTCAACTGATACATCTACATTCAATCCATACCGCGAATCATATGTTCACGGGGCGTTCCAATTAAATAGCGAACTTGAAACGTTAGATCTTATCGTGAAAGATTCCAAAACAAATAAAGCACTTGGCTTCATCGGAACATTAAACACGAGTGGCTTAAAAACAGATGTGTATTACTATTTAGATTCATTCTTTAACGGCAGAGTGTATCCTTTTACAAATGATCCTGCAAAACCAATTGGTGATGAAAAAATCGACTTACCAGAAGGAGATTACACAATTGAATTTGTTGGCTACGATAAAGCCGGGAAAGCACGTGTGAAAGGTGATTATGTCGTAATTGATAATACACCGCCAGAAGTGAAATTAACTGGATTACAGCCTGGTATTTATGAATTAAATGAAGAAAACTATACAGTAGAAGACGGTAAAAAAGCACTATGGATTAAAGGAAATGTATATGATTCTAACGTTGACTACTTAAGAGGAAAAGGATTAAACATTACGCAAGAAGCGAACGGCGTTATGTACTATGACTATTCTCCCTACTTGCACAAGTTTTTACCTATTACTGAAAATGGTGACTTTAAAGTTGGTATTACACCTGATTCCTTTAAAACTGAAGGTCCAATGAACACAGGCGTATATATTTTCGATTATGCAACTGCAGGTCCTGACTATCCAAGCGGTGTAAATAACTATTGGTTTATTCCGCAAGGTGCACAATATGCAAAAGCTAGTTATGATAAAAAAGAATTATATAAAGATGATGAATTCACTGTGACACTAAACGCCAAACATGTGAAACAATTTGTATCTGGAGAATTTAACGTAAAATTCCTAGAGAAGAACTTCAAATTTGCAAATGCGAAATTGAATCCTGCTTTTGAAAAACTCCTTTCTGAAAAAGGGGTAACCGCAAAAGTAAATGAGCCGAAACTAGAAGAAGGTTCTGTTACAGTAGGCGGAGCTATCGATGATAAAAACTTCGCCGGATTAGATGGTGACTTCCCGTTCATTGATGTAACTTTCAAGGTAGAAAATGATGAGTTTTATGAAGCAAATGCTCAATTAGATTTACCGGTGTTCGTTTACTGGAAACAAGGTGAATCAGAGCCAAGCAGAATGCGTGTGCTTCAAGATCAAACATTCTCAGTTATGTCTTTAAACTCAAAAGTAGAAGGAAATATTAAACCTGGTGCATTCTTAAATGAACGTGGATATTTAGATGAGAAATTCGATTATACAAAGCTTGGTGTAAAAGTATATGCAACAGATTCTTACCGTCATAAGTTTGAAGGCTCACTTGATAAATACGGTTACTTCAAATTGAATGGACTTCCTGTTAATAAACGTGATTATAACTTATACGTGGAGGTTCCAGGACATTTAACAAGCCGACTAACTACAAAACTAGGTACTGAAAAAGATGGTAAACTACTTGGTCAATATTATTATGCACGACCTGACGAAAACCTTGCTGGCGATGTAAATGCTGATAAAGTAATTGATATGAAAGATGCTGAAATTATCGCTAGCAACTATGGTAAAAAAGGACTATCTGTGAAAGACGGCGACCTTAACAAAGATGGCATTGTCGACGAAAAAGATATTCGTTTCGTTGAAAAGAACTTCTTGAAAAAAGGACCAGATGCATCTAAATCACAAATACCTGTTGAAAAATCAAAAAGCGGTACACTGGCAGATATTTTAAAGAAATTAGGATTAACACCTAAAAAATAATAATAAAGAGCACTCTATATAAAGTAGAGTGCTCTTTTCTATAAACGACCCTTATCCAGCAAAAGGGGTATATTGGG
The DNA here is from genome assembly GCF_008042305.1 of Bacillus sp. AY18-3. Classification (NCBI taxonomy): domain Bacteria; kingdom Bacillati; phylum Bacillota; class Bacilli; order Caryophanales; family Bacillaceae; genus Bacillus; species Bacillus sp. AY18-3. The sequence goes on along the minus strand of NZ_QKQR01000006.1, from coordinate 5,328 downwards.
GATATACAAGGGAAACCGGAAAAGGAATTTATATTAAATTATATAAAAACTCAGAGGTAGGAAGCAGTTTCCCGCCTCTGAATTATTTAGCAATTATTATAGTACTGGTGCCATTGTTTCTTTTAATACTTTTACAGAATGAGCGAATTTCGCTTTTTCTTCTTCATTTAGCTCAAGTTCTACGATTTCACGTACACCTTCGCGGTTAATAACAGCTGGAACACCTACGAAAGCATCTTTCTCACCATATTGTCCTTCAAGGTATGCAGATACAGTTAATACGCTGTTCTCGTTGCTTAAGATTGCTTTAGTTACACGAAGTAGTGACATACCGATTCCGTAGTAAGTTGCACCTTTACGCTCGATGATATGGTAAGCTGCATCGCGTACATTTTCGAAGATTTTATCTAAGTCTTCTTGTTTGTACTGTTCGTTGTTAGCTAAGATTGTTTCTAGTTTTTGTACACCGATAGTAGCGTGGCTCCATACTGGAAGTTCAGTGTCACCGTGTTCACCAACGATGTAAGCATGAACGTTACGTGGATCTACATCTAAGTAGTCACCTAACATGTAACGGAAACGAGCAGAGTCTAAAGTAGTACCAGAACCGATTACGCGCTCTTTTGGTAAACCAGATTCTTTCCAAGTTACGTAAGTTAAAATATCAACTGGGTTAGTTGCGATTAAGAAGATTCCATCGAACCCGCTATCCATAATGCCGCGAACGATTTGTTTAAAGATCTTTGTATTTTTCTCAACTAAGTCTAAACGAGTTTCACCTGGCTTTTGTGGTAATCCAGCAGTGATAACAACTAGATCTGCATCTTTACAATCTGCATAGCTACCGCTCCAAACTTTTGTTGGTGATGGAGAGAATGGTACCGCATGGCTTAAGTCCATTGCTTCCCCTTCTGCTTTTGCTTCATTAACATCTACTAATACGAATTCTTCAGCTACACCTTGGTTGATCATTGAGTAAGCGTAACTACAACCTACAGCTCCTGTTCCTACTAATACTACACGATTGATACCTTTTTTCATGGTAATTTCCCCTCTCTATTGTTCACATATATTTTTTTATGATTGTTTAAGTAATTAATTAAAATACTAATTTAATGTTGTTTAACTTCTTTACATTCATATTGTAGCACGTATTATTGTGAATTACTTCACAAATTATGACCTATTTGTGAACTTTTTCACATAGAGTGTAAAGTTGATGGAATAGGTGTGGAATCCATCTCAATGGAGACGTTTTCTTTAGATTGTGAAAGGGATTTTCTTATGTTTTTGTCGGTAAGTGAAATTATATCAGCGATTTTTTAAATATATGGACCGTAACTCCAAATATATCAGCGATTTTTGCAATATATCGACTTACCGACAAAAACCGACAATGATAACAGCATAACAAACGCCATCCTTTCTGTATATTTCTACAAAAAGAATAGCGTCTTTTGATTATATGGATACAAATTTATCTTAGCTGGACAGCGATGTTTTTTCCATACACGTCAAATTAACATACCGTCATTTATTAACAGTCAATAAACATGTGAACCTAGCAAAGCTCTTTAATTATTGTAGCAACACAGTCGTTTTTAAATCTTCAGCACCTCCATTTTTTAATGTATCATTTAGACCACTAAGATACGTAGGTTCAATTGTTAAGGATTTTGGAGGATTATCCATTGGTGGAAGAGCTAAAACAATATGGTGTCCGTATAGTCCCGTGCTACCAACTTGCAAGCTGACTCCTTCGTAGATTTTTCCTTTATCATCAGTTACGGTATAATCAAGTGCTGGCCAGCTATCATTAGCTTCCATTTCTTTTGGATAATCAAAGGTCAAATCAATCCTCGTTGAAAGTGAAGAAAAGGTTACTTGATTTACTGTTAATGCATATAAATTATCTTTCGTTAATGTTTTTATATTAGGAGTGAATTTATGAATCTCACCTTCAACTTTTGTAAGAGGAAATGCTACGTTCCATATTCCTGTTTGTTCAAATAAATCTTTCCCATGGACGGAAATATCAATTTTATCACCAAATTCACCGTAATTAGCCAGAGTAAATTCATGCTGCTCAATAATGGTGTTTTGTCCTTTTGACTTCTGTGAAGTAGAACCAATTGCAGCTCTGACTTCTTTCCCATTAATGGTTATATAACTAAATCCAGCTTTCTCTTCATTACTTTTGGAAATAGGATTCTCTCCTTTGTATTCCACCGTGACCACTAAACGTCCACCATCGTAAACAGCTTCTTTCACATTCATCGTTAAACCACTATGACTATCTCGTCTCTCAATTGATGTGGCAAGCTCATCCTTTTCAATTTTATCAGAAGCAATATCATTAAATTGTTCATAAATGGAGCCTATAACTGGAACACCCGATAATGTCTTTGCCATAATAGGAGAAATGAATCCAAAACCTAAGAGAGAAACACATATTCCACAAGCAATAAGACTAGAATACTTAATTGTTTTTTTTCTACGGTACTGATTTTTCTTAGCTTGAAGCATGGCTGTTTTTTCTCTTTGAATTAACCGATCTTCTGGTATAGGAATATCATTGATATGGTGATTAATTTCTTCTTTATTCATAACTATATCCCTCCTTTAAAATGGGGCGTAAGGCTTGCTTTGCTCGATGTAATTGAGATTTTACCGTTCCTTCTGGAGAATTAAGAACCTCAGCAATTTCCTTAATAGATAAATCGTGATAATACCTTAATAAAATAATGGTTTTGTAAGTAGGGTCTAAGAAATTAAATGCCTCGGTTAAATCCAGCGATTGCTCTAATTTATTCATGCTCTCTTCTGTACATAAATTAGATAACATTTCATCATTCGCAACAAATTGTCTAGAGGACTTTCTTACAAAATCAATGGATTTAAAAACAAGAATTTTAGTAATCCAACTTTGAAATTTCTCCGGCTTTTTTAATTTTCTCAATGAAAGATATGCTTCATAAATTGTTTCTTGGTATATATCCAGTGCATCTTGTTCATTTCTTACATAAGAATAGGCTGTTCGATATAGCTTTGGGCGAACAAAAGTAATAAGTTGTTCAAATGCTTGATCATTTCCTCTTGTTGCTTGGTTTACTAGATAGGCTATGTCCATTTTTATTTCTTCCTCCCTTTACTAATATAGTCGAATGAGAGAATAAAAAGGTTGCAAAAATAAATGCATATATATAAATCTCCTACAACTTATTGCAATAATTACTATCAAGCATTAAAGACACAAAAAACCCATAAAAAAAGCAGACTATCCAAAGTCCGCTTTTACACAACAAAAAAGAGATAGCAGATTATGCTATCTCTTTTAGTATGACCCGTACGGGATTCGAACCCGTGTTACCGCCGTGAAAGGGCGGTGTCTTAACCACTTGACCAACGGGCCAATTCTGGCAGAGAAGAAGGGATTCGAACCCTCGCACCGCGTTCGCGATCTACTCCCTTAGCAGGGGAGCCCCTTGAGCCACTTGGGTACTTCTCTATAATATGGCTCCGCAGGTAGGACTCGAACCTACGACCGATCGGTTAACAGCCGATAGCTCTACCACTGAGCTACTGCGGAATAATTATGGTGGGCCTAAATGGACTCGAACCATCGACCTCACGCTTATCAGGCGTGCGCTCTAACCAGCTGAGCTATAGGCCCATAATTGAAAAGCGGGTGAAGAGAATCGAACTCTCGACCAGAGCTTGGAAGGCTCTTGTTTTACCACTAAACTACACCCGCATTAAATTGTAAATGGTGAGCCATGAAGGATTCGAACCTTCGACCCTCTGATTAAAAGTCAGATGCTCTACCAACTGAGCTAATGGCTCATTTTGAAAGTGGTGCCGACTAGAGGACTTGAACCCCCAACCTACTGATTACAAGTCAGTTGCTCTACCAGTTGAGCTAAGTCGGCTTGCGACTTCAAAATGGTGGCTCGGGACGGAATCGAACCGCCGACACGAGGATTTTCAGTCCTCTGCTCTACCGACTGAGCTACCGAGCCTTTATGTAAAAAAATGGCGGTCCCGACCGGGGTCGAACCGGCGATCTCCTGCGTGACAGGCAGGCATGTTAACCACTACACCACGGGACCATTTGGTTGCGGGGACAGGATTTGAACCTGCGACCTTCGGGTTATGAGCCCGACGAGCTACCGTGCTGCTCCACCCCGCGATGATAAAATATTTAATTTAGAAAAAATGGAGGAGGTAGAGGGATTCGAACCCCCGCGCGACTCTCGCCGCCTGTCGGTTTTCAAGACCGATCCCTTCAGCCGAACTTGGGTATACCTCCGAGATATAAAGCTTTAGTGGTGGACCTTGTAGGACTCGAACCTACGACCGGACGGTTATGAGCCGTCTGCTCTAACCAGCTGAGCTAAAGGTCCTTTATGGTAGCGGCGGAGGGGATCGAACCCCCGACCTCACGGGTATGAACCGTACGCTCTAGCCAGCTGAGCTACACCGCCATAAAATATATTAAAATAAGTGGAGCCTAGCGGGATCGAACCGCTGACCTCCTGCGTGCAAGGCAGGCGCTCTCCCAGCTGAGCTAAGGCCCCGTGTTTTTGGAAAATCGGGAAGACAGGATTTGAACCTGCGACCCCCTGGTCCCAAACCAGGTGCTCTACCAAGCTGAGCCACTTCCCGTTAATAAAAGCGCGCCCGAGAGGAGTCGAACCCCTAACCTCTTGATCCGTAGTCAAACGCTCTATCCAATTGAGCTACGGGCGCATATGGTGCCGAGGGCGGGGGTCGAACCCGCACGGTGGTCACCCACCGCAGGATTTTAAGTCCTGTGCGTCTGCCTGTTCCGCCACCCCGGCATGTCATATTGAAAATTGGAGCGGAAGACGGGATTCGAACCCGCGACCCCAACCTTGGCAAGGTTGTATTCTACCACTGAACTACTTCCGCAAGACATGTTTGAGTTATTTTATTAAAAGTGCGGGTGAAGGGAGTCGAACCCCCACGCCAAAGGCGCTAGATCCTAAGTCTAGTGCGTCTGCCAATTCCGCCACACCCGCATATTAATTATTCAAAGAAAAAATGGGGCGACTGATGGGAATCGAACCCACGAATGCCGGAGCCACAATCCGGTGCGTTAACCACTTCGCCACAACCGCCATGATTTTCTGGTGCCGACTAGAGGACTTGAACCCCCAACCTACTGATTACAAGTCAGTTGCTCTACCAATTGAGCTAAGTCGGCTAAATGGTGGAGGATGACGGGATCGAACCGCCGACCCCCTGCTTGTAAGGCAGGTGCTCTCCCAGCTGAGCTAATCCTCCAATTGCCTGGCAACGTCCTAC